>CAXUEB010000001.1:0-3704 GCA_964249775.1 uncultured Spirosoma sp.
GATCGTAGACTTGGGCAACGGTGCTGCGAGCCAAATCGTTGTTGCCCGTGCCGACTTCCGCCTGTAAACGAAGGGGCAAGCCAGGGCTGGCTCCGTTGTCTTTCGTGAACGGCTGGGCGTAGAGCTGCACGAGTTGCAGGTACGTCAGGGCGCGCAGCAAACGGGCTTCGCCCCGGTATTGATTGGCCAGCGCTGTTTCAACCACGGTTGGGTTGGCGTCAATCCCGGCCAGAAACAAATTAACCCGGTTGATGGCCAAATAAGCCGCGTTCCAAAGGTTGGTCGGCTCGTTGGCCAGGGAGTTTTCCGTGTGGTTCCAAGCGGCCAGTGCCGTTACGCCGTTGTTGGTAATGTTGAGAAACTCTTCACCCCGCACGTCAACGTAAATCAGGTACCGGCCGCCCAAAAACTGACCGGACTTAACGCTGGCGTACAACCCATTGACTTGAGCTAAGACCCGGTCGGGGTTAGCGAAGGCTTCGATGTCGGCCAGCGAAGTTAGGGGCGTCGGATTTAGTAACTCGTCTTCATTACAGGCCGTCAACGACAGGCCGAACAGCGCCGTAGCGAAAGCCGATTTAAGCAGCCCGCGCCGGGTAAGCAGCGATATTGGTTGAAACTGAGAAAATTTCATGGGATGTGATCGTCATTTTGGATCGGCTCGCCCTTGTTCACAATTGATTGGAGTAAGCGAGAACAAGGGCGAGCCGATCAGCTAATTAGAAGTTTAAGCCAAGGCCGAACGTATACGTCCGGGCTTGGGGCGTTGAGTTGCGGTCGATACCCGGCGCGGTGTTGCTGTCACGGTTGGTCGAAATCTCCGGGTCGGCCCCAGTGTAGTTGGTGATGACGAACGCGTTTTGCACCTGCGCGTACATCCGCAGCGACGCGATGCTAATCCGACGGAGCAGATCGTTGCGCAGCGTGTACGAAAGCGACAGGTTACGGCCCCGGATGAAATCACCTTTTTCGACGTTTTCGGTAATCGGGTTCGCCGAACCGTTGGAAACGTTATCGTTCAGCACCGGGCGCGGAATATTCGTTACGTCGCCGGCTTGCTGCCAGCGGTTCAGCATGTCCGTGTGGTTGTTCCAGGGGCGCTGATCGCGCAGGCCGGCCTTGGTGCCGTTGTAGATGACGTTGCCGCCCGAGTATTGCAGGAAAACACCCAACTCCAAATTACCGTAGCGGAACGTGTTGTCGAAACCACCAAACCACTTGGGTAAGGCGTTGCCCACCACGACACGGTCGCTGCCCGAAATGGCCGGAGCCACCCGGCCGTCGGCTACGTAGGTCCACCGCTGCGCGGGGGCGGCTGCGTGGTTGTACTGAATCTGCTGGTCCTGCGTCGTCCCGTCGGCCAACGTCACCGTCCGGACAAAGATGCGCTGTCCGTTGGCCGGGTTTACGCCCGCCGTCCGAATGGCAAAAATACTCCCGATGGATTCGCCGACTCGAATGATGTTCGCGCTTTCCAAACCACCCGTGAAGCCAAAGATGTCGGCGTTGTTGTTGGCCAGCGCCAGGACTTTATTTTGCAGGGTGGCGAAGTTGAAGTTCGTCGTCCAGTTGAATTTGCCGCGCGTGATGTTGTTCGAGGTGATGGCCAACTCAATGCCTTTGTTTTCCATCGCGCCGACGTTCGTGGCGATGCTGTTGCCTGGAATGCCACGCGACGGAGCCGTCGGTTCGGGCAAGACCAGATCGTCAACGCGCTTTTGGTAGTACGTGAATTCACCCGTGATGCGGTCGTTGAACAGACCGAAGTTTACCCCCAGGTCTAAGTTGGTGCTGATTTCCCACCGCAGGTTGGGGTTACCCGCCTGCGCAAAGACGAACGTCGGCACGGTTCCGTAGAGACCCGAATTAAACAGGCTGAACGACGCGAAGCTGCCAATGCCGGTGTTGCCGACCTGCCCGTAGCTGGCCCGCAGCTTCAACTCATTGACGACCGAACCCAGCCGTGAGTTCTTCCAGAATGTTTCTTCTGAAAGTCGGTAGCCGGCCGAGCCGCCCAAGAAGTTACCCCACTTATTACCAGGCGCGTAAGCCGAATAGCCGTCGCGCCGGAAGTTCAGGTTAAACAGGTACTTCTTATCGAAATCGTAGTTGATCCGGCCGTAGTACGACGATAAACCCGTTTGCGTCTGGAAGTTACCAGCGGGCGGGTTGTTGGTCGTGAAGTTGCCTTGGTACGTCGTGAAGAAAGGGTCCGACAAACCCTGCCGCGACCCGCCCCAGCTATCGTAGGTAAACTTCTGCTGCTCCGTTCCGACAACCGTTTGGAACGAGTTTTTGCCGAAGCCAAAATCGTAAGTCAGGTAGTTTTGCAGATTCCACAGTTTAATATTGGAGAAAATGTTGAACGCCTGCCCGCCGTTGGTACCACCTTCGCCGTGAAGGCTGTTGCGGAAGTCGATGTCTTCCACCGTCGTCCGGTCGATGCCGTAGGACGTGTGGAACGTTAACCCTTTCAGCAGATTTACGTCGGCAAACACGTTGCCGATGATGTGGTTATTTTCCGACGTAAACTTACTCAGCTCAAGGTCGGGCAGGGGGTTATAGTACCCGCCGGGGCCAATCAGGTTCTTGCCCAAGCCTAAATTATTGCTGGCCCGGTTGATGTTGTACGAGCCGTCGGGATTGTAGGGCGATACGTTTGGAGCCAGCACTAAGGGCAACCGGCCCAAACCCCCCGTGCTGAACGCACCCGTCGTGCCGGTGTTGGGCGCGCGGTTAAAGCTGTTGGCGAAGGTAATGTTCGATCCCAGCCGGATGGCTTTGTTTAACTGGTGAGAGATGTTCATCCGACCCGTTGTCCGCTGGAAATCGTTTTTCTGAATCATGCCCTGCTGATTCGTGTAGCCGACCGAGAAGGCGTAGCGCGTGTCTTTGGTGCCGCCGTTGACGTTGATGTTGTGGTTTTGCTGGAAACCGGTGCGGTACACGTAATCATACCAGTCGGTATCCACCGTGCTGCCGTCGGGGTTGATGGTCGGAAAGAACTGATCGGGCAGACCGGCGTTGCGGGCGGCTTCGTTCTTGATGGTCATGAACTCCTGCGCGTTGAGCATGTCGAACAATCGGAACGGCTGCGTCGCCCCCGCCCAGCCGTCGTAGCTTACCTGCGCCCGGCCTTCTTTGCCTTTCTTGGTTGTAATCAGGATGACGCCTGCCGCGGCCCGCGATCCGTAAATGGCCGTCGCGCCGGCGTCCTTCAGAATTTCGAGCGATTCAATGTCATTAGGATTGATGTCACCCAGCGGGTTATTGACCGTGAAGCCCCCCGACGATACGTTGCCCGAGTTGATGGGCAACCCATCGACCACAATCAGGGGCGACGACGAGCCGCTGATGGACGAGACACCCCGTATCCTGATAACCGGCGCGTTGTTGAGTACCCCGTTGGGCGTGATGATGTTTACCCCGGCCGCCCGGCCCTGCAAGGCCTGGTCGAAGCTCTGCACCGGCTTGTTGGCGATAACGGCCCCTTCCACCGACGAGATTGCTCCGGTAATGGTTTTTTTGCTTTGCGAACCGTAGCCCACCACCACTACTTCGTTCAGGTTTGACGCGTCGCTCTTGAGCGAAACAGTTAGACTCGTGCGGTTACCAACCGCTACTTCCTGGCTCGTAAAGCCAATGAAACTAAAGACCAGTCGACTGCTCGGCGATGCCGTCACCCGGTAGTTGCCGTCGGCGTG
>CAXUEB010000001.1:3714-5601 GCA_964249775.1 uncultured Spirosoma sp.
TTGTGGTGCCGCGGGTGGTGCCTTTTACTTGTACGCTTACGCCGGGTAAGGCGGAGCCGTCGTCGGATGAAGTGACCCGGCCGCTGATGGTGATGTCCTGCGCCAAAGCTGGCAGGCAAAACAGCAACAGAAGTAGCCAACTGCCAAGGAGAAGTTTTCTCATTGATTCGGTGAAGTTAAATGGAAAAGAAAGCGAAGTAAATTTAAAGCGACAAATATACTATCCGTTTAGAAAGTATTGATACAAACAATTAGTAGACGAACGATTCAAAGAAATAAATTTGGCTATATAACGGATTTCGCCAAAGCAAATGCCGCACTGCGGTCGTTTCTTAACGGCCGTAAACAGCAACTCGCCTGACCAGAAATCCAGTCAGGCGAGTTGGCTATTTAGAGGAGACACCGTTTTATTGCCGCTTAGCCACTTCTTCCGTGCTTTGTGTTAATTCAAGGACGGATCGTGTAGCCCAACCGCCGGTAGTTGGAGTTGGCTTTGTAATCAGTGCTGGTACTGTCGATGACCAGCACTAAGTTGGTCAGAGCCGCCGTCGCGCTCGTGGCGCGGGCCACCGCAATACTCAGCGACCCAACACTGGTGTTCGCCGGAATCACGACGTTGCCGCCGTTGAGCAAGGTGTAGCTGCTTGCCGGGGCCGTCGTAGGCGGGGTTTCGGGCAGGACCCGCACGGTCAGGTCACTGCTGCGGTGCGGCCCCACCAGATTGAGTTGGGTGACCACCGTCGGCCCGGCCGTGACGCTGTTGCTGGTTGAAAGAAGCGGATACGTCCGACCCACGGCGGGGTTGGTGCGGACGGTTGCTTCAAATTCGACCTGCGCCGGGCCGTCGTACGTGATGATTCGGTCGTCGAAACAGGCCGTGACCACCAGCGAAAGAAGGGCTAAAACGCCGTAAAGAACTTTCGTTTTCATGAATTAGTAACCTGCGTTTTGAACTATGTTTTTGTTGGCTAAGAGTTCGCTGTTCGGAATGAAAGCCAGCGTGCGCGTATCGCCGTAGGGAACGTTGCCGGTCGTCTTGACCACGTTCTGACCGCGCCGTTTGAGGTCGAACCAGCGGTGGCCTTCAAAAGCAAGTTCCAACCGGCGTTGCAGCGTAATTTCGTCCTGAATTTCGGTGTTGGTCAGCGTAGCGGGCCGGGCCGTCAAACCCGCTCGGGTTCGAATGCGGTTTACGTCGGCGAGGGCCGCCGTCAGGTCGCCGTTGCTGCGGGCCAGCGCTTCGGCCCGGATCAGGTACAACTCCGACACCCGAATCACCGGGACGTTGTCCATATAGATGACGCCCGATTTACCCAGAAACTTCGTGCATTCGGTGACCACTATGTTCGACCGATTCAGGCCTAATTGGTACAACTGCCGCCGAACGTCGCCGGTCGGGTGTAGGTTCAGGAACGCGTCCGTTGGCACGATGCCGCCGTAGCCGTTGGCGGGTGGGAGCGGGGTTGGGCGCAGGGCCGCCAAGCTGTTCGCCTGGGCGACCGATTCAATCGTCGTGTAGGCCGACTGGAGCGCGTCGTTCACGCCCAACGATTCTTGCCGGGTCTGAAACAAAATCTCGAAGATCGACTCCGGGTGGCTGTTGCTACGCCAGGAGGCCACGTAATCCGTCGTGCCCACGAACCGGCCTACGCCCGACGCCAAGGCATCCGTCGCGTACTTGATGGCGTTGGGAAAGTCCTCGTTGTAGAGCGCAACGCGGGCAAACAAGGCTTGGGCAGCTCCTTTCGTGGCCCGGTTGGGCGAACCCGTCGTTGGAGCTTTAGCCACCGCGTCGGTCAAGTCGGCGTACAGTTGGGTATACACCTCGGCCACCGTCGCGCGTTTGGGGTACTGAATCTGTCCGGGCGAACTGGTGCCGGTTAACAC
>CAXUEB010000001.1:5611-12994 GCA_964249775.1 uncultured Spirosoma sp.
GGTTAACACGAGCGGTACGCTTCCCCGGTCCTGAGCAGCAACGATTACTTTGGGTTCGTAAGCGTACACTCGCGTCAGGTTGAAATACAGCAACGCCCGCAAAAACTTCAGTTCCCCTTCAATGGCTGTTTGTTCAGCCGCCGTGAAAGAACTGGTCGGTAGGGATTCCAAGATCAGATTAATATTGTTGATGCCAGCGTAATAGGTTGCCCAACCACCAAGGTGGCTGTTGATTACGTTCTGACCTTCGTTCACGTAGCGTCCACCCGCCCGGTTGATGATCCGAGTTTCGTCGGCCAACGCTTCGGCAATAGCCAGCAAATCTCGACCATACAGGTTGATGCTTTTAAAATACGTGTACACGTTCGTAACGGCCGCGTTGATGCCTTCGCGGGTGGTCAGCGCCACCGACGAATCAATCGACTGACGCGGCTCGATGTCCAACAAATTGCTACAGCTACCAAGGAACAGCGCCGTAGTGAGGACGAAAATGGGTAAGATGGCTTTCATGAAGGAGTATTGACCAAATGATTAAAGACCAAATTGCAGGCCCAGTGTGAAGCTACGCGACTGAGGAATGAGGCCCTGATTATCCGTCCCGGCAAACTCCGGGTCGAAGCCCGTCCATTTGGTCCAGGTGATGGCGTTGATGGCCTGGGCATACACTTTTACGCTCGACATCTTCAAGCGCTGAATCAGGGCCGACGGCAGGTTGTACGACAGCGACACCTGCTTGAGTCGGATGTACGACGCATCCTGGTAGAAGCGACCGTTTTGCTGGTACGAACTGACGCGCCCGCTGATTTCCGTCCGGTTTTCGGCCGGGCGCGGCACGCTCGTGATTTGACCCGGCGTCGTCCAACGGTTTTCGTAGTAGTACGTCAGACTGTTGCGCAACACCCCGGCGTTATCAGCCAAACGGAATTCCTGGGCGTTAAGCACCGTTTTGCCAAAATCATACTGGAATAAGCCCAGCAATTCAAACCCGCCAAAGGTAAACGTATTGGTGAAACCGCCGTAAGCTTTCGAGATGGCCGAGTGGCCCAGCGGTCGCTGATCGGCCGTGCGGACGATGTAGGTGATGTTGCCGTTCAGATCGTACCACATGGGTCGCCCGTTGGCGGGATTAACGCCCGCGTAGGGTACACTCACGTTGGTAAACAAGGGGTAACCAACCCGGACCGACAAATTACCGGGCAAGACGTCGGTACCTTCAAACAGACGGGTGACTTTGTTATCGAGCAAGGTTACGTTAAAATTACTTTCCCAGCGGAATTGCCCGACGGTAACGTTGGTTGACGTAACGTCGAATTCAAAACCCCGGTTGACTACCTCACCGATGTTCTCAAAGATGTCGCTGAATCCGTTCGTTGCGGGAATGGACCGGATCAGCAGCAAATCGCGGCTGGTCCGTTGAAACACCTCTACTGAGCCTTTCAGCCGACCATTAAATAGACCATAGTCTAAGCCGAGATTGTAAGTCACGTTACGTTCCCAACGCAGATTTGGGTTTCCTAACTGACTAACCCCGATGCCAGAGTTACCCTGATAAACACCGCCCAGCCCGTACAATTGCCGGGCCGCGAAGTTGTTGACCTGATCATTACCGGTACTACCCACGCTGAATCGCAGGCCGAGGTCACTAACGATTCGGTTATCCCGCAGGAAATTCTCTTCGGTCAGGTTCCACTTGGCGGACACCGACGGAAAGTAACCCCACCGGTTTTCCGTGCCGAACCGGGAAGAACCGTCGTACCGCAGAATAGCGCTCAGAATGTACCGTTGGGCGTATTCATATTTGAGGTTGGTAAACACCCCAGCCCGTTTAAAGCCGGTCCAGGCTCCGCCCACCGACGACGGCTCGGCGGCCGCGTTGGCCGTGTTCAGGTCGGGCGTTGGAAAACCAACGGCGTTCAGGGTTGTGGTCTCGTTGACTTCCTGCCGGTATTCCGCACCCAACAGCGCACTCACCGTATGCCGGCCGCCCAGAACGCGGGTGTAATTCAAGGTGGCGTTGGTGGTGACGTTGCTGTTGTTATTGACGAACTGATTCAACCGGCCCCTGGTAGCAAAGTTGTCCGACGTGCGCGGGTCACCAAAGAACGACGAGTTGATGGTTCGGTAATCTAAACCGCCGAAGATGCGTAGGCTCAACCCCTTCGCGATGAGGTAGTTCAGACTCAGGTTACTTACCAACTGATTAACCCGCGTTTCGGATTTAATCAGGTTCGAGTTGGCGATGATATTTTGTTGTAAATCGCCGATCATCGTCACGCCCGAGCCGGGCAGACCGTAGTAGCTGCCATCGGGGTTGTAGATTGGGTTGAAGGGCAAAATCAGCGGAGCCGAATACTGCGCGGCTCCGAAAGCCGTCGTTCCGTCCGAACTGCCGTAGGGTCCCCGCTGCTGGATGGTGCTCACGGTTAAGCCGGCATCGACGGTCAGTTTATTGTTTAGCTTATGGGTCAGGTTCATCTTGCCCGACAGGCGCGTAAAGTCAATGTTGATCAACGACGCGTCCTGCTGGTTGTACGACCCCGACAAGTAAAACGTTGTCTTATCGTTTCCGCCCTGGGCCGAAAGGTCAACGTTGTTGATCGAACCGGGCCGGTAGGCGGCTCCCTGCCAGTCGTAGTTGGGCAAGGCAGCAATGGCTTCGTCGGTCAAATCCTGCGAGAAACCCAGCGCCGTCAGGGCCAGCGCCCGCGTGATGGCCGGCGCGGTTGTTGGGCGGTTCGTTTGCAGGGCCTCGATTCGGGTGGCGATGAACTGTTGGGTTGTCATCACGTCCAAGGTTCTGATCGGCTCCACGAAACCCTTGTACAGGTTCAGGTTAACCCGCGTTTTTGCACCCGCTTTGCCGCGCTTGGTCGTCACGAGCACCACGCCATTGGCCGCCTGTGCGCCGTAGATAGCTGCGGTAGCGGCATCTTTTAGCACGTCAATGCTTTCGATATCGTTCGGATTCAAAAAGGCCAGCGGGTTGTTGCTGACGTTACCGCTCCCGTCGTTGCGCGTATTCAGTTGCACGCCGTCAACGATATACAGCGGGTCGTTGCCGGCCGAAATCGAACCGATGCCCCGGATGCGAACCTGCACGGCTCCGCCCGGTGCGCCGTTGCTCGACGTAATCTGAACCCCGGCGGCCCGGCCCTGCAACGCCCGGTCGAAGCTTTGGAGAGGTAAGTTTTCAATCACATCCCCTTTTATGTTGGCCGTCGCGCCGGTCGCTTCTTTCTTGGTGACGGCAGCTCCGTAACCGACCCGCACGACGACTTCGTTGAGGTTCGTCGCGTCGCTTTGCAGCGAGATGTTTACGCTGGATCGATTGCCAACGGCTATTTCTTGACTGGTGTAGCCAATAAAGCTAAATACCAGCCGCCCATCCGCCGGCACGCTGATGCGGTAATTGCCGGTCGCGTCGGTGGTGGTGCCGCGCGGTGTGCCTTTCACCTGCACACTCACGCCGGGCAAACCAGAACCGTCGTCGGATGAAGTAACCCGGCCGCTTACGCTAACGTCCTGCGCCAGCGCGGGTACGCTGAAGAACAGAACGAATAGCCAATTTGCAAATAGAAATTTTCTCATAAGAAGGTTAGCGATAAACCGTATGAATAAATAGGTAACTGGGTGGCAAAATTACGTAACACCACGACAATTCAATAGATTGTTTGGAATTAATGTATATTGCTTATAAAATTGATCGACTACAGTACAATTTGTATAATTCTATGAAAAAATATCAGTACGTATCCCTGTCTTTCTGGTTGTTTGGAACGGTTATGGGCACCACTTCGGCGGCTTGGGCGCAATCGTCACCTGTAAACGCCCGAATGGATAAGTTGGCCGAGGGTCTCGAAAAAAAGGTTGTTACCTGGCGACGGGATATTCATCAGCACCCCGAACTGGGCAACCGCGAGTTCCAAACGGCGGCTAAAGTAGCGGCTCACCTAAAGGCTTTGGGCATGGACGTTAAAACCGGCGTCGGTAAAACGGGCGTTGTGGGGTTGCTCAAAGGCGGTAAACCCGGCCCGGTTGTGGCTTTGCGGGCCGATATGGACGGTCTGCCCGTAACCGAACGCGTGGAGTTGCCGTTTAAGTCCGAAGCCCGGACGGAGTACAACGGGCAGCAAACCGGCATTATGCACGCCTGCGGGCACGACACGCACGTGGCCATGCTGATGGGCGCGGCCGAAGTGCTCGCGTCGGTCAAAACTGAGCTGCGCGGCACGGTCAAGTTTATCTTTCAGCCGGCCGAGGAAGGTGCGCCGGTCGGGGAGGAAGGGGGCGCGTACCTGATGGTGAAGGAAGGCGTGCTGGAGAATCCTAAGGTTGACGCGATCTTTGGCCTGCACATCAACTCGCAAACCGAAGTAGGTACGATTAAGTACCGGCCGGGTGCGACGATGGCCGCCGTCGATCAGTACGCCATTAAAGTTCGGGGCAAACAAACGCACGGCGCGCAACCCTGGGGCGGCATCGACCCCATCGTCACATCGGCACAAATTGTGATGGGTCTGCAAACCATCGTCAGCCGCAACCTGCCGCTCACTGACAACGCGGCCGTCGTGACGGTCGGCGCGATTCACGGCGGCATTCGGCAAAATATTATTCCCGAAGAAGTCAACATGATCGGTACAATTCGCTCGCTGGACGGCGAGATGCAGAAGACGATTCACCGCCGGATCAACGAAGTGGCTACGAACATCGCCGAGAGCGCCGGGGCCAAGGCCGACGTGAAAATCGACATCATGTACCCCGTTACCTACAACGACCCCAAACTGACCGATCAGATGGTGGGCACGCTGGAAGCGGTGGCCGGAAAGAGCAACGTTAAGATTACGCCCGCCCAAACCGGGGCCGAAGACTTTTCATTTTATCAGCAAAAAGTACCCGGCTTCTTTTACTTCCTCGGCGGTATGACGAAAGGCAAGAAAGTAGAGAACGCGGCCCCGCACCACACGCCCGACTTTCAGATTGACGAAAACTGCTTCGTACTGGGCATGAAAACGCTTTGCCACCTAACGGTCGACTACATGGAACAGTCAACGAAGGCCGGCGCGGTTAGTGGAAAGTAAACGGATTTGAATCCAAATAGACCAAACGCAACAAACCCCGCCGGCTTGGCGGGGTTTGTTGCGTTTTAGAGAAATTTGTTACCGGAAAATCGTGGTTGGCGTAAACAAATCCGGTACGGGACGTGGTACGTTCGTGTTTGAGTTGATCTCGTTCTGCGCGTACAGAAACCGCCGGGGAATCTGCGTACCCTGATTAACCGGCACGCCGAGTGCGTTCCCTGTCCGGCGCACGTCGTTGAAGCCTTCCAGTTGGCCGATGAACGTCAGATAGCGCTCTTCCAAAATTTCCCGCAGTAACGCTTGGTCAGCCGTGCGTCCCCCATTCTCGACGCCCCCCGTTTGAAAATCGGCCAGGACGTAAGGTTCATAATTGGCTCCCAATTCCACGTACCCCGCGTTCAGGTTCGCGCCCGTGTCGTAGTAGGCCCGCAAACGGTTCAGGGCGGTCAGCGCAGCCGCGGTTTGATTGAGTCGGGCGTTGGCTTCGGCCAAAATCAGCGTGTTCTCTTCAAACGTGACGAGCGGAAACGGCTGATCGGCCCCGAAGAAGCCGCGGCCTTCCGCCGGCGTTCCGTCGTAGTCGTTGCTCAAGTAGTTCAGGTCGGGACCTTCCACAAAGTAAAAATTTTGCCGACCCGTATCGTTCGTTTTAGTATTAGCGCGGCTGGTAAATAGGTCGTATGTGAACTCGTTTGCGCCAATGTACCCCGGCCGGTCGTAGACCCCGAACGAATAGTAGATGTTGAAGTTTTGCAGGTACGATTCGCCGTGCGGAGCGAGCATGTTCCCGGCTGCATCCTGAATACCGCCCGTAGCCGCCGTTACGGCCTGCTGATACTGCCCCTGATGCAGGTAAAACTTAGCCCGTAACGTGTTGGCGGCTGCAATCCAGCTTTCCCGATTACCACCGTACAGAAAATCGCCGGAAACCGGCCCAACGTTGGCTCTCAGGTCGGCGATGGCTTCCGTCAGCAGCGTTTGCACGGTCGCGTAGACTTGTACCTGCGGCTCGAACGCCGGGCTTGGAAACTGCTGCACATTGCCGGCCTGCGCCACCGGGATGTCGCCCCACAGGGCCGCGCACATGCCCAGCGTGTGGGCTTCGATGACCTTAGCGATGCCCTGCTGCGTCCGGTTGCCGGCGTCGACGCCTTTCTGCCGCACAATCCGGGCGTTTTTGATCACACCCGAAAAAATATTGGACCAGGCCGCGTCGAAGTCGGCCGAAACCGCGCTGTAATTGTAGAGCGTCACGTACTGCCGGTCGACGCCCGCGAAGTAGCCCGACCACATACCCGCCAGCCGGGCCATGTCGCCTTCCAGAAAGCCAATGTACGCTACTTCGGTGCTGGTCAAGACCTGATCGGCCGAGGCATCGGTTGGCGCGGTTGGGTCAATTTCGTCTACTTTGTCGACGTAACTTTCGCAGGCCCCCAGCAAGAGGGTTCCCAGAAAGATCGTCAGGGTTTTTTGCCAGAATTTCATAAAAACGCGATGAGTTTGTGGTGTGCGGTTTAATAATTGATGCGTATCGTGAACAGCACCGAGCGCGTCGCTGGGTTGTTGAAGTAATCTAAGCCCCGGCCGTTGGTCGTACCGGTGTTGTTGGTTTCGGGGTCGTTGCCCTTAAACGGCGCAATTAGCAGGAGGTTCCGGCCCGTGAGGGAAAAATCGACCGACGACAAGCGGCTGAACCGGCGAAAGGCGTCCGACTTGAGCGAGTAGGACAGCGTTACTTCCCGCAGCCGCTGGTAATCGGCCCGTTCGATGAACTGCTCGGCCACCGGCCCGAAGCCACCGCCCAGACTGGTGTACCACGCTTCGGTGAGCGCCACCGGTCCACCGCCGAAATCCTGAATCGCACCCCGGAAGGTTGTACCAGCCGGAATGGTACCGCTCGGGTATTGGGCGTTGGCCGAGTAAACGGGCAGTTCCTGCGTGGCCGTTACGTCGTTGCCCACGTCGGCGTGCCGACCAAAGGTAAACAGCGCCCCGCGCGTACCCCCCCAGATTTGGCCACCCACCTGCATGTCCCACAGGGCGTAGAGCGACAAGCCCTTAAACGTAAAGGTGTTGCCGATGCCCATCTTGAAGTCCGGGTTCGGATCGCCCAGCACGCTTTCCTGGGGGGCCGCCTGCGGAAAACCGTTGGCGTCGAGCACCAACTGACCGGCTTCGTTGCGCAGGAACGCCGTACCCCACAACACGCCCAGGGGGTAGCCTTCCACCGCCCGCGACGACGTACCGGCGTAACCGGCTAAGAACAGCGACTGCGTGCCGCTCAGCGACACGACCCGGTTACGGT
>CAXUEB010000001.1:13004-26325 GCA_964249775.1 uncultured Spirosoma sp.
GTTCCAGCTAAAGTTGTTGTTCTGCACCAAGTTTGCGCCCAAGTCCAGCTCGACGCCCCGGTTCTGAATTTCGGCCGCGTTGCCGGTTAAGTTGTCAAAGCCCGTCGTCGGGGCCGTGGCGATGGACAGAATGGCGTCGACGGTGCGGTTCTGAAAGTAAGTCGCGTTAAGGGTGAACCGGTCGCGCACGAAACGCAGGTCGGTGCCAATCTCAAACTCCTGTTTCCGCTCCGGGCGCAGGGCCGCGTTGCCCAGCGTAGCGCTCTGGAAATAACCGCCGTTGCCGTAGGCTCCGCTGGCCAGGATCGGCCCCCAACTTTCTTGGTATTCGCCGTTGTTGTCGAGTCCCTGGTTAAAATAAGTCACCGTGTTGTACGGCGACGGCTGCACGCCCACTTCGCCGTAGGCCAGCCGTAGCTTACCGAACGACAGCGTGGTATTGTCGCGGAGCGACCCGAAGGCTTCCGTGAACTGGAACGCAATGTCGGCCGCCGGGTAAAAGAATGTCCGCTTGGTTTGCCGGCCAAAACTCGACGCCGATTCTAAACGGCCGGTGGCGTTGATGAACAGAAAATCACTGAAGCCGGCCGTCGCCGTCGCGTACAGGGCCGCGGTGCGTTGCTGCTCAAAGCCGGTGGAGAACGGCGTCCGGTTTTCGGCCTGCGAGTTGGTAATATCGAACGGCGGTGGATTTTCGGCCAGAATAAAGTTGCGGGCCTGCCCACCGTTGTTTTCGTAGGTCCGGCTGTTGAGGTTCAAACCAACAATGGCGTTCAGGTTAATCTTGGGGTTAAGCTGGTACTTGGCGTTACCGAACAACTGCACGTCGGTTTGCGTCTCGCGGGCCGTTTGGATGGAGTTCAACCCGCCAAAATTCGCCGACGAAATGGCCGGAAAGAAGTCACGCCGGCGGTCGGCGTAGTTGTCTAAGCCCACGCGGCCCGTTACGTCTAACCACTTGAGGGGTGACAGAATCACCTCAAATTTGCCCAAAAACCGGTCTACTTCGCTCGTGCTAAGGACGTTCTTTTGCGTCCAGATGGGGTTGTCGTACACCGAGTTGGCGTTGGCTCCCAAGGGGTTGCGGTACGAGCGCTGCCGGTTCAGGAATCGCAGGCCACTGGGCGCAACGTAGGTGCCAACTTCGGGTTCAACGTCGAAGTCGGCCGGTGTCCGCAGACCGCCCAAGTACAAGCCCGACACGTTTGATCCCTGCTGAATCCGGTTCGAGTTGGTGCGGGTGTAGCCGAAATTACTGTTGAGCCGGATGAAATCGTTGAAGCGCCGTTCGGCGTTCACGCGGGCCGTTGTCCGCTGGTAGTTGCTGTTGTAGCGGATAATACCTTCCTGATTGAGGTTGCCCAAGCTCAGGTAGAAATTGCTGTTGCGGTCGCCCCCGCTGAGACTGACCGAGTTGTCGACGAAATACCCGTTCTTAAAGAACGTATCCCGGTAATCATACGTCTCGCGCGAATTTTTGCCGCCGTGCGGGTTAGCCGCCGTGCCGTCGGCGATGCGGTAAAACCGTTCGCCGTCGGGACCTTCAAAGTAGCCCTGGTAACCGGGCTGCCCTTCGGTGATGTACGTATCGGCCCCGCCCGTTCGGTCGGCAATGCGGTCGCCCCACGAACGCCCCGAGGTTGGCACGAACTGGAACCGGCCGAAGCGCCCCCCACCGTAAGTGTTTTGCAGCGGGTGCGTCTTGTAAATCTGGTCGACCGAAACGGACGATTTGAAATTGACGTTGATGCGCCCCTGACCGGCTGTGCCCCGCTTGGTCGTAATGACAATCACGCCGTTGGCGGCCCGCGTGCCCCAAACGGCGGCCGCACTCGCGCCTTTGAGTACTTCGACCGACGCGATGTCTTCGGGGTTGATGTCGTTCAGGCGCGACTGCTGCACGACGCCATCGACGGCGTTGCCCAGCGTGGAGTTGTAAATCGGAACGCCGTCCAAGATAATCAGGGGCTGAAGATTACCCGTGATGGTGCTTTGGCCCCGAATCTGAATGTACGAACCGGCCCCCGGATCGCCCGACGAGCGGACAATCTGCACGCCCGACGCTTTGCCCGATAGCCCGTTGATGAGCGTCGCTTCGCCCGACCGGGCCACGGCCCCTCCTTTCACCTGCGAGGCCGCGCTGCCGAACTGATCGCGGCTTTGTTCCAGACCCAGCGCCGTCACGACTACTTCGCCCAGTTGCCGGATGTCGTTTTCGAGCCGAATGTCAATCGTTGAGCGGCTGCCCGCGGCAATTTCCTGGGTCAGAAAGCCCACAAAACTGATTTGCAGCGTTGCGTTGGCCGGTACGTTGTCCAGCGAATAACGGCCCTCGGCGTTAGTCGTTGCGCCCGTAGTCGTGCCTTTCACGATTACGTTGACGCCGGGCAGGGCGGAGCCGTCCTGCGCCGAGATGACTACGCCCGAAATGGTTCTGTTCTGGGCCAATGCCTGACCGCACAGCAAACAAGCGAACAGAAACGTTAGGAGTACTGATTTGCTCATAATTTAGGCAAAAAGATAAAAAATGTGGTTTGGATTACTAAACAAAAATTGGGTTAGACAGTTTCGCGTCTTAACTATAATTATGGATAGATTACTTTAGACGCAACCGGGCGTTTAAGTAGTTTTACTAACTCACGGGTAAGTAAACCGCCCCTGTTACTCCGCCTTGCGGTTTCGTAGTATGCGGGACAATAAGCTGGGTAGAAACCGTTTGAGGTAGATGCCGTAGGTTTCCGGGCCGCCAATGTAAACCTCTTCCTGTTCCCGGCTAACGGCCCGCAGCAATTGCCGGGCAAATTTGTCGGGAGCCATTCCTTTTTGCTGATTTTCGTCCATTCGGCCGTGGACGTTGCCATCGGCTCCCAGCGCGTGCAGCGAAATCGGCGTTTGGATGTAGCCGGGACAAACCAGCATGACGCGTAAACCGGCGTCGTGCGTTTCGGCCCGCAGCGAATCGAAAAAGCCGTGCAGGGCGTGTTTGCTGGCGCAGTAGCCGGAGCGTTGTTTGGTACCCAGCTTACCGGCCACGCTGCTCGTCACCACGAAGTGTCCGCTGCCCTGGGCCAGCATCAGGGGCAGTACTGCTTTCGTCAGGGCCACGACTCCGAAGAAATTAACGTCCATCAGCCGCCGGTAGGTCATTATCTCCGCGTCAACGACGGCGCTCCGCTGGGTGATGCCCGCGTTCTGAAACACGTAATTAATCCGCCCGAAGCGCTGCCGCACCGTCTCGACGTGGGCGGGCATGGCGTCCGTATCGGTTACGTCCATTGGCAGCACCAACACGTCGGACCCGGGCAGGCCGGTGGCCACGGCTACGCGCTGCAACTCGTCCGCGCGCCGGGCCGACAAAATTAGTTTGGGTTTGTCGTTGACAGATTCAGCGGTTCCCCGTTGGAACCGGGCAAGCTCCAGCGCAACGGCCTCACCAATGCCCGACGACGCGCCGGTTATCCAAATTACCTTCTGTGAGAACTTACTCATGCTGCCGATACTTACGCCCGAACGAAATCAATGGTTGCGGCCGAATCGCCAACGGAGAGCTGCACGGTTCGCCCGATTGGCAGCGTCAGGTTATGATCAACGTGCCCGGCCGGGAAGTCAAACAACACGGGATAGGTGTAATCCGCAACGGCCTCGGCGATGATCTCGTAAGCATCCTTGCCGAAGGATAGTGACGTATTGACGCGAATATCCGTAAACTGCCCGACCACTAATCCCGCCAGTTTAGCCAGCCGCCCGCTTCGGCGCAGTTGGCGCATCATCCGGTCAACGGAAAACAGCGTCTCGTCAATATCTTCGATAAACAGAATGGTGTCGGTCAGGTCAACGTCGGTCGGCGTGCCCAGTGAGTTGACCAAGAGCGCCAGGTTCCCGCCCACGAGCGGCCCTTCTGCCCGGCCGGAACGGTTAAGCGGGTGCCGGGCAACGACGTACTGTGCCGGGGCTTCGCCGAACAGCCACTGCCGCAGCGATTCGAGCGATTCGGCGCGTTCGGGCGGCCCGAACTGCCGGGGCATGATGCCGTGCAGACTTTCGACACCGTGGTTGTAGAACAGGCTGAGCAGCACCGTCACGTCGCTAAAACCGACAAGCCATTTCGGGTTGGCCCGCAGCCCGGCCAAATCGAGATCGTCGGCCAAGCGGTAGCAGCCGTAGCCCCCGCGGGCGGCCAATACGGCCCGGACGTTGGGATCGTCTAACAGGCGCTGCAACTCGGCCCGGCGCATGTTGTCGGGGCCGGCGAAGGGACCGCTGACGGCGTGCAAGGTTTCGCCCTCGATGACTTCTAACCGCCAGTCGTCGCGCAGGATGCGGAGGGCGTCGGCCAATTCTTCGTAAGGAAACCAACTGGCCGGCGCGATAACCGCGACTGTATCGCCGGGGCGGAGAAAAGGAGGGGTTTGCATCGGTGAGCGGCAAGGAATGATGAGCGGTAAATGACGTTCCGCCAAATTATGATTTATCATTCACCGTTTACTATTAATTCAACGGCGCTTCGTTTGTATCGTCTAATTTTTCGAGGTCGAGCGTCACCACGCCGGGTTGGGTGCCGTCGAACATAGGGCGAAACTTCTGACCCCAAAGTACTTCGTCGTAGCGGTAGGAGTACCGGGTCTGTACGGATTGCGCAAAGGTATCGTCCATCGCCCGCAACAGGATTAAAAACTCCGTGTCCGATTCTTCAAGGTTTTCCGCCGTGCAGCCGTAGAGCGGACTGTCTTCGGTGATGGGATGCACCAGCGTCCAGTTGGCGGGAAAGAAAGCTACTTTGGCGCGTTCCAGATTCAAGGTGTAATAACGCCGGTACTTTGTGCCATCGGGTTTGGTTTCCAAGCGCGAAAGCGATACTTCGACCTGCACGTCGACAAGCTGATTCGAGCGGGCGTTGATGACCCGGAACATCCAGCCGTTGATGTCTAAATACGGCGCAAACACCGCGTGTTTCGTAAACCGGATGTCGGCTTTTGGCCGCGAAAAGCGTCCGTAAAGCAAACCCGTCGCCAAGGCAAAGGTCATTAAACCCACCAACGACTCAAACGCGGCAATGGAACTGGTTAAGAAACTGGCGGGCGAGACATGCCCGTAGCCAACGGTCGTCAAGGTTTGGGCGCTGAAGAAAAACGCTTTCCAGAACGGGCCGTAGAAGGCCTGGTCGGTCGCGCCTTTCAGGTTATCGGCTCCGGCAAGGAGATAAATGGTGGCGAACAGCAGATTGGTAACTAAATAAAAGACGAGCACCCAAAGCAAGAACTGACCCCAGCCCATCATAATCAGCCGGTTGTACAGATTGACCCTGGCCCAGAACGACTCGTTGACCCGCTTGATGTTAAAACTGCCGTCTTTGTTGATTAACCGCGAGTAGGTATCGTTGATTTTTGTACCGAAGCCGAGGTCCTGTCGTTGCTCTTCTTGCTTTACCAACTGACTCTCGCGGCCAGTACGGCTGGCCAAACTACGGACGGATGAATTCATGAGTGTCGATTTGTCGGTTAGTGTAACCAGCCAATGGGCCGGTTCTCGAAGTTATCGCTAATTTGGCCTGCGCTTGACGGCTTAACCCGAATTACCCTCCGTTCAGTTCTAACCCGTATGCACCCCATCGAAATCGTCACCAGTCTGCTGGGCTTAACCACGTTGCTGGCCGTCGTAGCGCGTCGACTGCGCTTGTCGTATCCTATTCTGTTAGTTATTGTGGGGTTGCTAATCGGCTGGATTCCTGGCCTGCCCACGGTTCAGTTGTCGCCCGATGCGGTTTTTCTGGTGTTTCTGCCGCCCTTGTTGTATTCGGCCGCCTGGAGCATCGATAACCTTAAGTTGCAATTGTACAGCCGGTCGGTGGCCCTGTTGGCGGTCGGGCTGGTGCTGTTTACCTCGACCGTCGTGGCGGTGGTGGCGCACGCCTTCATTCCCGGTTTTTCGCTGGCGCAGGGCTATCTGCTCGGGGCCATCATCGCCCCGCCCGACGCCGTGGCGGCTTCGTCGGTCACGCGCGGTCTGAACATACCCAAGCGCATCACAACCGTGCTCGAAGGCGAAAGTTTGGTTAACGACGCGACCAGCCTGATTATTTACCGCTACGCGCTGTCGGCGATCCTGACGAGCCAGTTTGGGCTGGGCGAGGCCGGGCTACAGTTCGTCGGCATTGCCTTGGCCAGCGTCGCCCTTGGGTTGGTGCTGGGCTGGCTAATGTTACGGGTGCACAAAGCCATTAACCAGGACGCCGTAACGACCACCGCGCTGACCCTGCTGACGCCCTACGGCTCGTACCTGATCGCCGAAGAGTTTCACCTGTCCGGCGTGCTGGCCGTGGTGACAACGGGTTTGTTTTTATCGGTCCGTACGCCCGAAATGTTTTCGTACCAGAGCCGGCTCCAAGCGTATTCGGTTTGGGACGTAATGGTGTTTCTACTCAATGGCTTGGTGTTTATCCTGATTGGTTTGCAACTGCCCACCATTGTAGCCGGCATTAGCGGCTACACCTTTCCCGAAGCCGTTGGCTACGCCTTACTCATCAGTGCCGTGGCCATCGTGTGCCGCATCGTCTGGGTGTTTCCGGGCGCGTACTTACCCCGTTTCTTTAGTCATCGCATTCGGGGGCGGGAAGCCCGGCCCCGCTGGCAGGAAATCGTGGTTGTTAGCTGGGCTGGGATGCGGGGCGTGGTTTCGCTGGCGGGTGCCCTGGCTTTGCCGACAACTTTACCCAACGGCCAACCGTTTCCCGGCCGGGATTTAGTGCTTTTTGTTACGTTCGTCGTGATTCTGATCACCTTGGTGGTGCAGGGACTAACCCTGCCTTCGTTGATTGAAGTGCTGGGTGTTTGGCAGGTAATCGACGAGAAAAAAGAAGAACGGTTGTTGCGCCGGCAGATGGCCATGCAGGCAATTACCCACCTCGAAGCCAATCACTCGGTCGGGACGGTGCACGACGACGTGCTGAACTACGTCAAGAACGATTACGAACTGCGCGTGAACGAATTGAACGGAACCTTACGTGCGAATAAGAATACGGAGCGCCCCGCCGAACTTTACCAACAAGCCGTCCGGCTTCAGTTAGAACTGCTAACTGTTGAACGAACGGTGCTCAACGGGGAACGGCAGAATTCGCCCTTGGACGACGAGACGCTGCGGAAAATTGAACAAGAACTGGATTTAGAAGCTGCTCGTCTGTCTTCGCTGCAACCAACTGATTAACAGATGTTAGTAAGGGTAAATTAGACACCAACCCGCCGGTACTGAATTAGGCTAACGTAACTTTACGGAGACAGTGAGTAGATAAGTAAATCTACTTACTTAATTTAGCTTGAAATTCGGATTTGTCACCCGCAAGGTCTTTAACAGTAGCAGTACATGAACGTGCACCGGGGTATGATTAGCATTGTCGTACCGGCTTTTAATGAAGAAGAAAATTTACCCGTGCTGATTCGCCGGCTCATGGTCGTTATGCAGCCGTACGCGTCCTACGAAATTCTAATTGTCGACGACGGCAGCACCGACCAAACCCGTTACGTGCTGCGGCAACTGAGTAAGGTTTATCCGGCGGTTCGTTTTTTGTCGTTTTCGCGCAACTTCGGTCATCAGATGGCGCTCCGGGCGGGCTATGACCACGCCCGCGGTGACGCCGTTATCTGCCTCGATGCCGACCTGCAACACCCGCCCGAACTGATTCCGACGCTGATTGCCAAGTGGCGCGAAGGTTACGAGGTGGTTTACACCGTCCGCCGGCCCGATCCAAAGCTGTCGTGGTTTAAGCGAACGACATCGAAGAATTTCTACAACCTGCTGCGGAAGGTGTCGAACCTGCAACTCGAAGACGGCGCGGCTGACTTCCGGCTGCTCGACCGCAAAGTAGTGGATGCCCTCAAGCAATTTAGGGAAAACGACCTGTTTCTACGCGGGGCTATTTCGTGGGTCGGTTTCCGGCAGTGCCGCATCCTCTACGAGCCGGCCGCCCGCTACGCCGGCCAAACTAAATATTCGTTCCACAAAATGCTTAAGTTAGCCGCGATGGGCATCACCTCGTTCTCGACGCGGCCGTTGTATCTGTCGGTGATGCTGGGTTTTTGCATGTCGGTCTTCGCGACCTTGTTCGGGACTGAGGTGCTGTATGAGTACTTTTTCACCAACACCACCGTATCGGGCTGGACCACGCTGGTCGTGCTGCTGGTACTCATCGGCGGGGTGCAATTCATTATGATCGGCATCATCGGCGTATATTTGGGCAAAACGTTCGTGGAGGTGAAAGGCCGGCCGGCGTACATCATCGGTGACACGAACGAGATTGACGAGACCGTAACGACATGGGAAGCCCCAACCGAGGAAGCCATTTATTATTCACCGTTGACGTAGAAGAATTCGATACCGCCGTTGAGTTTGGCCACAACATCTCCCTGAGCGAACAGGTGGCCGTTTCGACGCGGGGCTTGCGGCTGCTAACCGAGCGATTCGACGCTCTGAACGTCTGCACGACGCTGTTCACGACGGTCAACTACGCCCGCCACGAGCCGGACCTGGTCCGGTCGCTGGCCAACAAACACGAGATTGCTTCCCACGGCTACGACCACGCTACGTTCGAGCCGGCCGATTTGCTCCGCTCCCGGCTGGCGCTGGAAGAACTGCTCAACCGGCCGGTGCGGGGTTTTCGTCGGGCGCGCATGGGGTACGTCGATCCGGCCGAGGTCGAACGGGCGGGCTACGCCTACAATTCGTCGCTGCACCCGACTTACCTGCCCGGCCGCTACAACCACTGGGGCGAACCGCGCCGGCCGTTTCGCGAAGGGGGCGTGTGGCAGGTGCCGGCGTCGGTCACGCCGACGCTCCGGCTGCCCCTGTTCTGGCTTAGTCTGAAAAATTTTCCGTTTGCCTACTACAAACAACTGTGCCGACAAACGCTCCGGGCCGACGGGTTCCTCAACCTGTACGTGCACCCGTGGGAGTTTACGGACTTGTCGGCCTACGATCAGATACCGACCTACGTGCGTCGCTACTCCCGCGACCAACTGCTCGACCGCGTTGAGCAGTTGCTGCGTTACCTTAAATCAATGGGGGAGTTTAGCACGATGGCCGAGTTTGTCGAACGGCTGCCCCGCTCTTAATTCGTTGTCAACCCAGCCCGCCGTTGTCCCGGTTGCCGCCGTTTAGCCTTTGCTTTTTCAAGAAAGATCTCTTCAGCGACTACCGGCTGATTTTTAGCGTGTATGCCTTGATGGCTTTGTTTGCCAGCATCAAAACCGTTTTTCTATTTCATTCTAACAACTACAGTATTTTTTACTACTCGCTCAGACACCTGCTGGCGGGAACGAATCTGTACGCGCTGTACCCGGCCGAATACGCCGATCATTACCACTACGCGCCGACCTTCGCGGCCCTGTTCGCGCCCGTGTTTGCCTTGCCTTATTCGGTAGGTTTGTTTGTCTGGCACTTTCTGTTCGTGGGCGTTTGGGTGTACGCAGTCTACCGAATGCCCCTGACGCCCGGGCAAAAGGTGTTTGCTTACTGGTTTGGGTTGCAGGAATTGTTTACGGCCGTTGCTAACAGCCAAACCAACCCGCTCATTGCCGCGATTCCCTTATTTACGTTTGTCTGCTTCGAGAAGCGGCAACCCTTGTGGGCTGCGTTCTTTATCATTCTGGGCTTCAACATCAAAATTTACAGTTTAGTGGGGGCCGCGCTGTTTTTGTTGTACCCGCAAAAGCTGCGCTTTCTGGCGTACTTACTCTTGTGGGGCGTGGTGCTGGGCTTGTTGCCCTTGCTGCTGACGACGCCCGACAAACTGCTTTGGCAGTACGAGATGTGGGTTCGCGAACTCTTGGTCAAGTCCGACGGCGATAAATGGGCAAACACCTCAATTCACCGGCTCATTCACTTGTTTATCTCGCCCGACGTGCCGACGGCGGCTGTCATCGGCTTGGGTGTGGCCCTGTTTTGTACGGTTTACGTACACGTTCGGCGGTACGGCGAGCGTTCGTTTCGGCTGTTGCTGGTGGCGTCGGTGCTGATTTTTCAGGTTATTTTCAACCCGGTGGCCGAGTCGCCGACGTACATCACGGCCGTGACGGGCGTGGTGCTTTGGTGGTTCTGTTCGCCCCAAACTTGGCTCGACCGGTCGTTGTTGATTAGCTGCTTTATACTAACGGTGCTGTCGCCGAGTGATTTCTTTCCGGCCGTACTGCGTCAACAGGTTACCCAACCTTACGCGCTGAAAGCCCTGCCGTGCGTCCTGATCTGGTTTCGGGTGCTGTACCTGATGCACACTGCAACGCCTATCCCGCAACCCCAGCGTCGGCCGGGCGTTTCTTCTTATTCTTAAACGACCGTAAGCCTTTCCATCTAATGACCGCCACCTGGCTTGATTTCTGGCAACAGGAAAACGAATTCGACCATTCGATGTCGGCTAATTACGCGTACTTCCTTAACCGGGTCGAGCAGTACGTGCCGCTGACTGGCACCGAGCGCGTTCTGGACATCGGCTCCGGACCGGGGAACCTTGAAGACGCCTGGCACAACCGCGTGGCCGAAATCCACGGCTTAGACATTTCCGAGCGCTACAACGCGATGGCCCGCGCCAAGCACGCGCACCACCCGAACGTCTTTTTTCATGCCCTGCCCGCCGACGATTACCTCAACTTCGGTTCCGTGGCTGGCCGGCAGTTCGACGTAATTATCGTTATGAGCGTGGTACAGTACTACCGCAACGCGGCCGAAGTTGAGCAACTGCTAACGGCCATCAAAGGAATAGCTGCGCCGGGTGCCAAGGCCCTGATTTGTGATCTGATCGTGGAAGAGAATATGCTCAAGGACATTGTGAGCATCGTTGGTAAGTCGCTCCGGCAGGGCGAGCTACTGAAAATGCTCCGGCTGCTGGTTCGGCTGCGGTTCTCGTCGTACTACACCATTAAGCAGCAAAACGGCTTCTTGGTCGTGCCCGAAGCGGAATGGCTGGCAATGTGCAACCGGCAGGGCCTGAACGCCCGGTTTCTAACGGAACCGATCACCATGCAACAGGAGCGCCGGAACTTACTGATTCAGTTTTGAACCCGTTGTTAGATAAACACCACGTCGTCAATGACGTCGGTGCCCATGTCTTTGTTGACCAACTGAATTAGCTTCTGCTTAGCGTTAACGAGTTCGTTGCGGAGGGGAGCCGACGAAATCTCGATGTGTAACTTCCGGTCGCGGACGTACAGCCGGCGCGTGCGCGAAGCGATGGTTGGCCCCATCATCTTACCCCAGAACGCTTCGAGGTACGTTTCGTTGAAGCGGCCCTGGAGTTGATACGCTTTAAGTAGTTGCCCGATGGCGTCTTTGAGGGTGGTAACGCCGGCGACGCGGGCGGCATTGTCACGGTTGTAGCGGTACGTTTGACTCATCGGCGGTGGTGTCTTCGGACAAATGTAACCAGACGTTTCGGCTTGTCAAGCGCCCAAATTACTAAATCGGGCGAAAAACAAGCGAATGGCGACAATCGGCCGCTGGAGTTTGGATTCGCCGAATTTGCCCCTTATACTTGCAGCATCAAGTCAATTGTTACGCGCCTTTGCTGTTCGGCGGTTTGTTTCATCGTTCGTCTGTTTTCAATGACGCAACCAACGAACTTACAAACAACCAAACAGATCTTCTGCCGGCGCAGATTGATTTATACAGAAGCGGGGAGAGATCAGGCTCGGTGAACCGCTGGCAACCTACCACACGGCAAGGTGCTAACTCCTGCCTAAACTAACCGCTCCCAAAGAGGACGGCGGCTGGTTAGGAACTATAAATCGGTAACGTACATGCTCTACAATCGACGTTGTATGCCCGGAGGGGCGTACTAAGCACACTCCACTTACCGCCACGCCGATCGGGATGATTTGTCGTGCGTACCCTATATAACTTTACAACTCAATCCAGATGGCAACCCAACTGCATTTTGATACCCTGCAACTCCACGCTGGGCAGGAGACTGACCCGGCGACCAACGCGCGGGCCGTTCCGATTTACCAGACCACCTCGTTCGTGTTTAATGATTCGGCGCACGGGGCCGACCTGTTCGCCCTTAAAGCGTTCGGCAACATTTACACGCGCATTATGAACCCCACGTCGGACGTGTTCGAGAAGCGCGTGGCGGCTTTGGAAGGGGGCGTTGCGGCCCTGGCGGTGGCGTCGGGGCAGGCGGCTCAGTTCATTGCCCTGACCAACATCCTGAGCGCGGGCGACAATTTTGTGACGACCTCGTTTCTGTACGGCGGCACGTATAACCAATTTAAAGTGTCGTTCAAACGGCTGGGCATCGACGCCCGCTTCGCCGACGGCGATAAGCCCGATTCGTTCGCCCAACGGATTGACGAGCGGACCAAAGCCATCTACCTCGAAACCATCGGCAACCCCGGCTTCAACATCCCGGACTTCGACGCCATCGCGGCCATCGCCCAACAATACGATTTACCGCTTATCGTCGACAACACCTTCGGCGCGGGCGGCTACCTGTTCCGGCCCATCGAACACGGCGCGGCCGTGGTGGTCGAGTCGGCGACGAAGTGGATCGGCGGGCATGGCACGAGTATCGGCGGGGTTATTGTCGACGGCGGCAACTACAACTGGGGCAACGGTAAGTTTCCACAGTTCAGCGAACCGTCGGAAGGCTACCAGGGCATGGTGTTCAGCGACGTGTTCGGCGTTGGTGGGCCGTTCGGCAACATCCAGTTCATTATCCGCGCCCGCGTCGAAGGGTTGCGCGACTGGGGACCGGCCATCAGCCCGTTCAACTCGTTTTTGCTCCTGCAAGGTTTGGAAACGTTGTCTTTGCGGGTAGACCGCACGGTGCAAAACGCCCTCGCGCTGGCGCAGTGGCTCGAAGCGCACGAGCAGGTCGAGGTAGTGAACTACCCCGGTCTGGCGAGCAGTTCTTACCACGAACTGGCCAAGAAATACCTCAAGCGCGGCTTTGGGGGTGTGTTTACGTTCCGGGTGCGGGGCGGCAAAGAAGCGGCCGACCAGTTTGTGAATAGCCTGAAGTTGGTGAGCCACCTGGCCAATGTCGGCGATTCCAAAACGCTCATTATTCACCCGGCTTCAACCACGCACCAGCAACTAAGCGAGCAGGACCAGGCCAGCGCGGGCGTCGAGCCGGGGATGCTGCGGGTGTCGGCCGGTATTGAGCACATCGACGATATCAAAGCCGACTTCGAGCAAGCCTTCGCCCAAATCGCCGAGCCTGTCTTCAGTTAAATAGTTTGTGACGGTCCGCCGTAGCCGTTGGCTGACGCAAGCGAACAGACGCATCAGCCAACTACTACGGCGGACCGTCACAAACCCCAAACTCCAAACCGGATTGAAC
>CAXUEB010000001.1:26381-45171 GCA_964249775.1 uncultured Spirosoma sp.
GTGGGGCGGGATGGTTGGGTCGGGAAAGTACTTCGACCCGGAAGGCTACTTTGTGGTTTGCGCCAACGTGCTTGGGTCGTGCTACGGTTCCACGGGGCCGCTGTCGGTCAACCCCGCCACGGGGCAGCCGTATTACCACGACTTTCCAAACCTCACGGTTCGCGACATCGTTGGCGCGCTGGATTTGCTGCGTCAGGAGTTAGGTATTGAGCGAATTCACACCTGCATTGGCGGATCGGTGGGTGGCGAGCAGGCCGTTGAATGGGCCATTCTGCACCCGCCCCTAATCCAGAATCTGGTTTTGATCGCGACCAGTGCGGTGGCCTCGCCCTGGTGCATTGCCTTTAACGAAGCCCAACGCATGGCTATCGAAGCCGACCCGACCTGGACCGACCGGCGGGCCGACGCGGGCGTCGCGGGCATGAGGGCCGCGCGAGCTATGGCGATGATTTCGTACCGCAACTACGATACTTACGGTTTCACGCAGGCGCTGGACAACAACGAACAGTTGAATGATTACAAAGCGGCTGGCTACCAGCGCTACCAGGGCGAAAAATTAGCCGATCGGTTCAACGCCTTCACGTACTATCTGCTTACGAAGGTAATGGATTCGCACAACGTGGGCCGCAACCGGGGCAGTATTCCCAACGCCCTGGGGCAGATCCGGTCGCGAACGTTGGTTGTAGGCATCCGTTCGGATTTGCTATTTCCGCCGGCGGAGCAGCAGTTTTTAGCGCGCCACATACCCAACGCGGTCTACGAGGAAATCGACTCACTTTACGGTCACGACGGCTTTTTAATCGAATTTCGGCCGCTGACGGGCCTGATTCGCCGATGGATGACCGCGGTTGCTCAACCCGAAGGCCGGTTCGTTAGTCGAGCGGCTAACCTTGATAAATAACGAGCCAATTGGGCACGAGTTGGGGCACCTAAAACGTTAAGGTAGTGTCTGTTTCCACCTTGCCCATGCTCCGACGCTTACCGCCCATTGTTCAGTTTATTTTCGTTAGTCTGGTTGGTATCTTCATGGGTACTATCGCGGGGTTGGTAAACGAATTTTTGCAGCAGCCGTTCAGCACGACCAACGCGGTCGTGTGGCTGTTTCTAATGCTGGTCAGTGGGAGTATTGTGGGACTGATTGTGCTTTACGGCCGAAGTCAATCGAAATAAGCAATAACTGACCTCCCAGTATGACTACCCAGCGTATCCTCGCGTTTCTCTTAACCGGCCTGCTCGGATGGTTTGCCCTGGCTTGTGATCCCAATCCATCGCTCGACCCGTCGACGGGTCCGTTGAGCCTAACGTTCGACAACGTCGTCGGCGGGCAGGACCTGCGCTTGGGCAGCACCTACCGAAACGGCTCCGGCGAGTCGTTCACGCCCAAGGTGTTTACTTATTACATCAGCAACCTCAGGCTAACCCGCGCCGACGGCAGCGAATACGTCGTGCCAGTCGATAGTAGTTACTTTTTACTTCGAGAAGACGTTCCAGCTTCCCAACGCATTACGCTCAACGCCGTACCTTACGGCGAATACAAAGCCGTTTCGTTCATGATCGGCGTCGACAGCCTGCGGAGCACGATGAGCATGGACCGGCGCACCGGTGTACTCGATCCGGGGGCCGACCACAACAGCGCCAGCGGCATGTTCTGGGCTTGGAACTCCGGGTATATTTTTGTGAAGCTGGAAGGCGAATCGCCCAGCGCCCCCGCCGACGCGACCGGCAGCCGCACCTTTCGCTACCACATTGGCCTGTTCGGCGCGGGCGGTACGCTCAACAACACCCGAACCGTGCGCCAATTGCCGTTCGGCAACGACCGGGTGACGGTAGCGGCCGGTACGATTTCAACGGTCAACCTGCAAACGGACGTGCTAAAAATCTTCGACGGCCCAACGCCCCTCAGCATTGCGGCCCACCCGCAGATTATGCTCGCTGACTTCTCGAAGTACGTTGCCAACAACTACGCACAAATGGTTCGGTATAAAGATGTTACAACCACCGCAACTAAATAGCCTTCTGCGTTACGGACGGTTGCTTGGGTTAGCCTTAAGCGCCCTTCTGTTCGGAATTGTAGCCTCGTGCCAGTCGGATTCATCAGTTGGCGTTGATTCCGTTGCGCCTGCGCCGGGCAATCCGCCCGTTGTATTTCAGGCCCGGCCTTACGCCTGGAAAAAGCCGACCAATTTCCCCGAACCGGTGTATGACTTCGCCAAGAATCCACTGACCGAAGAAGGGATTGCTTTGGGTAAAGAACTGTTTTACGACGCGCAATTGTCGGTCAACGGAACCGTTAGCTGCGCGTTCTGTCACCAGCAAAGTTCGGCCTTCGCGCACACGGACCACGCCTTAAGCCACGGCGTCAACGATAAAATTGGCACGCGCAACAACTTAGGATTGCAGAACCTGGCGTTCTACCGGACGTTTTTCTGGGACGGCGCGCAGTTGAACTTAGATACCGTACCCATCGCACCCATTGAAAACCCGGTCGAGATGGGCCATAACTTGGGTAACCTGCTCACCAACTTACGGAAGGGCGGCAAGTATCAGCCGATGTTTAAGGATGCGTTCGGGACGGACAGCATCACCACCGACCGGTTTCTGAAGGCTCTTTCGCAGTTTATGCTGACGATGGTATCGGCCAACAGCCGGTACGACAAGTACGTGCGCAACGAAGCGGGCGCATCCACCGCACCGGCGGACGGCACGCTCACAGCCGACGAACTGGCTGGACTAACGTTGTTTAAACAGAAGTGCGCGACCTGCCACGCGGGCGAGTTGTTTACCGACCAATCGTTTCGCAACAACGGCCTAAGCCGGGCCGCTAATCAGGACGAAGGCCGGTCACTCATTACGCTCAAACCGGAAGATAAATTTAAGTTCAAGGTGCCCAGCCTGCGCAACGTCGACCGCACCAGCCCGTACATGCATGACGGCCGCTTCTGGACGCTCGACGATGTGCTGAATCATTACGCCGGGAACGTGCAGGACGTTCCCGAACTCGATCCGGTGCTGCGGTCGAACGGCAAACCGGGCATTCCGTTAACTAATACCGAAAAGAGGCAGATTATTGCATTCCTGCGTACGCTGACCGATACGCAATATCTCAGCGATCGACGGTTCAGTCTTTAACTAATGCGCGTGGCTCAGCCGGTGCTGGCGGATGTTGAAGACGTGCGTGACTACCAGTCCGGCCGATGACAGATAACCCACCAACTCGAACACTTCGTTAACGTCTTCGAGCAAAATGGCCACGGTAAACAAGGCCAGAAAACTCCACAAGAACCGCTTAATGACGGGTGAACCGTAGTGCCGGGTGGCGAAGAAGACGGCGACGATGTTGACGGCGATGAAGACGTAATCCAGACTCAGGTAGCCAAACCGGAGCGTGTCGTGTTTCAGTACCGAGGACGTCATCAAGAGCACCGGCGTAATCAGGCAGTGGATGGCGCACAGCACCGAGCCGGTGATGCCAATATAATCGGCTTTGCGTTGGAAAAAATCAATCTTCATAAGCAGCACAAAAATACGGCGCTTAGCCAAAGCGCGTTGTTTGTTAACTTACTTTTTTGCAACAAAGTTGCGAAACAAGCTTGGTTTTACCCCGAATAAGAGTAAGTTATTCGTAATCAGTACAGCTTACTGAGCAGCGAGTAGCTCATCAACTTGCCGTTTTTGTTAAAATTTTCCGTTTTCACGTCGAAGATCAGGTCGTTCGTCCGGTAACTGACCGTGCGCACCGAAAGCCGGATGGGCATACCCATCGCGCGGTTGTCTATTGCTACGTCCGACGTTAGCTTGTAGGTGTTGAAGGTGCCGGCGGGCGTTGTTAGTGTCTCGCTACCTTCTACCTGCCGGTTGTTGACGGTCATGTTTATTTCCATCGTGCGGTTCCCGTTGCTGAACAATTCGGCTTCCAGCACGCCATTGGGCAGTTTCTGACCAATACTAAGCTTGCTGGGATACGTCAGCCGATTGACGTTTAGTTTCATTTCCAGATCGGCCGCGGTCGGCCCTTGGATCGACCGGGTCAGGCCCGACAGATCGGCCACTAACTCGTTGCCGGTACAAACGTACTGCACCGTATAGGGTGGCTGGGTTTTCCCCCTTTCATCCGCGGTTTGGATGCTGATGTCAATGAGGGTTGAGCCGCCTTCGCGCCGAACGTTTTTCACCAGGTAGTTGACCTTGCCAACGGGTTTGTCTTTGGCGTTGTAGGTAATCATCTCGTAGCCCATGCCCGCTTTGAACGGAGTACCCAAGCATTCTTGTGCCCGGCCATCGACCAATGCGCTCACAATCAGCAGTAATGACAGGATGAGTTTCATAAGCAGTTGCGTTTTACCGTTCGTCGATAAAGCTACGGTTTCCGGAAACCTACGAACTCAAGATTTTAGAAAGCGGTCAGCTCAAGCCCAAATCATACTGCCTACCCCTAACAGCATAATCAGTTTACAGAGGGCGCTGAGGTAGCCGAAATCGCGCCGGGTGTCGGCCAACACGAGCCGATATACCAACCACGTGATGGGAATGAGTAGGATAAGAAAAATCCGGCCGAGTCGCAAATTATCGAGCGAGTCGGCAATGAGGAACATGGTCATAATCAGCGACCCAATCAGCCCGTAAAGCAGGTACTTGGTTCGACGCAGTCCCCAGACGATGGGCAGCGTCCGGCAACCAAATCGGGCATCGCCCCGCACGTCCTGCATGTCTTTGATGATTTCCCGCACGAGCGTAATGCCGAATGAAAACAAGGCGTAAATCAGCAGCATCTGGGCGTTTTGTCGGTAGTATACCGCCAGAATAAGGAGCGACAGGGCCGTCAGCAGCGACACCACGATATTGCCCACGACGGGCTGCCGTTTAAATTTTGCCGAGTAAAACCACAGCAGCGAAGCCGCCAGCACGTCCGTCACAAAAATCCACCGGCTCAAATAAAGTCCAATCAGACAACCTAAGATGTTCAGGCCTTGGTGCGCCAGCAAGGCAAACCGGCGCTTGAGATAGCGACCAATTACCACCCGCTCCGGTTTATTGACTAAATCAATCTTGATGTCGAAGTAATCGTTGATGATGTAGCCCGCAGCCGCGATGCAGACCGTTGAGAACGAAAGCAGCCAGATGGTCGGGTTGGCCAGAACCCGGAGCCACTCGGCAGGAGAACCATCCAGTCCGGGACCATCCAGTCCGGGACCTACTAAAGCAATGCGGGCCAGAAACTGCGTCGCCACCACAATCAGCAGATTCCGCACCCGGATGAGCCGAAGAAAGCCAAGAACAAAATTCGAGAAGGGAATGGGTGGACGAGCGGTCATGACGTAAAAATAAGGAAAAGGCAGAAGAACGTGGTTCGTAGGTGATTACCCTTCTTTCTTCTATCTGCTTAATCCAATCCTTTAAACGGTCGTAAACTGTACTGCTCAATTACTATGGTCTATCCGTAGTTAAGACCATCAACTTTGTATTACAAGGTAAGCTTCCGCTATGAATTCTCTAATTGTATGAAAGATACGGGTCTGTATACAACTGGACACGTTGTTCGCTTGAGCATTGGTTTTCTCGTTGCTTGTTTAGCGTCCATCTACTGGATTGACAGACCGCTGTGCGTCTTCATCCATGAGAACTTGCCATCCGTCGGAAAACGCGTCGGGCCAGGTGCAACGGCCCTTGAAATCGCCTTCGGCTTTCCGGTTTCTAAGTATCTGCTGGGGTTTGCAGGCTTGGCCATCGGCCTTATTTTTTACGTAGTTGATAAAAACGTCAAGCGAGCCAACCTATTCTTCTTTTTGGCGTTAACCCACATTGTTAGCCGGTTGACGGCCGGGGTACTGAAGAATGTTTTTTTACGGGCAAGGCCCTACGAGTTTTTGGCAGGCAGCGGGGCAACAAAGGATTTCTGGATAAGCGGGGGCAGTTCCTTTCCGTCCGGTCATGCAGTTCATTTCTTTGGGCTTTTTCTGCCGTTGGTGTTCCTGTATCCAAAACAAAGCGTATGGCTGGTTGTGCCCGTTTTCGTGGGCGTATCGAGGGTTTTGGAAAATGACCATTACCTAAGTGATGTACTAACCTCGGTTTACATAGCGTACTTTTTTACGTTCGTCTTCGCCCGTTTGTTTCGCATACGAAGCCGGGAAGGCGACAAGCGTTGATTGCGTGTTTACGTGTCAGCCTGTTCACCGCGCGTGTGCCCTTCCCCGCCTACCTTAGAAGACTCTCAATCGGAATTTGGATTAAGATAGGGTTCATCGGGGGCCAAGCCGACATGACCACTCGATGACCTAAACGGCGTGTTTCTTGATTCGTTAGCTATTCTTAAGACGCCCGATCCAGTCAACGTTCTTGACTGAGCTTGCCAAATCGACCGGTGATTCTCACCAACAAACCCCACCGTGCCGGGATTCTTTTACGTCTCGTTTGTTGTTGAAGGGAAAACCGTTCCCGGCCCCGCGTGGGCTTCCCGCATGAAAATCGGTATTGTGTGTTACCCGACCTTCGGGGGCAGTGGGGTTGTCGCCACTGAACTGGGCAAGGCCCTGGCCAAAAACGGCCACCAAATCCACTTCATTACCTACCAGCAACCGCCCCGGCTCGATTTTTTCAACGAGAACGTGTTTTACCACGAGGTCAACATTCCGTCGTATCCGCTGTTTCAGTACGCGCCCTACGAGTCGGCGTTGGCCAGCGAGATGGTGAACGTGGTGCTTAACGAAAATGTGGATCTGCTGCACGTGCACTACGCCATTCCCCATGCATCGGCGGCTTACATGGCCAAGATGATTCTGCGCTCGCAGGGACGATTCGTGCCCGTTGTGACGACGCTGCACGGGACCGACATTACGCTCGTGGGCAAAGACGCTTCGTATGAGCCGGTCGTCACGTTCAGCATCAACGAGTCGGACGGCGTCACGGCGGTGTCCGAGAACCTGCGGCAGGATACCTACGCCCACTTTAAAGTGCACCGCGACATCGAGGTAATTCCAAACTTTGTGGACTTAAACCGGTTTAAACGGCAGCAAAAGGAGCATTTCAAGAAAGCAATCTGCCCTAACGGTGAAAAGCTTATCGTGCACACGTCGAATTTTCGGCGGGTGAAGCGCATCGACGACGCGGTCATGACGTTCTACCACGTGCAGCAGCAAACGCCCGCTAAACTCCTGCTCGTCGGCGACGGTCCCGAACGCGCCCGCATCGAACGGTTGGTGCGGGACCTGAGCATTTACGATCAGGTGCGGTTTTTGGGTAAGTTAGACGCCGTGGAAGAAGTGTTGTCGGTGGCGGACCTGTTTATCATGCCGTCCGAGAACGAAAGTTTTGGGTTGGCCGCGCTCGAAGCGATGGCTTGCGAAGTGCCCGTCATTTCGTCCAACGCTGGCGGGCTACCCGAACTGAACGTGCAGGGCGTAACGGGCTTTTTGAGCAACGTCGGCGACGTAGACGATTTGGTGAAGAACGCCCTGTACGTCCTGAACGACGATCACTTGCCCCGGTTCAAGCAAAATGCCTTGGCGCGGGCGCAAGAATTTGAATTATCGCGCGTTTTACCCCGCTACGAAAGCCATTACGAGCGGGTAGTTGAGTCGACAGTCGTAAGTTAACAGGCAAGTCGTTGGTTAATGGACACCAACGCACGCTTGACTAATTGCTTTATTTATGAATCCAAACATACCCCAAACGGACCGCAAACGCGTCGTCATCATCGGCGCGGGCTTCGGCGGGTTGCAATTGGCCAAAGGACTTTCGCGCCGGAAGGAGTTTCAGGTCGTGTTAATTAACCGGCATAACTACCACGAGTTTCAGCCGTTGTACTATCAGGTGGCGACGGCTGGGCTGGAAGCCAACTCCATTCTGTTTCCGCTGCGGGCGGTATTTGGCAACTGCAAAAACGTGCACATCCGCGTCACGGAGGTAACGGGCGTTCGCACCGCCGACAAAACCGTCGATACCGAACTGGGTCCGATTTCGTACGATTATTTAGTGTTGGCTATCGGAGCCGATACCAATTTCTTTGGGCAGCAAAACATCATTGAGAAAGCCCTACCCATGAAGTCGGTGGCCGAGGCCATTGCCCTGCGCAACCGAATGCTGCAAAACTTCGAGGACGCCTTAGCCGTCGAAACCGAAGACGAGCGCGAAGGCTTAATGGACGTCGTGGTGGTGGGCGGTGGACCAACGGGCGTTGAACTGTGCGGTACGCTGGCCGAGATGCGCAAAACGGTCCTGCCGCGCGATTACCCCGAACTCGACTTCATGAAAATGGACATTTACCTAATCGAGTCGGGTGGGGAGTTGCTGGGACCCATGTCCAAACAATCGCAGGAGCACTCGCTGGAATACCTTCAGGAACTCGGCGTTAACGTCCGGCTCAACACGCGCGTTAAGGACTTCGACGGCCGGACCGTCACGATGAACGACGGCTCAACCCTGCGCAGCAATAACCTGATCTGGGCCGCGGGCGTAAAGGCCAATCCGATGCCCGGCTTGCCGGCCGAAGTGGTTGGGCGGGGCGGGCGAATTACGGTCAACCGCTACAATCAGGTGCAAGGGTTCACGGACGTGTTCGCCATCGGCGACGTGGCCCTGATGACCGAAGAAAAGTGGCCTAATGGTCACCCGCAGGTGGCACAGCCCGCCATGCAGCAGGCTAAATTGCTGGCCAAAAACCTGTACCGGTGGCTGCGCAATGAGCCGCCCCAGGAATTTACCTACCGCGACCTCGGCACGATGGCGACCATTGGCCGGGGGCTGGCGGTGGTCGACTTGTCGTTCCTCAAATTCCAAGGCTTCTTCGCGTGGCTGACGTGGCTATTCGTGCACCTGATGGCCATTGTAGGCGTCAAGAACCGGCTGGCCATTTTCATCAACTGGATGTTCAACTACCTGACGTATAACAACTCGCTGCGGTTAATTATCCGGCAGAAGCTGCCTAAAGGCAATCCGGTGGCCATGCGGGAAAAAATTTCGGACCAACTGGAAGTCAGCAAAACATAGTAAAGCAAGTTTACTAACCGAGCCGGGCAACTCGGTTTTCCTCGTAGTTTTGCCCGTGCAACCTCACATAAACGATTATGGAAACGAATACCGAAAAGTTGCAGACAATGGCCGGGCACGGAAGGACCCGGCCCAAACATACGGGCACGAAACAGTTATTTGACAACCCGATCCTGGAAGCCCTGTCGCGGACGCACATTCTGGTGCCGGTTACTATGTGGCTAACCTTATCGGTGTTTCTGGGCTGGTACTCGTTCACGTATACCGACATGAGCACGGGGCAAATTGCGGTCCTGTTCGGCGCGGGGTTGTTTGTGTTTACCCTGTTCGAGTACGTCCTGCACCGCTATCTGTACCACATAACGCCCTCAACCGAACGGCGCGCCAAGCTACAGTACACGTTGCACGGCGTTCACCACGAATACCCGAAAGATAAAACTCGGTTGGCGCTGCCCCCGGCGGTGGCGATCATCATTGCCGCTGTGTTTTTCGGCTTGTTTTTCCTGATGATGGGTGAAGCGGCCTACGCTTTCTTTCCCGGTTTTCTGGTGGGGTACACGGGCTACTTATCCGTGCATTTTATCGTGCACGCTTATGCGCCCCCGAAGAATTTCTTTAAGTACATGTGGGTAAACCACAGCGTTCACCATTACAAAAATCCCGAAAGCAACTACGGCGTTTCGACGCCAATTTGGGATTACGTTTTTAAATCTTATCGGAAGTAAGGATTCGTTACCGAAACAAAAGCACGGCGTACGCGCAGAACTTGCGCATGTGCGCCGTGCTTTTTTACGTCCATCCGCAAGCCACAAATACTATGCTTGTTCGCCTTGTCCGCATGACGTTTCGGGAGGATCAACTTTCGACTTTCCACGCCCTTTTCGACGGGTCGAAGCACGCAATCCGTGCTTTTCCGGGCAACCATCACCTCGAACTCCTGCGCGATCCCACCCACCCGAACGTCCGCATGACCTACAGCCTGTGGGAATCCGCCGACGCGCTCGAAGCCTACCGACAAAGTGAATTATTCCGCGCGACCTGGGCGGCTACCAAGGTCCTGTTTGCCGACAAGCCAATGGCTTTTTCGGGCGAGCGGCTGGAAGTGATTTAGCGTAAGAGGTGATCTGTGCGCAGATTGTTAAAGTTGATGGCCAGCAGTCCCTGGTGTTGCAGATAAGCGCAGAAGTTGAGATCGTCCGTCAAGATCAGATAGTTTTCTTCGGCGATGCGGTAAATAGTTGCGTCGCTCAAACCAAATTTAAGGTAGCTCCTCGTGTACGTATGCATTGTCGGAGTGCTCTCATAGAAAATTTCCTGCATCACCTGAGTAACCCGTTCGAGTAAGGCCAATGCCGACTGGTTCTGATAGGTATACCCTTCCAGAAGATTACTTGCTTCAGTAAGAATGTTGGGTGTTGTAATAATCACCCGGAAGCGATCAACAAAAGACAATAACAGTCGGTAATCTTCGGCCGTGTAGGTATTCGTGCGTTTGTGGCTACTAATGTGATCTGGATTCAAGGCACCTACCACTAATAAGACCAGCAGATTTGTGTCGATGAGCAAACCTTTGGTTTTCCGCAGGTCAGTTAGCAACATTGTCGGGGATTCTGATCTTCATCGATTCCACGTTCCCGTTTTCGGCGTTAATCTTAAAAACTTTATACTTTCTCATAACCTTGGCGGGTTGGAGTATGGAACTTAAAGTAGTAGGTTCAAACCCTGCTGGAAAACTTAATGTGATCAGCCAGTAATGCCGAGTTTCGTCGAATTCTACCTCTTCGATTAACTCCCCACTTATATCAGGGTAAATCTCTTTATAAAAATTCAGAGCATTTTTAGCCGCGTCTCTAACGGAAAGCATAGCTGGTAAACATTTAGTGATTAACACAAATACAATATTATAACAAATAACGGATAAGCCAGTGGCCTCTTCAGGTGAGCGGCCGCGGACGTTACGTTGGCGCTAAACGACGTTCCAACGAGCCGGTAGAACGAGACGAAAAATGACTTTTAATAATAGGTCATCTTCCGCTTCAACTCCATGCGCTGTTGCCTTCTATTTGGTCTATTGCTGACCGGATTCATCCGCCCGCTGGTGTTTCGTACGGTCGCCCAAGCGCCCGTTACGACGACGCTTGCGGGCGACGTGCGCGATGCCACTACGGGCAAGCCGCTGCCTTTCGCCAACGTGTACCTCAACAGCACCACGCGCGGCACAACGACCAACCAGAACGGGCAGTTCACGCTGACCAACGTTCCCCTCGGCACGGTCGAAGTGGTGGCGTCGTTTTTAGGATATCAAACCGTCCGACAACGGCTGCGTTTGGACGACGTAAACCGCCGAACCGTCCGGTTTCGGCTCAAACCCGACGGACGGGCGCTGGCCGGCGTAACGGTCCGGGCAAAAAGCAAAGACCGGACGTGGCAACGGCAATTTCGGCGTTTCAAAGACCAGCTTCTGGGAGAACCGTTCGGCGGTCAGTGCCTGATCACCAACAGTTACGCCTTAACGTTTTCCGAAGAAAAAGGGCACTTAACGGCGACCGCCACCGAACCGCTCATTATCGAGAATCAGGCGCTGGGCTACCGGTTATACTACGATTTGCAACACTTCGACGGTTCGTACCAGCGGGTGTACTACGCCGGCACGAGCCGCTTTGAGGAGCTACCCGCCACCGACGAGCGGCAGGCGGCCCGCTTCGGGCGCAACCGGATGCGGGCCTACCGGGGTTCGTTGCGGCACCTGATGGCCAGTTTGGTGGCCGGTACGTTCGAGCGGGAACACTTTCTGGTGTACCAAGAAGACATCACCCAGCCCATCGCCACCGACGGCACCGTCACGTACTTGGCTTCGTCCATCGGCAAAACTAAACGGCTACGTCCTTTTCGGGCCGATTCGCTGATTCAGGCTGGTAAGTTGGCGTTTGAGCGTCGGCTGGTGTCGTCGCTGCCCATCGTTGTTTTCAACACGCAGAAGATTTCTATTTTTTCGCCTTACCGCGACGCCCGCTACGAGTATTCGGAGCTTTGGCTGCCCAACGAACAGATGCAGTTCACGACCGACGGCTGGATCACCGCGCCGAACGGCATGGAAGTGAAAGGATCGCTCGCCGACGACCGCTTGTCGACGCTGCTGCCCGCCGACTGGACGCCCGCGCCCGCCGGCCCCGACGACGCGGCCGACGCACCGATGGTGGCGCAGGGCAAACTGATGCCGCCCGATGCCCGATCTGCCCAGATTCAGGATGCCTTCGCCGACCAGTTCCGTCTGCTCGCGCCCGCCTTGTACGTGCACACCGACAAGGCTCTCTACGCCACCGGCGACCGGTTGTGGTTAAGCGCGTACCTGCTCGACGCGGCCACCCACCAGCGGCCCGTTGGCGAGACGACGATGCAGGTCGATTTGCTGACGCCCGCGGGCCGGCTCGTGCAACACCAGTGGCTCGACGTGAAAGATGGCCGCGCCGTGGGTGACTTCCGGCTGTCGGATTCACTTGCTTCGGGTACGTACCGGCTGCGGGCGTACACCGACGAAGACGCCGGGCAGCGACAACCGGCCTTCGAGCGGTCGGTTGCCGTTTCCAACCTCTTGCGAACCCAACCGGCTCCCGCGGCCGTTCCTGCGCCCGACACCCTGGACCTTCAGGTGCTGCCCGAAGGCGGTCGCTGGATCGTGGGAATGCCAGCGCGATTAGGCGTTAAAGTCGTTGGCCGCGACGGTCGGGGCCGGATGACGTCGGGGCGAATCGTGGATGAGGCCGGCCGGGAAGTGGGTCGGTTTGCGACGAACGCCCTCGGCATGGGCCGCATTGAGTTGACGCCCCAGCCGGGCCGGATGTATTCGGCCGAGGTTATGGAAGGGCAAGCGACGGGTTCGGCCGGGCGTTTGATTGCCAAAAGGCCCTTGCTGACCCCGGAGACAACCGGCCTAACGCTTTCCGCCGATGTGGTGAGTGATACCAACCGGCTGACTATTCGGGTCGCCCAGGCCGGCGGTCCAATCGCTGATTCGGTTTATCTTCTGATTCAGCAGCGAGGGCAGATTGTTCGTCAGCAGAAGTTACTGATCGAAAACGGGGTTGCGCAGTTTAGCCTGCCGGTGGCTACGCTACCGTCTGGTTTGCATCAGATTACACTCTACGACGCTGCGGGTGGACCACAGACCGAGCGGCTGGTGTTTATTCCCGACCGTTTGCCTGCTTTGGGCGTGGTGATGACAACCCACCAACCCCACTACCAGCCCCGCGAGCCGGTTAACCTGAACATTGGCCTGACCGACGACGGTCAGCCGGCCGTGGCCGCGTTGTCGGTGTCAGTAGCCGACGCTGATTTGGTGCCCGACGATACGGCCGAAGCCAGTCTGCGAACGCACGTGCTCCTGACGGGTGAACTACGGGGCCGCGTTGAACAGCCTGACGTGTACGGTAAGGATACGTCGCCCGCCACGCGCCGGGCGTTGGACGATTTACTGCTGACGCAGGGCTGGCGACGAATGACGACCCAGAAACCGGCCGGTTCGACGAACGGCTGGACGCTGAGCGGACGAGCCGAGGACCGCCGGGGGCGTCCGTTGGTGGGCGAGCCGGTTACCTTGCAGTTAGAAACCAACGGGCTGCAATTCTTACGCAGCCTAACGACCAACCAACGGGGTGAATTTCGGCTGGACGGCTTGCGACTAACCGATACGGTACGGGTGCGGGCAACAACGCCGAAGGTGAACGGGTCAATTATCCGCTTTGATGCGCCGGGTCAATCGTTTCAAACGACTCAACTACTCACTTCCAACCAATCGGCGCTGGCCCACTGGGCCGACGCTGCGCTTAGTCGACAGGCCGCCTGGCCCGCCCTGTACCGCGACTCCACAGCCCGGCAACTGGCCGAAGTTGTGGTTCGGGCGTATAAGCCTACACCGAAGCGTCCGGCCGAAGTGGAACGCGCCAGCCTGCACGGAAGCGCCGACGCGACGGTCATTGTGGAAGGTAACGATTCGTTTTCCTACGCGGGCGGAATCGGGGATATGATTCGGCGGTTACCCGGTGTGCGACCGGCTGGAAACAGCTTCCGAATTGGCGGACCCATTAGTTTGGGCAGTAGTGAGTCGGGGGGCGACAATACCCCGTTGTACCTGATTGACGGCGTATACGCCGACGAACCCATTGCCTTAGACGTTGATCCCCGCACCGTCAGTCGAATCGAATTGCTCAAGTACGCCGGCACGGCGGGCATTTACGGTGCTCGGGCCGCGGCCGGCGTGATTGCCATCTACACCCGGAAGCGAAAAGCCGATGTCGTAACCGCTTCGGGCGGCACCGCCGTAATCGTGAGCGGACTGGTAACCCCGCGGGAGTTTTATGTGCCGCGCCACGACAGGCCGGGCCACGATTCGTCCACCGAAGCCACGGGTCAGCCAACCGCCCGCGTTGACCGCCGGGATGTGCTGTACTGGAAACCCTTAGCTCAGACCGACGCGAACGGGCAAACCGGGCTGCGGTTTCCGCTCTCCGACGTGGTTAAGATCCTGCGTGTGACGGTGCAGGGCATCACCACCGAGGGCCGGGCCGTATCGGCGACTCGGCTGATTCGGGTACGGTGAGCGGGGCTACCGACTCCAGGCCGGCGCGGGCGTGGCCGGATTGAACAACTCGTCGTGGTAGTAGGCCCGGCGCGGGCGTTTGTCGCAGGCGTTGTTGTTGATGGGGTAGCGGCAAACGGCGTAAACGCCCACGTCGTCGGGATTCATCAAACTAACGTACAGGCCGTTCGGGAAGCGGTCGGCGCGGTGGTCGCGGTTCAGCCAGCAGTGGCCCAACTCGTGCAGCACCAAGGCTTCCCGTTCTTCGGAGGTGGCGTCTTTCCAGCAAAGGGCATCGGTGCTGAGTATAATGCGGGGCGTTTGGCCAGCCTGTCGACTGCACTGCCCGCAGGTGCCTCGGTCGTCGACTAAACCGAACTGGACAATGAGATTATCCGTCGAAACGGCTTGACCGCGTTGGCGAGCCGCTTCCCGAAACTCTTCAACGTAAGGCTCAACCTCGGCCGGGACGCGGTACTGCTTCGGCTCTGGTTCACGGACCGCCGGGGAACGGCAACTCAGCGCGAGCAGCAGGATAGACAATGTCAGGACGGAGGGCCAACGCACGGGAATCGTTCAGGTTAGGTTTATTGGCCGAAGTTACCTAAAACTACGTAGATGCGGGCCGCGATTGATACGCGGCTACCAACCGGTTCCGTACTCAGAAGGCACAGCCGAATGACGAACCTCCGCAAACCAGTCGGACCGCGTTGCCCATCGCTCAGGAGTTTATACCCCGAACGAGAATGTACTGGTAATCACAACACGTATCGGCTACCGAATGCGCCCGGCCAGCCAGGCGACGACCGTTAAACAAGTCGCAAACCACGCGAACGGCAATCGTAAATCGACCAAGGACAGCAGGCCGAAGACGAGCGTCGTGCCAACACTGGCCAGCCCTTGCACGGCTTGGTTGATGCCAAACACTTCGCCCCGGTCGTCGTCGGTCGTGCGCTGGGCGAGCAAGCCTTCCAGCAAACCTTGAATGAGCGAGATGGTTAGGCAGTCAATCGTAACGAGCACGTAGAACCCCAGCAGCGACGAACCGACCAGCCCATAGCCAATCAGCACCGGTACGCTCAAGCCCGCCAACCAAACGATGGCTCCGCGTTGATTGATCCGGTCGGCAAGGTAGGTGTAGAACACGTAGTTGATGACGATGCTCAGCGTACCGAAATACATAAACAAGTACGAGATGGCCTTCGCGTCCAACCGCAGCGCGCTGAAACTGGCATACGTGACGAAGTAATTGTAGTAGCCCGTGCTGAGCGTTAAGGCCAGTTGCATAACAACCAACTGTTTCAGACCCCGGTACCGGCGGTCTTTTTCGGTGAGCCGCGACCAAAGCTGCCCCACGTTCAGGGCGTTGCTTAGCTCCTTCTTTAGCTCATTGACCACGGCAGAACGGCGACTGCCGACTTGGTTAGGGTGGGCAGGAGCACCCACGTCCGGCGTAGACCCGTTTGTGTGCGTTTCGCGGAGCGTCCAGCTTAGCACCATGTTTAAGGCTGATAAAGTAATAGCCATGATGACCACAACCCGTGCCTGCTGCCCTTCGACTACGTTAAAGATCGTCAGCAAAAAGCCCGAAACGGCCGGGCCGATGACGAATCCGAGCGACACGATAGCACCCTCAAGGCCCAGGTTTCTAAACAGTTGGTCCTTGGGCGAGATGTCCGTAATGGCCGAACGAACCGTGGCGTACATGCCGTTGGTTAGTCCGTCGCTCAGGCGGTTGACCACCAGAGCGCCCAGCCGGACGGGCAGCAGCAGGTAATTGGCTAAGAACGTACCAACCGAAGACACAATCAAAATGGGGCGTCGGCCGTAACTGTCGGAGAGTTTGCCCAGCAACGGGGCCGAAAATAATTGCACGCCCAGAAACAGCCCCGTGCTCAAGGCCAGCCACACCTGCGGCCGATCCATACCCCGCACAAACTGCGGTAGGATTGGTCCGATGGCCGAGCCGACGACGACATCAATAAAAATAATGGCGTAAATGTGCAGCAGTCGGCGGTCGCGGGGCATAGTCGAGAGAATCAGATTGCAAAGCTACTCGATTGCCAGGCGTGAAAATAGCGTGTGCGGGTAAGGGTTCGGACTTGTTTTACGCCGTTGTGCCACCGGGAGCTGCTACTTCGGCGGGGCCGGCCGCGTCGGGCCGAATGTCATCGGGGCTGGGGTCCTTACTGGGTGCGGGGTCCGCCTGAATCTGACTTTTGATCCGAAAGGCCAGAATCGCCAAGGCCGCCAGCGAAAAGGCGAACCAATAGAACGGCAGCCGCACGTCAATGGCCGACAACCCACCGTAGACCAGCGTTGTGACAAAACTGGCTAAGCCCGTGAGCGCCTGCGTGATGCCCAGTACCTCGCCCCGGTCGTCGTCGGACGTTTGCTGCGCCACAAGGCCGTTGAGCACGCCACCCAGCAGCGCTACCGTCAGCGAATCGACGGCCGCCGTTGCGTAAAGCAGCCACACCAACTGCCCAACGTTGGCGTAAACCACGTGCAACCCTGCGCCGATGACTGCCATGAGGATGACTAACTTCTTTTTGTCAACCTTATCGACAAAGTATTTAAAGAAAACAAAATTGGTTATGGAACTCGTGGCCCCGAAAAAGACAAAGAAATACGAAATCTGGGTTGAATTAAACCGGAGTGGCCCGGTGCTGGTGTAAGCAATGAAGTAGGTGTAGTAGCCCTGCGCGAGGGTAAACAGCAGCGTTAAAATGACCAACCAGCGCAAGCCCGGCTGTTCTTGGTCGCTTTCGGTTAACTTCGTCCACAACCTCTTGACGTTAAGCGATTCCCTTACTTCTTTTTTAAAGGCACCGCGATCAAACGGTGCCGGATTGTCGCAGGTTTCGCCGAAAAAGAAGGACAGCGCCACGTTCAACGCCGACAGGCCAATGCTCAGGTAAATGACGATTTGTGCCTGTTCGCTGCCCCGCGCGGCCACCGTCAGCGCGATACCCGCCACCATTGGTCCCAAGACGTTGCCCAGCGAGATAATGGTGCTGACCAAACCAATGTTCTTCACAATATCGTCCTTGGGCGACATATCGGTGACGGCCGAGCGGGCGGTGGCAAACATGCCGTTGGTCAGCCCATCGCTGAATCGGTTAGCAAACAAAAAAACCGCCCGCACCGGCAAGAGCAAGGCGTTGGCGAGTAGCGTCCCAATGGTTGAGGTGATAACAATGGGCCGACGGCCAATGGCGTCCGATAGCTTACCCAGCAACGGGGCCGAAAACAACTGAACACCCAAGAATAGGGCCACGCCGAGCGACAACCACACCTGCGGCTGACTCAACTTACTGACAAACTGCGGCAGTACCGGCCCAATGGCTGACCCAACCACTACATCGATCAGGACAATTGCGTAGATTAAGAGTAATCGGCGATCCATTTAACAAACTCAGTGGTAGGTACTTTGTTGAACTACCGGCTGGGCGGTTATTTGTTCACGAATGCCCAAAAAACTATTGATACACAGTGTCGATGAATAGCTGATTGGTCCGGCTCATCAAAACCTGAGCGCGTAGTACTGACAAAGAAACGTTTGTCCAAACTCTTCAATTTCCTGCTGGTACGTCGGCTTGAAGCCGTAGCGCTCGTAGAAACGCATCAGTGCGGGGCGGGTAGCGTCGGTCTCCAACTGAATTTCGTGAACATTCCGGGCCAAGCACTGCTGTTGGCAGAAGTTGAGTATGGGCTGAAACAAGTTCTGACCACTAAACCGGCGTCGGATGGCGACTTTGTGGATAAACGCGGCTGTATTGTCGGGCACATCGGCGTAATAAAGCGGGTCTTTCCACTGTAGGATAAACGTCGCGGCCGGTTCGGCGGGGCCGGTGTCGTCGTTCGCGTACAGGACGTAGCAATTGCCCCGCGTGTACTCGTCAATGAGGTTGTCGGGCGTAAGCGTATCCGGCTCCCACATGGTCTGGCCGGCGTCTACGAGCCAGTGACCCACTTCGCGGAGAATTTGAAGGAAAACGTCGGTTTGGTCGTTGCGGAACGTAAAGGTCATGCTGCAATAGAGTTATTCGCCACTCGGCCGCTTCAGTAGTTCCGTCAACGGCGCGGGCTGGCCAAAGTCGGGTGAGCCGTCGGCCCGCCACCCAAAGCGCTGCATTCGGGGCGACCGGCGGTCGTCGCAACCCTGCCCGGCCTGCGGGTTGGCGTGGTAGACCAGCCAGTTTTCCTTACCATCGGGCGTTGTAAAAA
>CAXUEB010000002.1:0-791 GCA_964249775.1 uncultured Spirosoma sp.
ATGCTGAGGTCAGCCTGGGCCAGCGCCTGCGCGTCGTTGATGCCATCGCCGACCATCGCCACAACTTGTCTCTGCGCCTGGAGTTGCGCGACAAAGTCGGCTTTGTCGGCGGGTAGTACGTCGGCTTTGACGTTCGTGATGCCCACCTGCCGAGCCACGGCTTCAGCGGTGCGGGCGTTGTCGCCGGTGAGCATGTACACCGCAATGCCCCGCTGTTTTAACTGCGTGAGGGCAGTCCGCGCCGTTTCTTTGACCCGGTCGGCAATAGCGAGCGCGGCCAGCACCTGCTGTTCGTTACCGAAGAAAACGACCGTTTTGGCGTCGGTCCGCCACTGCTCAACGCGTTCGCTGAGCGGGTCGGGTAGCCCGAACCCGCGTTGATTGACCAACGTCTGATTACCAATCCAGAACTGCTCGCCGTTGTAGATGGCCGTAACGCCCTGTCCGGTCAGGCTGGTGAACTTGTTAATGACAACGCGTTCGACGCCCCCCAACCCCCGCACGACGGCTTCGGCCAGTGGGTGTTCCGACTGCGTTTCCAGCGCCAGCAGTACCGACCCGTAGGCTGCTTGTTCCGGCTGCTCAACGGTCCAGAACCAATCCATTACGTCGGGTTTGCCTTCGGTGAGGGTGCCGGTTTTATCGAGTACAACGGCCGTCACCTGCCGACCGCGCTCCAAACTTTCGGCGTCTTTAATAAGAATATTGTTTTCGGCTCCTTTGCCGATGCCGACCATGATGGCCGTGGGCGTGGCTAAGCCCAGCGCGCACGGGCAAGCAATGACCAGCAC
>CAXUEB010000002.1:801-19121 GCA_964249775.1 uncultured Spirosoma sp.
CGGGCTGGACTTCTCGGACGAGGCCAACGTGGCGACCAGCACCGTGACGGCCGCCAGCAGCCCCTGCGAAACGGCATTTCCCCCCGCTCCAGCGTACTGGCCAAATAGCGACCAGACGACCAGCGTCAGCAGCGCAATGCCCAGCACGACCGGCACGAACACCCCCGCCACGCGGTCGACCAACTGCTGCACGGGGGCTTTGCTGCCCTGCGCTTCCTGCACCCGCCGGATGATCTGCGCCAGTACAGTCTGACTACCAACCTGCTTGGCGATGAATTGAAAACTGCCCTTTTGGTTGACTGTCCCGGCAAACACCCGGTCGCCGGCCCGTTTGTGAACGGCCACCGGTTCGCCCGTAATGGTGCTTTCGTCCACAAATGATTCGCCGGTTTGTACCGTGCCGTCGTCTGGAATGCGCTCGCCCGGCCGTACCACAATCGTTTGCCCAATCGTCACCTGCGCGGCTGGAATGTCTTGCTCGGTGCCGTCGATGAGAACACGCACCGTTTTAGGTTGCAGGCCGATCAACTTCTTGATAGCCAAGCTTGTACTCGACTTGGCACGTTCTTCCAGGAACTTACCGAGCGAAACAAACGCAATGATGACGGCCGCGGCCTCAAAGTAAACGTGTGGTTCTAACCCCCGGCGAATCCAGTAGTTGGGGTTGATGGTGTTAAAGGCGCTGAACACGAACGCAATGCCCGTCGAGAGCGCCACGAGCGTGTCCATGTTGGCCCGGCCGTGCCGCGCCTGTTTGTAGGCGTTGGCGAAAAACGGCCTTCCAAACCCAAACACAACCGGCGCGGTCAGCATCAGCATCGTCCAGTTGAGCAACGTGTGATTTATCGCAACGGCGAACCAACCGGACAATTCCATAACGACCATGCCCAGCAGCACGACGACACCCGCCAGCACCGACGCGCCGATGGTTTGGCGCTTGAGCCGTTGGTAACGCTCGACCTGCGCGGCTTCCTGCTGCTGACGGGCTTCCTCAGCGTCGTCGACGACCAGGTCGTAGCCAATCGACTGCACGGCCTGCCGCAGCGTTTCGGCGTTGGTCAGAGCCACGTCGTACCGCACCGACGCCGTTTGATTGGCGTAATTGACGGCCGCGCCCTGCACGCCCGCCGTTTCCCGGAGCATCGACTCGACGCTGACGGCACAGGCCGCGCAACTCATTTCCAGCACCGGAAACTCTTTCTGTATAACTTGTCTACCGGCCTTCGACCGAAGAACCGGTGGTATTTTTGTTGCTTCCATCTCTTTTCCGCACGGGTGGGTCGAGGTGGCCCCGTACCGGACTAACAAAATTACGATCGGTGGGGTGCGGATGGCGTTACAGAATTCGGGTGAAGGTGTACAAGATTGGTTTTTTTACCCCAACAAATAAGTAAAAACGTTGGATCGTGACCTGCCTGAGTACTTTTCGTCTTGATACAGTGGTGACTATACCCGGTTCATGCCACTACTGTGGCAGTCAAGGTAAAGTCCGACGTAAAGATTATAGTACCAACGGCAATCAACCGCACCGGCTATAAATGTGAAGCCTGTCGCCGGAGTTTTCTGCGAAAGTTTAAGGGCTTCAATTCGCTGTTTTAACGGGAGAAAAATATTGACGTTCAACGAGTTGATAATCAAGGAGCTTTCAGAAATTCCTTAGAACGAAAGTGATTTGAATCTCCGCGTCAACTCCGTTAGAGATTCTTCAACGCCCATGCGTTCCAGCGACGAAGCGCCCACGAAGCCCTTGACGTTGGTTCGATCCAGCACGGTGCGCACGTCGTCCGGCGTGTTGATGGGGCCACCGTGCGCCAGAAAAAAGATGTCCGGGTTCACGGCTGCGCCCGCGTCGATGATGGCCTGCGTTCGTTCCACGGCTTCGTCCATCGAGCAGGTCGCGCCCGTTACGCCGACGGAACCACCAACCGTAGTGCCGACGTGAGCAATGATTGAGTCCGCACCCGCTTCGGCCATTTGCCGGGCCTCGTCGGGCGTGGCGACGTAAACAGTGGAAAACAACTCCATCTTTGTTGCCAGACGGATCATTTCGACTTCTTTGGCAAAGCCCATGCCCGTTTCTTCCAGGACCTGCCGGAAGTGCCCGTCAACGATGCAGTGCGTGGGAAAATTATTGACGCCGGAAAAGCCCATCTCTTTGACTTTCAACAGGTGATGCCACATGCGCCGGCGTGGGTCGGAGCCGTGTACGCCACAGATTACCGGAATTTCTTCCACGACGGGCAAGACTTCAAATTCGCCGATTTCCATTGCTACGGCGTTCGCGTCGCCGTAGGCCATCAAACCCGCCGTCGAGCCGTGACCGGCCATGCGAAACCGGCCGGAATTGTAAATGATAATCAGATCAGCCCCGCCTTTCTCAATGAACTTCGCGCTGATGCCGGTTCCCGCCCCGGCGGCAATGATGGCTTTGTTTTGATCAAGCGTAGCTTGTAAGCGATCCCGTACTTCCTGTCTTGTGTAGGGGTTACCTTTCCCCGTCCATACGTTTGGCATATTATACGTGTTACGTTGCGTTAAGAATGATCGGCCGTTACCCCCGTTTTTGCGTCCGCAAGCAAGAGTAACAAACTCGTCACCAGCAACTCTGCAAACGACTGGTCGTTGATGTGAGCCGCTGACTCAATCAGCATTATATTCTCTGGTAGATTCGTTCGGATGGCCTCGAAAAGCATGTTATCAAGTTGAGGCCGGTAGAAGACGTTGCCCTCGGCGTCGATCTGAGAGATGCCGTTTAACGGCAGCACTACGGTAACGGCGGCTTTGGCCCGCGCCAGTTTCTGGGCAAGCTGGCTGCCAAGCTGTTCATTCTCGGCCGCATCGGTGCGCATAAGCGTTACGTCCGGTGCCCAACTGTACAAATCCCGGTTTCTGAATCGGGCGGGGACGGTATCGGGGTGGCCAAAATTAACCATGTCCAAGCAACCCGGCGCCACCACCTGTGGAATGCCCACAGTAGCCGCGGCCAGCAGACGGTCGGGACCGGCGCTGCAAATGCCCCCGCACAGTTCGTCGGCCAGTTCGGTGGTGGTAATGTCCAGTACGGCGTCAAAGTGGCCTTCCCGAATCAGGCTTTCCATCGCCCGGCCCCCAACGCCGTTCGCGTGAAAGGCGAGGACTTCGTAGCCCTGCTGTTCGAGTAACGCGGTACACTGATCGACGCAGGCCGTCGTGTTGCCGAACATGCTGACCGCAATTCGTCCTGCGGATGCGCGGTTCGCAGTTCGTTCAACATTCGCCATCGCGCAGACGGCAGCCGCGGCCTGCTCAATCAAGGAGGTCAACATGCCATTCAAGCCGGCTACGTCCACGACGGACGCCATCAGCACCACGTCTTTCGCGCCGACCTGACGCGTCAGGTCCTTGGCTGCCAGCGTGCTTAAACAGAATTTAGGAACGCCAAACGGCACCGCCTGCATGGCCGAGAGCGCCATGAACGTGCCGCCACCCCCGCCCATGCCAATCGCGCCCTTTACTCGGTCGTCCCGAACCAATTGCCCTACAATCTCGGCCGCGCCCTGACCCATGATCGTTACGGCCTTACCCCGGTCGCGGTTCGTTCGGAGAGCCGCGAGCGAATGCCCGGCGGCCTCAGCTACCCTATCGGCTCCGTAATCAATCGGAAAATCGACGTTCGTTTCCATCATCCCGGTATTGATCGCGATGACGGATTCACCCCGCGCCCGAATACAGGTTCGCAGGTGGGAAAAAGCCGCCCCCTTCGTATCAAAACAGCCGATGATGACAATGGACTTAGGCATTGACGTAAGGGGATCACTGATCTCTAAACAGCGATTTGTAAAACGCCAGCCCCTCATGGGCCAGTTCGTCGGGGCTGTTGGCCAACGGTCGCCAGATGGAAGCCGCTTTGGCCAGTTCCTCCGACGGCGCACCGAAGGTTTCGATTACCACCGCCCCGTCGTAGCCTATTTCGGTCAGGGCGGTTTTGATGCCGGGCCAGTCGACGTTGCCCGTTCCGGGCGTGCCGCGGTCGCTTTCGTTGCCTTGCACGTGGCACAGTAACTCGTTGCCTACGGCGCGGATGGCGGCCGGTATGCTTTTCTCCTCGATGTTGTTGTGAAACGTATCGAGCGAAATTTTGACGGATGGATGGTCAATCTCCCCAACCAGCGAAAGGGCTTGTTCAGCCGTATTAATCATGTCGGTTTCAAACCGGTTCAGCGGTTCCACACCGACCGTGACGCCACATTCGCGGGCGATGTTACCCACTACGCGCAAGTTTTCGATGCACCAATCCCGTTCCTGTTGTTTGCGTTCCGCCGGTACGATTCGGGTTTTGCCCACGGCCGAGTACACCGGCCCCGTAAAAATAGGGCTGTCCATCATCTCGGCAATACGAAGGCAATCGATAATGTAGTCGAAGGCGTTTTTGCGGATGGCCGCGTCGTCGCTGGACAGGTCCCGATTGGGACCGAAGGCACCGCTGATGGTGAGGCTCAGGCCAGTTTCGCGGGCTAAGCTTTTCAGTCGCGGCCAGTCGATTCCCTCTTTATCCTCAACCGCCACTTCAAGGATGTCGTAGCCCATTTCGGCTACTTTGTACAGTAGGTCGAAATGGGCGGTGGAAAACGGCGATACCCAAACAAAGGTGCTGACTCCAAATCGAATCATAATGATGGGGATGGGAACACGGATTGGACGGATGAAACAGATCTACACGGATTAGCTGTAACTACTTAAAAATCCGTTCTTATCCATTTCATCCGTACCATCCGTGTTCCCATCCATTTAAAATTCGGGTATCGTTATCCGTTCGCCACCCTTCATGGCCGATTCGTGGGCGCAGATGCCCGCCAGGGTGTAGTTGGCGGCTAATTCGGCGTCGACCGCGGAGTCGCGGCCTTCGATGATGGCGGCCATGAACTCCTGCACTAAGTGCGGGTGCGACCCACCGTGACCGGCTCCCTGCAAAAACGAAACGTGGTTGGGGTCGTCGATTTTTTCGCGCCGGGTGAATTGCTTAATGGGTTCGATCAGCATCGCGTCGGTGTCGGGTACGTTGATACGCCGGGCGTTCTCGCCCCCGTCGAAGATGATGTGTTCTTCGTCCTGAAGCTGCTCCCACTCGAACGACATTTGGGTGCCGTATACGTCGTAGCTTTCCCGGTACTGCCGCACCACGTCGAACAGCGAACGGGTCGCTTCGGCGATTACGTCGGAGTTTTTGAGCGTAAATGTAGCGGTTTCGACGGCGAACGGCGACCCGTAGCGGCTGGCCAAATCCTCGCTCAACCGGCCGGAACCGTGGCAGACAACCGTCTCGGCTTTCGTATTATTGATACGTAACAGGGGCGAAATGGCATGGGTACCGTTGAGCATCGGCGGGTAGCCCTTCCAGTATTCGGCCCAGCCTTCCATGCTCATGTCCTGAATGTGCGACCCCCGCACGAACTGAATCCGGCCCAGTTGCCCGCTTTCGGCGAGTTGCAGACCGTACAAAAATTCGCGGGTATAGAGGGCCGTTTCCATCATCATGTACACCTTGCCCGCCCGCCGTTTGGCCTCCACAATGGCCTGACAGTCTTCTTTGGTCATCGCCATCGGAATCGTGCAGGCGGTGTGTTTGCCCGCGTTCAGCGACGCCAGCGTCATGCGGGCGTGTTCCGGCACGGGCGTGACGACGTGAATGGCGTCGACGTCGGCGCGGCCCGGTACGTCTTCAAAGTGCTCGAAGCAGAGGTTGGAATCGAGGTTGTATTTGGCGGCCAGTTCGTCGCGCGTTTGTTGGCTGCGGGTGCAGATGCCGACCGCTTTGATGTTGGGGTGACGCTGATAAATGGGGATAAATTCTTTGCCGAAGCCCATGCCAACAATGACGACGGTAATCTTCTGATCACTCATAACGGGAATTGGGTGGTTATTGATTGGGAATGTAGTGGTGAAGCGTTATTTCCGACCCGCCCAGGCTACGGAATTGCGCAGCAGGGTCTGGTAATTGGCGATGTTGTGCGACTCGGCATCGTGGCCCAGGGCCAACCCCACAATGCGGGCTTTGGGGTGTTTCACTACGAATACCGAGGGAAAAATCTTGTCGGAGTTAGCCACGCTCGAACTGGCCAGAACGTCGATGCCCGGCCCGCTTTCGTCAGGAATGTAATAATAGCGTTCGTCTTTCAGCGAAAACTTTGGTTCAACGCCTTTCGTGATGGGGTGCTGCGGATTGGTAACGGTTACGTCGAACGAACCGTAGCGGTCGTGGCCCCGTGAGCCGCCACTGACGATGGTCTGGTTGTATTCCGGCCAGTCTTTCCAGTTGTACCACATGGCCGCGTGGGCAATCAGCAGACCCTTGCCCGCATCGGCGTGGGCCATGATCGCCTGCCGAACGGCCGGATTGGTAATGGGCCGGTTGTTGCTCAGGTACAGTACGTCGGCCTCGGACAGGTACGTGAGCATCGAATCCGGGTCGCCAACGTAGTTGACCGTGGCGAACCCGTCGCGGCTCAGCGTCTGCCCATCGACGTTTTTGTACCACATACCGAAATTGTGCGACGTGCCCCCGCCGACCATCAGCACCCGAAGGGGTTTGCCGGATTTTGACAGGGCCGACGAGCTGGTTTTACAGTGGCTGAGCAAGAAAATTAAGCCCGGCAGCAATCCGGCTATTAAGACCGCGCGGGTAATGTTCCGAAGGCGGAACGGCAAAAGAACGTGTTTCATGGGTGTTGGGTAAATTAAAAAATCATCCGGTTATCGACTCACGGGAGCACTGCTCCGTTCAACGCGCATTACCCCGCGCATGATGCGCCAGTGGCCGGGGAAGGTACACACGAACGGGTAATCGCCTGGTTTGTCGGGGGCCATGAATTCCAGTGTATACGACTCGCCCGGATTGACCAAGATACTGGAGGCCAGTACGTCCGGCAGTTGCGGTACGTAATGCTTTTCCACGCTTTTCGGGTCCTGCGCCATCGCGTCGGCGGCTTTACCAACCTTCTCGGCGGTGCCGGGTTTGCAGATGACAATATTATGCTGCATGATGTCGGGGTTTTCGAGGGTTAAAACGACCGGCAGCCCAGCTTTTACCCGCAGGAGTTGCGTGTCGTACTTCATCTGCTCCTCAACCACCTTGATCGTCAAGACCGTCGCGTTCGCGGGGCGGGCCTTGCCGGTACCCAGCTTTCCTCCGTCGGCGGTGGGCTTCCTGACTTCGAGGGTGGCGTTCTGCACGTTGCCGACAAAATCAAAGCCGTTGGTGTAGGCGTTGGCGTACTGACCAATCGACTGTTGATCCGTGAAATCGCGCTGCACCCGCACCAGACCCGTCAGGGGTTTGGTAAACAGCGACGGCGCTTTGCCGGCAGCCGCTTCGTTGCCGTCGACAAACAGGCGCATCTCGCCGTTGTTGACTAACCGGGCCTCAAACTCAAACTTCTCCGGCAGCGGTTCGGTCGTAGCGGTATACACGCGTCCGTCCTGCTTGACTGCCATCGTCAGGCGCTTGTCCTTGACGTACAGGCCGTATCCGCCTTCCTGACCACCTTGTCCCATCAGAAACCCTTCCAGGTCGCGGTTACCTTTGGCAACGGTGCCTTTCACAATGATTTCTTTACCCGTTACGTCCGGCGGGAACGCCAAGACGGCCCGCCGTTGCAGCGTATACATTTCCCGGTTGATACCCGCCAACAAGCGGCTGGCCAGGCTTTTTTCGTCGGTACTGGCCGATGTATTTTTGGCAGCTTCGGCCAGAAAACCGTCGCGGTGAACGGCGGCAGCGGCAAACAACGCTCTCCCGATCCACTCGTCCGCTTCGTTTTCGGGGCGCAGCGACGCCTGATAGAGCGCAGCCCCGACGGCTTCGGACGGCGGTAGGTTGACCATTGCCAGCATGGCGGCCAAGCGCACGTTGAGGCTGGGATCGTTGAGCAGGCCGATCTTCTGGAGTTGGTCACCGGTTTGCGCCGTGGGGGGCAGCACTTCAATGGCTGCTTTACGGACTCCGGCGGCCGGGTGCGTCAGGGCTTTGGCCGCTACCTGCAACGCTTCGCCGTTCGATCCCGATAACGCGCCTAAGCCGTGCAGCGTCCAAAGGGCATGAACGGCCGGGCTGTTCAAACCAACCGCGTCCACGTCGGGATTGGCGATGAGTTTAGCCAATTCGGATTGCACAGATGCCAGGTTTTTTGACTCGACAATCAGCCGTTGCGCGGTCATCCGCCAGAACATGTTGTCGCTTTTCAGCCCGGCAACCAAGCCAGCGGGGTCGTTCGACGCCAGCGTCATCGGCTGGTAGGGTTTCGCTTTCTTGTAGACAATACGGTACACCCGGCCGAAATTTACGTCGCGCAGGGGGCTGTCGAAGGCGTTACCCTGCCCGCGCGGTTGCTCTTTAAACGGGAGAACCTTTTCCGACGGGGCTTGCCGCTCGACGAATACGTTGTGCTGGATGATGAAGTTGTACCAGTCAGCCACCCACAACGCGCCATCCGGCCCAACTTCGGCGTGGACCGGTCCGACCCACTCGTCGGAACTGGCCAGCATGTTCCAGCCGTCCCGCTCGACAAATCCCGCCCCGCCCGGCTCGACGACCGCGTTGTGAATCACGCGCATGGTCGGTTCGCAGACGAATGCGATGCGGTTCCAGTAAGATTGTGGGAAGCTCCGGGCGGTGTAAAAATGGTGGCCGGCCGCGGCTGTGAAGCCCCCCACCACGTCGACCTGCCGGATGTTCGGGGTCATGGTGTGGGCGTCGTAGTGCCCGTCGATTTTCTGAACCGCCTGCACCGTGGCACCCGGCAGGTTGCGCTGCATGTAGCGGGCGGGCATCGAATAAAACGCGCTGTGGGTGTTGTTGGCCGTGGAAATAAAGACGTTGTTGTCTTCGGTCAGGCCCAAGCCCCAGGTGTTGTTGCTGGTATTGGCTAAGAAATCCACGCCCGTGCCGTCGGGATTCAGGTTATACACGCCCGTGCGGAAGTCCATCGTTTTGCCGTCGCGGGTGGTGCCCCCGAAGCCCGAGCCGACCACGCCCCAGATTTTGTTGTTGAAGCCGTACAGCAGGTTCGACGGCCCGAAGTGCGTATCGTTTTTCTCCCAGCCGGTCATGATATTTTCGCGCACGTCGGCCCGGTCGTCGCCATTGGTGTCTTTCAGAAACACGAAGTGCGGAGCCATCGACACGATGATACCGCCGTTAGCGAAGACCATGCTGGTCGGGATATTCAGCTTGTCGGCAAAGACCGTAAACTTATCGGCCCGGCCGTCGCCGTTGGTGTCCTCGCAGATTTTGATGCGGTCGTTGGCGGCCCCGTCGGTTTCCAGGAACGTATTCGGATAATCGACCGATTCAACAATCCAAAGCCGGCCCCGCTGATCCCAGGCCATCGCGATGGGGTTGACGATGTCGGGTTCGGCGGCAAACAACTGAATGTCAAAATCAGCCGGCACTTGCATCAGCTTTTTCGATTCGTCGGGCTTCAGGGCCTCCTGCATCTTCGGGACGGTGTAGCGTTTGGTGTAGTCCGCAATGGCAATGCCCGCCGATTCGTAAATGTCGACGTTTGGAATAGCGAGCCGGGCGATTCCCTGCTGCACCGGCTCGCCGAGTGCCCACAGTACGCCCCGGTTGACCAATTCCCGAAAGCCGGGGTTCGTCCAGGTGCTGTCGTTGTGGCCGTAGGCGGTATAGAACACCCGCCCTTTGCCTTGATTCCGCACCCAGGTATACGGTTCGGCGCGGTCGCCATCCTGCCGGGTCGTCAGCACCGTCATGTCAGGGTTGAGCCGCTGATGCACGTACGTTTCGTCCCACGAGGTCGTGAACGGGGCCATGCCCTGCGTGACGGGGTGATTTTTGTTAACGATGGTTGACGTGATGGCTCCCGATTTGTGCGACTTAAACTGCCCGCCGATGGCGTTGATGTACCAGTCCGAGTTTTTGAAACAGCCCGACGCCGAATGCAGCGGAATCAAACCTTTGCCGCCTTCCACGAACGCCTTCAGGGCCGCTTCCTGAGCGGGCGGCAGGGTATCGTGGTTGGCGTAGATAACCAAGCCGTCGTACTTGGCCAAGTTATCAGCGTTCAGATCGTTTACGTTAACTGTGTACGTCAGATTAACGCCCCTCTTGAAGAGCGAAATCGCCAGCCAAGGCGCGTACTTGCCCGAATCGTGGTGCTTGCTCCGGTTACCGAGGAACAAGACTTCACCGCGTCGGGCTTGGGTTTGTTCAGTGCGAACCGCGTTTGTCTTACCCGTGCGACCCGTGCGGGTGCAACCCTGGTACAAGCCGATGATCAGCAGCAGCGGCAGTAAAATCCATCTCATGGGGAAGTAATTCATTACGTCTATTGAGTAAATACGAAAACGAAACATTTTATCTCACTACGGCTTGAGCCAGACTTGCTGCGTGAAAGCACCATTAACGGCCGCGTCCCAGACTTCGACCCGCACCCATTTACGGCCGCGGAGGTTGGTCGGGAAGCGGTACTGTTTCTTGCCGAAGGGCAGCGTGTTGGTCAGGTCGATGCGCTCGCGGAATACTTGGTTGCCGTCGCCGGAAATGATTTCGGCGAACGTAAGGGGAAACGTCCAGTCAATATCGAGGGCAACCTCCGCCTTGCCGTCGGCGGGCAGCGTCAGGGTTTCGCCGGAGCCTTTGCCGTTGACGGTAAACACCGGTAGCAAGACCTCGCCGGTCGAGACAAAGAACTTGCCCTGCTGCATGGCGTCGAGCACCGGCTGCCAGCCAGCGTTGTAATCGGGCAACTTGTCTAGTTGCAGGTAGTTGACGTTCAGGTGGGCGTAAGTTTCGTTGCCCGGTTCCATCGTGAAAATATCGGCCTCGGCGATGGCGTGTTTTTGGTGACCCCAGTTGGCCATGTCGTCCATTAAATCGAGCACCCGGCGGCTTAGGCGCGGTTCCGAGAGGTCGGCGGGGATGTTTTTCCAGGCGGCTCCGAAAAAGTGGTCGGATTTGAAAAAAGCTTCTTCCTTGTATTTGTCGGGGTAGCCGGTCGAGCCTTTGGTGCGGGCGTGGGCCGTCCAGGCTAAGCCATTCTCGGTTTCCAGCAGTTTGAGCATATCGGCTTTATCACCCACGCGGTAGACTTTTCCGTACTGCGGGTCGTCGGTCACGAACGGCATGTCAGGCTTGCGGGCCATGATCCAGGTCACGGGCTTCGGGAAAAAACTAAGCCAGTGCCCGCCCAGAAACTCGTTGGGTTCTTCGCCGGGCAACAGCAAAAAATCCTTGTCCGAATACCGTTGGCACATGTCGTGCAGGGTCTTCATTTCCTTCAGGCGCAGACTGTCCGGCCCTTTCGGATGCGCCGTGTAATGAAACTCCGCCAGATGCACGATGTCGACGCCGTGGTCTTTGAACACCTTCACGAAATTCGGCTTCTCGGCCACGGGTTTGCCGGCCAAAATCACCTTCATCACGAACTCATTGTGAAAGTGACTCGACATGGTTTTGTAACCCGCCACCGGCTTAAACGAATCGCCGTGGGTAAACTGCTTGACGGCTTCGAGCGCCCGGTCGGGCGATTCGGTGCTGAGCAGGCAGAAAAAATTAAGCCGCTGCTGTGTACCGGGGGGCGCGTTGACCCACGGCACCCAGCGCCGGTCGCCCATTAAATCCTGCCGGATGCCGATGCCGAAGTCGGGAATCAAGCTCCGATAGCCGGTGCCGTACCACGTAAAATCTAAGTTAAACGCTTCATCCAACGGGTAAAAATACTGGTGCGGGGCCGGAAACAGGGCCAGACTACCGGCCGCATTGCTGCCAATGATAGTCCGGTATTTGACCGCCTGCGCCCGGTTGGGCACCGTCACATCGGCGGGTATCCGCTGCATCTGGTTGGTCGTATCCGACCACGAAAGCGTGTTCCAGCCCGGTTGTTTACCCACCAAACCCGCATCGTATAGAATAGCCGTTGAGTCAATTTCGGTCGCCATCACGGCCGCAACGTTGAACAGCGGACTACCCTGGTACACCGTAATCTCGATCGCCCCCCGGAACGAAGCCGCCTGTACGTCGCCGATGCGGAGCACGGTTCGGGTGCCTACCGTGCTGACGCTTGCCTGCCGTTTGGTCAGTTCAACGGCGTAGGCTTTGGAGGGGCGTTTATTGGTTTTGTCGAAAAAGATGTTCCAGCCGTTCTGCGAAATCAAATCCCGTTTGCCCACCGTCAGGACGAACGCGGGGTCTACGTCGGTCGCAATCTCACTGAAACGTCCGCCTTTGGCGAGTTGAATGTGGCGAAAAAGGGGCTTGCCCGCTTCCAGATTGACCACTAAGCGACCGGTCTCCCGGCCCGTTGTCGGCCAGCTCAGCACGATGTCGTTACCCTGTTGCGTGACTTTCGTTGAGCTGTTCTTCTGATACTTTGATGCGTCGAGAGGAATTTGCGCGCAGGCCGCGGAACTGACCAGCCAAAGCAAGAAAAGGCGTTTGTTCATAATTATTCAGGGAGCGCCAAAACAATCCCATGTGGTGAAAACGAAATTGGCAGTGCCGGACCCGTCACGTCGGGCACTGCCGGTACGAATCAAAAATTCACCCGTTGAACGGGCGTGTAAATCATGTCTTCAACGCCGGTAATCTTTAAACCAATCCGGACAAATACGTAACTCTGCGACGGCACCAGCGCGGGGATGTCGGCCGTAGTTAGGCTGACGCTGTTAAGGTCGGTAATAGTCGTCCCGGCCACATTGGCCGTACTAATTGTGTTGCCCGCATCAACGAACTGCGACCGGTTTACGTACAGCGAGACGCGCTCGACCGTTCGGCCATTCACCGCGTCGGTAATGACTTTTTCGAGCCTAACGCTGCCCGAAACTTTCCGACCGCTGATGGTAAACTGCGGGCTGCGGACCATGTAATAGGGCGTTACCTCAACGTCGAGCGTCTGGCTGCCCCGGATTTGTACGTCCAAGCTGTCGGGCGCGTTGGCGGCCGTGCGTTTCCAGAGGAAAGGGCCCTGCCCGTTGGGCACGATCAGTTTATAATCGCCGTCGAAGAGTAAAGACGAAAACGAGCCGTCCTGCTTGATCGGTATCCGAATCGAACTCCGGTTGTTGTAAGCCCGTTGCCAAAGCTCCAGAAAAACCGGGAAATCGGAGTTGTTGCCCACCGCTACGTTGGCGCTTTGGATCAGCAGGGGTTCGCCCCGGTACACCAGCCGCCCTTCAAAGGTTGATTTGGGCGGTTCAAAATTATCAAACTCGCAAGCGCTCAGCCCAACAGTGAGCAGCAGCGCCAGGAAAAGAGGGAATCGCATGGTCATAAATGGTAAGGTTGAAGGACCGGAAACTTACTGATTCGGGTTGCGGATAATCGTCGGGTTGTTGTTGATGATGGCGTCGCTGATGCGGGAGTAATAATTGCCCAGCCGGAAGATATGACTCTGCGTGACGCGGCTCGACAACACCCGGCGGAACACCCACTTGTTGTGGTTGGCCCCGCCCGGATCGTATACTTTGTAAGGCCACAGGCTGTACACCCGCGTGCTGGGTTCGGTGGCTTTGCCGGGCTGCGTCGTTAGGTCGGAGTTGCTGCCGTCCCAGACAATGTGGGCGATGCGCCACCGCTTCATGTCCCAGAGTAGGTGGTTCTCGAACGCGAGTTCGACTTTCCGTTCGTGAACAATCCGGTCGAAGTTGATTTCGGCTGGGGTCAGCGCCTTAGTTAATCCAGCCCGGTCCCGCACCAATTTCATGTACTGGGCGGCCACCGCGCCCTGCCCCAATTCGTAGGCGGCTTCGGCGGCATTGAGCAGGACTTCGGCGTAGCGATGGCGCACGTTCCAGACTTCGCTCTGCGTACCAATCTGCCCCGATCCCGGCACCGGATCGTTGTATTTCCGCATGTAAAAACCGCTCTGCGCCGAGCCGTCGGTGCCGTCGATGGGTCCCGACAAACCGACCGCCCGCACCGAAACGCCGTTGACGGTCCTTAGCTGCCCCAACTGATCACCCGACAGAATGCTGCCGTTGCCCAGCAGCAACCCGGCAAAAATGTCGATGGATCGGTCTTTGAACGTAGCGCCGGGTACCAGCACCGTACCCCGCAGCCGGGCATCGCGACCCGCGAACAGGTCTTCGGGCTGGTTGTAATAGATGTAATCCGTGGCCGCTCCCGTGTTGATGGCGAAGGGCGCGAAGGTGTTGTCCAACTTCTCGAACGACTGCACGAGGTTCAGCGACGGGTTGAGCCGACCGCCCCGTTCGCCTTCTTCGGTAATGGCGCGGGGCTGGTTGTCCAAGGCGAAGCCGTGTACTTTGCCACTCCGCAGCTTGTAATCTTCGACAAAAATGACCTCCGGGTTATTGCCCTTATCCAAGAAGATGTTGGCGAAGTTGGTCGACAGATCGGCGCTTTTCTGGTAGAGCGAATACTGCCCGGAGTTGATCAACTCCTGAGCCGCGGCTAAGGCCGTCTGGTAATACCCGTTGGCGAGGTTGGCCGCAATGCCCACCTCACCGCCCGGCAGCGACACCGTTGGGGTAGTCGCTCCGTATTTGGCAATCGACCCGGCGTAGAGGGCAGCCCTCGCTTTAGTCGCCAACGCCAGGCCATACGTAGCCCGCGACTTTTCACCGGCGTTTTTGGGCAGCAGCGACTTGATGGCCTCCAGTTCGCTGATGACGTAATCGTACACCTCGGATTCTTTCGCCCGGGGCTTGCGGAGGTAGCTGGCGTCGCCACTGTAATCGTAGGTGAGCGATTCGGTAATGAGCGGTACCCCGCCCACGCGCTTGACCAGTTCAAAATACGCATTCGCCCGCAGGTAGCGCCCTTCGGCCGCAAACTGTTGCTTGTCGGCGGCCGTCAGCGCCGTGGCCGCGTTCACGCGCTCGATAAACAGGTTAATCTCCCGGATGTAGCCGTAATCCCAGTAGCTCCAGTCGTCGTAGCTGTATTCCCGATTTTGATGGCGACCGTAATCGCCAGACGCGAAGGCTTCGTCAAAACTGGCGTAGATGCCGAAGTTGGCGGGTTCGACCAAATCAGGAATTCGGTTGTACAGGTCCGTCACCACCGACAGCGTCAGGCGGGGATCGCCGTACACCTCGTTCAGCAGCAGAATATTCGTCGATTTTACGTTCAGGAACTTCTCGTCACTGCAACCGACGGTTAGCAGCAGCACCGCACTTAATGATAGAAAGACTTTTTTCATGTTGGAGATCAAGATTAGAAGCTGATGTTCAAGCCAAAATTCACCAGTTTGGTCTGCGGGTATTGCAGCCCGTTCTCGTCCTGCACTTCGGGGTCGAGACCGTAGGGCCGGGCGTTGTCAATCGAGAACAGATTATACGTATTGACAAACACCCGCAGCTTCTGAACTTTAACCCGCGTGGTCAGGGCCGTTGGCAGCGTGTAGCCCAATTCCGTCGTCCGGTTGCGGAAGAACTTTGTGTTGAGCAGCCACCAGTTCGAGTCCCGGTTTACGTTGCTGTGCCCGCCGTCGTTGTAGCGCAGGGGAATGCTGCTGCCCACAATCCAGGGACTATCCGGGTTGAGCGGATCGGCCCGGCGCGACCGGTTGTCGAACAGAAAGCGCGGTACGTTGCCCGTGTTCTGGAACGCGTTGCGCTGCTCGAACCGCCGGTTGATCGACTGGACGGACCCGAACGAAAAATCAGTTGCGAAGTCAAAGCCTTTGTAGGAAGCCGTGAAATTGATACCGCCCGACAGTACCGGCGTCGTGCTGATGCCGTAGCCAATGGGCCGCTCGTCGCGGTTGTTGATGATGCCGTCGTTATTCTGGTCGCGGTAGATCAGATCGCCCGGCAGCATTGTCCGGTTGCCTTGCCCGTCATTGTTGACGGCGTAATTGTTGATCTCGTCGACCGACTGGAACTGGCCAACCACCTCGTAGCCCCAGAAAATGTTGCTCCAGCGGTTTTCCCGCGACTCGCGGTATTCGAGCAGCGAGTTGCCGTAGAGCGGATTATAGGGACTGATAAACTTGTTGCGGGCGTAGGAAATGTTTCCACCGACCGTAAACCGAACGCCCCGGACGTTGCCGTTGTAGACCGCCGAGGCTTCGCCCCCGACGACCGCGTCGCGCTCCAAGTTTTCTCGCGGCAAGGCGTAGCCTAATTCGCTCGGCACGAACACGTCGCTCCTGACGACGGGAATACCATCCCGATTGCGTCGGAAGTAATCCAGCGTACCGGTAATCTTGTTGTTGAACAGCCCGAAGTCCAGTCCAATGTCCGTTACTTTGGCGGTGAGCCAGGAGATCCGGTCAAACGCAATGCCCCGGTCGCGGGCCGTCGTCGTTGTCACGCCCGACATAATACCGGGAATGTTGCCCGGATTGTAGGAATAACCCGGTACGTAAGCAAACGGGTCGAGGGGTAAATTCGGATTGTTATCGAAGATGATGTTGTCGTCACCCAACTGCCCGTAGGAAGCCCGGAGTTTGAGATCGTTCAGCACCCGGCCGTCGTTCGTGAACGACTTAAAAAAGGCTTCTTCCGAAAGGCGCCAGGCTCCCGAAATCGACGGGAACGTACCCCACCGCCGGCTGGGCGAGAATTTCCAGGAGGCATCGCGCCGGGCGGCCACTTCCACGAAGTATTTATCCGCGTAGCTGTAGTTGACTCGACCGACGTAACCGACCCGCGCCTGCCGAAAATCCGTGTCGTTGTAGGCCACGAAGTCGGCGAATTGCTGCACGGGCAAGGAGTTGGTTTTCGGCACCGAGCGGGCTTCGACGTTCCGTTCCCGACGACCTAATTGTTCGCGCAGCACCAGGGCATTGAAGGCGTGCTTGCCGAACGTATTGGCGTAAGCTAATTGAATCTGCCCAACGGTTTCATCGATTTTGTTGTTGACCCGCTGCCGGTAGGGATTCTGGCTGCCGCCCGTCCGGTTATACGTTTGCGTCGTGGGGTTATACGTATACGTGTCATACGTGTACTCAAATACCTCGCGTTGCGCGTCGCGGAGCATGTACGAATATAAGCCTTTGAGCACCAATCCTTTGAGGGGCGTCTGGTATTCACCCGTCACCTGGGGCGTAATGGAACTGTAAACTTCCTCCAGAAAACCCGACCGCTGGTAGTTCAGGTAGCCCCAGTTGGAAGCCGGGTTACTGATGGTGTTGATGTAGGCCGGATTATCGTTGGCGTAGGGCCGCTCGCCGGGGCGGTTGCGGAAAATGGCGAACTTGGGCGCTTCGTAGTCATCCCCGCCCGGCACACCCGGATTCTTACGGGTTTCCTGCCGCCCGGCAATCGTGAGGCCCACTTTAAGCTTGTCCGAAATGCGGGCGTCGATGTTCGACTGGATGTTGGAGCGGTTGAACAGAAACTCGCGACCCAGCACCGAATTCTGGTCCAGCCGGGTAGCCGAGATATAGTAGTTCACCCGGTCGGTGCCGCCACTGGCGCTCAAATTGACGTTCGACTGGGGCGAGTTAGGCTGAATAATGAAATCGTACCAGTCGAAACTCTGGTAACCGAATTCTGTGCCCGCTTTGTACTTGTCTAACTCCGCCTGCGTGTAAGCCGTTGTGCCGTTCGGTCGGTTAATGTCGGCTTCGGCCCGGCCCAGGTTCCACTCGTAGGCGTTGATGACTTTAGGAAACCGGGTCCAGTTCTGGAAGCCGTAGTACGCATCTAAGCTAATCGTGCTTTTCTGACCGGCGGCCCCGCGCTTGGTCGTCACGATAATGACGCCGTTGGCCGCCCGCGAGCCGTAAATTGACGCCGAAGCATCTTTCAGTACCGTAATCGTTTCAACGTCGTTGGGCGAGAGATTATCGAACTGCGATTTGTCTTTGGGTACGCCGTCGATGATAAACAAGGGATTACCACCCATATTCCGAATCTGAATGTTGGCAGCCGCGCCCGGCCGTCCGTCGGGTTGCCGGAACTGCACACCGGGAATTTTGCCAGCGAGCGTGCCCGTCACCGTAGCCGCATGAACCCGACCAACATCGCGGGCCGTCACTGCCGAAATGGCCCCGGTCAGCGATTCCTTTCGTTGGGTGCCGTAACCAACGACGATAACTTCCTGCAAGCCTTTGGCATCCGGCTCGATAGTTACGTCGATGGTTGACTGATTGCCGATAACTACTTCCTTCGACAGATAGCCAATGAACGAAACGACCAATGTGCCGTTTGCCTGCACTTCGGGAACGGCCAGCGTATAGTTGCCGTCGGCATTGGTGGAAGTGCCGGTAGTGGTGCCTTTGAGCAGAACCGTAGCACCTGGAAGACCTTCTCCCTTTTCGTTGTTGATTTTACCCGTCAGGGTCCGTTGCTGCGCCAGCGCGGGCGTTCCAGCCATTAGTAGCAGCAGTAACAAATTAAACGGGAAAGAT
>CAXUEB010000002.1:19131-20560 GCA_964249775.1 uncultured Spirosoma sp.
TGGTATAATTCAAAGGAATGGTTTTGCAATTTAAAGATACGCAGGGTGATGAAATCATTACTTTTGTTCAAATGAATCGGACAAATAAACAATTTTTGGCTTATTCAGCGATTAATTGACATTTCGTGCGAAATACAACACAGCCAGCCTGATTAATAGTGGGCGTAAAATAGATCCCATAAGTCAAGCAATGAAACTACGTATCAAACTGATAATCAGTACATTGATTGCTTTGAGCAGTAACTGCATTGCTCAACCGTTTTATTTTAGCCGGCTCACAACAGAGGAAGGACTTTCCCACAACTCGGTGTTCAGCATTGTCCAGGACGCCAAAGGGTTCATGTGGTTTGGCACGCGGGATGGTGTCAGTCGCTATGACAGCCAACGCATGAGGACGTACACATTCGACGGTTGGGGTAATCCCAGCGTTGAAGCCAACCGGATCAACTGTCTGTACGCAGTTGGTCAAGAACTCTGGGTAGGTACGGCGGTGGGTTTGTTTCGTTACGACGTTGACAAAGACCGATTCGCACGGGTCGGGCTGACTAAAAAGCCGGTGTACGTGTCAGACATCAAACAGGTGTCAACAGGGGAATTGTTGGTTGGCACTCGAAACGGAATTTATGTGCTGAACGGCCAAAACCGGTCCGACACCTATTGGCCGGGCAGAATGTCCATCTGCGACTTCAAAAAGGGAGCCTTCTTGATTCTGGAAGCAAACCAGCCGTGGGTCATTACCACGACCGGCGAGCGCATTATCAGGCCGACTATCCACGAAACTGGTCACGAAACCAAGCCGGTTTTTCTGGATTACAAGCTGTATAAGAACAGCCGGGGAACGATCTGGATGAGTACCAATGTCGGCTTGCTCCAATTGGACGAAACGGACATGAGTTTCCGGCCGGTCGACTGGTTTAACCGGCTTACCAAAAACAACATCCGGGTGATTCGCACCTTCACCGAAGACCGGGCGGGTAACTTGTGGGTCGGTGGCGAATCGGGTCTAGTCGTAATTGACAAACAACGCCAAACGGCCCGGTGGTATGATCATTCGTTTGCCAATTCGCCTTACGAACTAACCGACCGGGCCGTTTATTCGAGTTGCGTCAGCCGGGACGGTATTGTTTGGGTGGGTACGTACTTCGGCGGAGTTAACTACGCCAAGCCCGCGGGTGTTTCGTTTGGCCATCGGTTCGCGGCCTCGGACGGACAAAGCTTAGCCGGGAAAGCCGTTAGTCAACTCGTAGAAGACGCCAACCAACGACTTTGGATCGGCAGCGAAGACGGGGGCATCACGGTGTATGACCCAACGACGGGCCGGTACACCTACCACAACCGCAAAAACGGTTTGAGCGACGATAACGTCCACACCATCCACGTCGACCCGTCGGGCGTCGCCTGGGTGGGTACGTACATGGGCGGACTGAAC
>CAXUEB010000002.1:20570-42230 GCA_964249775.1 uncultured Spirosoma sp.
ACCCACAGTCGATCTCGAACAATGGGGTGTACGCCATCTGCCGCGACCGGACGAATACGCTCTGGGTCGGTACGATTCGGGGGCTGAACATACTGGACGAGAAAACGGGTACGTTCCGGTTGTTCCGGCCGGAAATATTCGCTCAGCTACACGTCTACGCGATTAAAGAAGATGTCGCCGGTCAGCTCTGGATGGCTACCCGATTTTCGGGCATTTACTGTTATAATCCTGTTTCGGCCAAGCTAACGCACTACCACGTTGGTAACACGCCCGTTCTGCGAAACAATCAAATCATCACGATCTACGAAGACGCGAAGCATAACCTATGGTTTGGAAGCCTCGACGGGGGCGTCAGCCAATGGAATTACGCCCGGCAAACGTTTATACCAAATTCGGTCAATGCCTACCTGCCCAGTCAGACTGTATATGGCATCTTGGAAGACAACCGGGGAACGTACTGGTTTTCGACCAACCGGGGCCTGCTCGCGTTCGATCCCCGGCGGCAAACGTACCGAATTTTCGACAAGAGCAACGGCCTTCAAGCGACGCAGTTTAACTTCAAATCGTCGTTCAAAGACCGGCGGGGCCGGCTGTATTTCGGGAGCGTGGACGGCCTGTGTCAGTTTGATCCCGACGTAATCACGAAGCGCGTCGTTGACCCACCCGTTTATTTCACCGACCTGAAACTGTTCAACCAGGCCGTAAAGGCCGATGGTGAATCGGTACTGACCAAACCCATCGACGAAACGGACGAACTGCGGTTTGACTACGCCCAAAACGTCATCACGTTAGACTTCGTCGCGATTAACTACTTTTCGTCCCGCACGAACTACTACACGTATTACTTGGAAGGCTTTGAGAAAACTTGGAATCCTAAAACAACCGTTCATTCCCGGACCTACACCAACCTGTCGCCGGGCGAGTACACCTTTCGCGTTCGGTCGTACCGGTCCGACGGGGCACTGTCGCCGACGGAGCGAACAATTCGGTTGATTATCAGACCACCGTTCTGGCAAACGCCCTACGCGTACCTGCTCTATGGGCTGCTGGGCATTGGCGGACTGCTGCTGTATCGCCGGTTGATTACGTTCCTTAACGACCAGAAAGTGGCCGTGCAGATGGAGCGGGTTGAGCGCGAAAAAAGCGAGGAACTCAATCAACAGAAGTTGAATTTCTTCACGTTTCTGTCCAACGAGTTCAAAACGCCGATTACCCTGATTATGGCGGAGGTTGACGAACTGATGCGGCCCAACCCGGCCGGGCAAGCTGACTCGGTAACCAATTACAGCGTCATCAAAAAGAACGCGAAGCGGTTGCAGTTGTTGATTGACCAGATCACGGAACTCCGAAAAAGTGGCAGTGTTCAGCGGATCAACCTGACCGACGCCGACGTAATCGCGTTCGTGAAAGAAACAGTGCAGGGCTTTGACCCGCTGCTCCAGGCCCGGCGCGTCCGTCGACGGCTTACCGTTTCGCCCCCGTATCTGATGGCTGCGTTCGACGCCGGAAAGCTGGAAATGATCGTCAGCAACGTCTTCTTTTTCCTCGCCAACGAATTGACCAACGGCGACGAACTGACTCTTGACCTACGCGTTGAAAACCCCCCGGATTCGCTGGATTGTCAACTCAGTCTGGACTTTGCGCTCGACGGTCAGCCGGATTTGTTGCGGAGTATTCAAACCAGCTACCAAGTTGCCGAACATAACAAAGAACTGTTCCGCCAAACGGATGCCGCCAGTATCGGTCTGCTGCTAACGTTCAGCTTGGTGAAGTTACTGAGGGGAACCGTCCTGTTTTCGGACGAAGGCGGGCGGCAACGTTTATCCATTCGGTTGCCTATCCGTAAAAGTCCCATTCGTAAAGCCATTGACTCGAAAAGAGCGGACCCGCCCAGTACGCAGATTGTCAGCGTACCGGACGAGCGGCTGGCCGAGAATGAGTGGATAGGCGAGTTAGGGGAAGAACCTTCTGCGCCCGACCGACCCACCGTCCTGATTATTGATCGGAGCAAAGACTTGGCGCAGTTCCTAAAACGCCATTATCGGGAACAGTACCGAATCCGTAGGGCCAATACGTTTGGAGACGGCTTAGAAAAAGCGGAAACCACGCTGCCCGACCTCATTTTGTGCGACAGCGACATCCGTGACCGCGAAAACCGAAACCTGTGCGTGACCTTGAAAGCCAAGCCGCCGACGCAGGCTATACCGGTCATCTTGCTGCTGACCGACGAAGAAGATAGAACCGTCATCGACGGCCTCAGCAGCGGAGCCGACGGCTACATCAGCAAGCCATTTAACCTCCAAGAACTTGATTTAATGATCGCCAATCAATTGAAGTCGGTGTCGGTACTGAAGGCAAAGTTAGTTGGCGGCTTAGCCGAATCGTTTCTGACGACGTTACCCCGGTGCAACAAAGAACAGGAGTTCATCCTGCGCTTTTCTGCGCTGGTGACCCACCAGTACAAGAACAAAGACGTTACGGCCGATAACCTGGCCCAACTGATGCATTGCAGCCGGTCGCAACTCCATACCAAGCTCAAATCTTTCACCGGCCTAAGTACCAAAGAGTACCTGAACAACTACCGGCTGACCTTGGCCCGTCAACTGCTTGAAGGAGGTATGAGCGTGGCCGAAGCCGCGTTTGAAGTTGGTTTCAGTGATCCAAATTATTTTGGCCGAGCGTTTAAAAAGAAGTACGGGGTAACACCCAGTAAGACAACCTGAAGTGACTGGACAATGGTGTTTGTCGCTCTTTTTTTAGCCAACCGAATCTTCCTTTATGTTAACTTACACCAGCGAATCGCTCGACGTAAACGGGGGCGAAATCAACGTTTACTATCACGAGCTACTCGTTCAATTTTCTGAAAGTCCGCCAAAAAGGGCGCTGACCATCCTTGGTCTGCTGGGTTTAGGCGCTTTGCTATTTATTCCGGCTTCTAAGCCTCGCACCGACGTTGGTCAAACGGGTCCCGGCGCTGGCCGCGTCGGCGGTGAACCGCGCACCACCCGTAGCCGCGACGGTACTGTTGCGACTGTCCGAAAAAAAGCAATACTATACTATTGTCAGTCCACTTGCTTTGTACTTTACTAAGTAAATCGCTCCAACAAGCCACTTTACCAGAAGTTCAATTGACACTTATCACAGAAATCAACCGGTTAAGCAGGTAAGCGAAGCCTACGTCCGGCTGTCTATGTTCTCTCGAGGTGCTGTTTAAGACTAGGTATTGAGTGGCCATGCGCGGAACATGACAAGTAATCGGTATCAATCACCGCTGAAACGCAAGAGTACGCTCAACCGAAGATCGAAACCTGGCGACGAACGGTCTGCCCTTGCTGGAATAAAGGCAATCCATTCCGCTCGCTCCGGCGGCCTGGCTCATAGGACACCAAAACGGGGTCAGGACAAGGCAATCTCACCCACTTTCCTCACAGTCATGACGACTAAGCTAACGCGTATGATGAAGTTTTCACTCTTGACTGTCTGCTTATTGAGTTGTGCGTTGGTGACGCAAGGGCAGACGAAAGGCTCGCTTGAACCGGTCGTGATTACATCGCAAAAGGGCAAAACTCGGATCACCATCCATGAAAACGGAGCCTTGCACCTAAACGTATCCCCAAAGGATCTTGCTAAATTTAAAGCCGCTGGATGGGTTGGTTACCGCGACTTTGGTGCCCGAGGTGATGGGAAAGCCGATGATATAGACGCGATCGTGGCGACTCATGCCTTTGCTAACCGGCACGGTCTTTTGGTGAAAGCCGACGAGGGAGCTACCTACTATATCGGCGGCAAGGAGCGCACTGCCTTCATCCGCACGGACACCTATTTCGGCACGGCAGCCTTCCTGATTGACGACCGAGAGGTGCAAAATCGCAGTGCTTCTGTTTTCACCGTCAGCTCAGACCTCAAACCGTTTAAGCTCGAAACGATAGCATCCCTTCGGAGGGACCAGAAAAAAATCGATGCGTCGTTGCCGGGTCCCTGTCTGATTACGGTTACCAATGCGAACGTAAAGCAATACATCCGGTTTGGGCTTAACCAAAATAAAGGCTCCTCGCAGACCGACCTCTTTGTCGTGGACAAAGATGGCAACGTCGATATGAACGCCCCCATCATCTGGGATTTCGACCAGATCACGGATATCTCTGCGCTGCCCATCGACGAGAAACCGCTGAAAATCACCGGAGGGCGTTTCACCACCATTGCCAATCAGGCCGAATCAAAGTATACCTATTACAACCGCAACATCGCCATCCGGCGGTCTAATGTAGTGGTTGAAGGGCTTGAACACCGCATTACGGGTGAGGAAGACCACGGTGCGCCCTACGGTGGCTTTATCAACATCGGTGACTGCGCCTACGTAACGGTCAGGAATACCATCCTCACTGGACACAGGACGTATGGCACCATTGGCGCGGCCGGTAAGCCCGTCTCGATGGGCACGTACGACCTATCGGCCAACCGCGCCCTGAACGTATCCTTCGTCAATTGCAGCCAGACCAATGACATCAACGACCCGAAGTACTGGGGCATTCTGGGTTCTAACTTCTGTAAAAATCTGCTGTATGACCAGTGTACCCTTTCCCGGTTTGATGCCCACCAGGGCGTTGCGAATGCCACCATCCGCAACTCGACTCTGGGACACATGGGGATCAACGCCATTGGCAGCGGGGTCTTGCTGGTAGAGAATTCAACCATTCGTGGCCGGAGCTTAGTCAACCTGCGTCCCGACTACGGGAGTACCTGGCATGGGGAGTTGGTGATTCGCAACTGTGTTTTCGTGCCGGCCGGCAGCACACCCGTTAGTGCTAACCTGATCAGCGGCTCTTATTCCGGTCAGCATGACTTCGGTTACACCTGCTACATGCCCCAACGAATCACCCTTGACAATGTGCGTATCGACGACTCCCGGCATGGCGACAATTACCAGGGACCTGCCCTTTTCGCCAATTTCAATCCAGAGATGACGGACCCTTCCTACCGGGAAAAATTTCCTTATGTCATCACCAAAGAGGTCATGCTCCGAAACGTAACGACTGCCAGTGGAAAAGCGCTGCGAATCAGCGACAATGCATTCATGTTCCGGGATGTACGGGTTACTGGCCAGTGAGCTTATCCGTCTTTGCCGCCCGTTGTGCGCCCGCACCGGCGCGGGGCGGCCCGTGCCGTCCGATTCGTGGCTGGTGGCAAACGGTTAGAAACCGCTCACGGCTCCTCCAGATCATCCTTCACTTCTCCCGCTGATGTGGAGTGCTGAGCCGTTCTGGTCGGCGGTCGGCCCAGTGTGGTGGTTGGTGGGCGGGCGGCTTAGCGGTGGTTCGGCGATTGAGCGTGATTGACTCGACGTTCGAAAAAATCCTCGTGCGGTTCAAGCGCTACTTTCCCTTCGGGACAAGGTGACCAGGCAGGGTGGTGTCGCCATTCTCAATGGCCATACTCACTAAGCTATTTATGACGACCAACTTGCGACGGCGCGCTAAGTCAGCGGGCGCTTGCTTGACGAAGCCGACCCACTTCCCGCCTGACGCGTAGGGTTGTTTTGCCGAACGCGGCCCGCCCCGTAGCTTGCCGTTCTCTGTTATGAATCCGTCAGTAGTGGTTCATCTATAGCAGACTGAATCGCCAGCGAGTAGCTCAACGGGCCGCTGCAAACGACCAACGAAGGCCCGGCCATGAACGCTCAGGTGTACAGTGCTTGTTTCAACGTAGTCGATGAAGGGGGGTAGCCGCATACTTCTCGCCGTCGTCAGACCGCAGAGCATCGGAATGTAACCCAGGACCGCTTTAAGCATTCTTAACAGCCGCGGCAATCGGTTTAGCAGTATCTTGCCCCTCAGAAGCAACGTTCCTGCCGGTGGCTGCGTCATTGACGCGGGCGACTTTCCTACAACCTGACTTTCATGTATCGAGCCATCTGTACCGCACTCGTTTCTTTGTTGACTTACCCTCTGTTGGCTCAGATTGCGCCCGCGAGCAACGTTCCCATTGAAACCAAACAGTACCACACGCAAAAACTGGTGGGTTCGCCCATTAAGTTAGACGGTGTGCCGAATGAAGCGGCCTGGGACGCCGTAGCCTGGGGTGGCGATTTTACGCAGTACCAACCTAACGAAGGCAAACCCCCCTCGCAGCCAACGAGTTTCAAGATTCTCTACGACGAAAAGTTTCTGTACGTGGGCTTTCGGTGTGCCGATGCCGCGCCCGATTCCATTATCAAACGGATGAGTCGGCGCGATGAGTTTCCCGGCGACTGGGTCGAAATCAATATCGACAGCTACCACGACAAACGCACCGCTTTTTCGTTCTCGCTGTCGGTGTCGGGCGTACGGGGCGACGAGTTCGTCTCCCAGAACGGCAACAACTGGGACACAAGCTGGAACCCGATCTGGTACGGCAAAACGCACCTCGATACGCTGGGTTGGACCGCCGAAGTCAAAATACCACTGAGTCAGTTGCGCTACGGTAACGAAGCCGAAAAAGTGTGGGGTATTCAGGTAACCCGGCGGCTGTTTCGCAAAGCCGAACGCTCCGTTTGGCAGTACATCCCGCAAAACTCGGGCGTTTGGGTGAGCGGGTTCGGCGAGTTGCACGGCCTGACGAACGTGCCTGCCCAGAAACAAGTCGAGCTGGCACCGTACGTCGTAGCCCGTACCGAGACGTACCGTAAAGTAGAAGGCAACCCGTTTGCCACCGGTGCCGATTCAAAAGTTACCCTCGGGATGGACGGTAAAGTAGCCGTAACGAGCGATCTGATTCTCGACTTCACGGTCAACCCCGACTTTGGGCAGGTTGAAGCGGACCCGTCACAAGTCAGGATTGACGGTTTCCAGAATTTCTTCGAGGAACGTCGTCCGTTTTTCGTCGAGAGCCGCAACATCTTTGATTACCAGCTTACCGGCTCCGAAGCGGGTGACAGTTATGATTCGGACCTTCTGTTTTACTCGCGCCGGATTGGTAGCTCACCCCACGGCAACCCCTCATTGGCCAACGGCGAGTACGCGAACATTCCGCAGAACACGGCCATCCTGGGCGCGGCTAAATTCAGCGGCAAGACCAAAAAAGGCTGGAGCATCGGCGTTCTCGAAAGCGTTACCCAACGCGGCATGGCCCAGATCGACCACGACGGTGACCGACGCAGCGAAGTAGTGGAACCGCTGACGAGTTATTTTGTGGGTCGGTTGCAAAAAGACATCAACGCGGGCAACACCGTATTGGGTGGCATTTTTACCGGTGTTAACCGGGAAAACAATCTCAACAATCAACTCCACACCGGCGCGTATTCGGGGGGGCTGGATTTTCTACATTACTGGAAAAACCGGACGTGGTACATCCGGGGCAACGTCGTTTTCAGCCGCGTAGTAGGCTCTAAAGAAGTGATTGCCAACACGCAGCGGGCGTTTGAGCACCTGTTTCAGCGCACCAATGCCCCCGAAACGGTCGTGGACGAAAACCGCACGTCGCTGACGGGTACGGGCGGCACGATCCGGTTTGGGAAGGCGGGCGGTAAGTCGGGCAAGCGGGGGCAGGTGTTCAAGTTTGAAACCGGCGCTACCTACCGCTCGCCCGAACTGGAACTGAACGACATTGGCTTTATGCTCACGGCCAACGAGATCAACCACTTTACCTGGGCCGGGTTGCAGTACCCAAAGTCATTCTCGATTTTTCGCTCCGCCCGCATCAACTACAACCACTGGTCGCGGTGGGATTTTGGCGGGCAGTTTCTTTATCAGGCCTTTAACACCAATGCGCACGCCAACTTCAACAACAACTGGCAGGTGGGCGGTGGCGTAACCTGGAATCCGTATGACGTATCGAACAATGCCCTGCGGGGCGGTTCGTCGTTGCGCCGACCGGCGGCCCTTGCGCAGTGGGCGTACGTGCAGAGTGATTCGCGGAAGAAGCTGGTGGCCGATCTGAATTTCTCGACGGTGTGGGGGTTTAGGCAAACCGTGCGCAACCGTGATTACAGCGTGGGGCTTCGGTTGCAGCCGCTCGATGCGCTCAACATCCGGTTAAGCGCCGGGTTCAGCCATAACTGGCGGAGACAGGATCAGTTCGTGGACAACGTGGCCTACCAGGGTCTGACCCGGACGATCGTGAGCGAAGTAAGCCAGCAAACGATGCGCTACACCCTGCGCCTGAACTACAACATCACCCCCGACCTCACGCTTCAGTACTACGGTCAGCCGTTTATCACCCGCCCGCTTTACCAAAACTTCGCCTACGTGACCGACCCGCTTAACCAGGCGTACGACGGGCGGTTCCGTCGCTTCAGAACGGGAGAGATTAGCGTTGAAAAAGACGGTTATTCGGTGGATGAGAACCAGGATGGGTTGACGGACTATCGTTTCGGCAAGCCCGATTTTAATTTTGTGCAGTTTCGGTCCAATTTAGTGGCCCGTTGGGAATACAAACCGGGTTCGGAAGTGTATTTGGTCTGGTCACAGGGCAACACGCCCGATGTCGCCACCGACCTTGACTCACCCCTGAACAGCAGCCTGTTCGACAACGTGTTTGCCCAACAGTCGCGTAATATCTTTCTGGTCAAACTGACCTATCGGTTTCTGAGATAAACAAACCGGGCAATCACTTCGGTTGGGACAACTGCTATTTGACGTTGGTTTGTGGGGTATAACTAAAAAAGGGGACCACGGTGGTCGGTCCGCCGGTGCGGGATTACCAAATTCGTCACGGGTCGTTCATCTCACAGTCTTATGTTCTACAAATGTGAGATTACATCACTGATAAATGATACAATTGTACGACTAAGTGACTACCCTACGACTGGTCTCAAGCGCCTGAGGGCGGCTCTAAGACTCGAGCCGGCCCATTGCGGTGTTTGTGCTGTGGAGCGTGTCCTGAGCCAAGCCGGCCGGTAGCCGCCCGCTCAGCAGCCGCCGATGTAGCCAGGGACTGAAAGGGTTCATGAGCCGTTAGAGCCGGGTGAAGGTAGAACGAAGGAAGTGCGTCCCTGCCCGTCCCCGAGAGTTACCCAAAAGTAGCGGCTGATCAAAACGAGCGCTGCCAACTCGGTGCATTCAAGGGTGCCGTTTGCCGGCTTCCTCTAACCCTTCTTACCTTGATGTTTTTGGTATCATTCCGAGGGTAGTTTTATAAGCTATCTCATGTGAAATACCTCACCTCAGAATTAAGAGTGGTCCGCAGATGGATGGTTAAGCCTTGCAGTGGTCAGCAGCGAGGGCCGCAAACGCCCCTAAGCCAAGCATTAGGCTGTCGTTGGTGGTGCGGGTTGACGCAGCCACAGCAGCACGCCCAGCAGCACTAACAAAACAACGGCCGGCACTCCGCCGGCCAAACCACCGGGAATCTTGGTGGCATGCATGAAAACCGCCCCAATCATGATGACGATCAGGCCCATCGCAGCCAAGCGGGTGAAGCGCGGGATCAGCAGGCCGATACCGCCGAGCACCTCAGCCCCGCCGATGACGTAAGCCAGCACACTCGGCAGGCCCATGCTGTCAAACATGCCGGTGGTAGCCGCCATGTCGCGCAGTTTGTTGAAGCCCGAAGCGATGAAAGCCAGACCGAGCAGTACTTGCAGAACCCAGGCAATGATGTTACGAGTAGAAGCAGACATAACGCAGATGTTAAAAGCCGAGAATGAAGGCCGGGTTAAGTAAATTTAGTCAAATCAGGTAAGTTCGGCCGTTGCCGGCAGCGCAGCTTTTAGGTCTTGCCGGTGTAGGCGGTTGGCCCGACACCAGGAACAGGCTCCGTGATTGAGGCAAGAGCGGTCAAAGCGCTTTGACGGCTGGTAGGGCCGACGCCAATCTTTGCGGTTGGGATAAGAAGGATCAAAACTCATACTGCGCAATCAGCCTTTCATCTTGACCCACTCGCCCGTCTCATCTTCGGTGTACCAAACCCCATTCAGCCTAAGCGGGGGACCCTTACCCGGTGGGAAACCTTGTAGCGGTCGTACTTGTGCTGAATCTCTTGGGCGTATTGCTGACAGGCGGTGATGTGTCGGCTTTCATAAGTAATGTAAGTGTAATATTACCGGCAAACATAACTAAAGAATTTTCCGATCGCCGTTCCAAGGCAAAGATAGTCAAGTAATAATTCTGATGCCAGTAGGCAAGCACCTGGTATTTGTGCGTTGACTTGGGCACCGGTCGAATCAACACGTTGCCCGATAACATCCGGGCCACATCCGCGAAGCGGAGATTATGAACCTGTTCCAAAGGCGTAAGCTTAGCCAGGTCCGTCCGGTAATTCTCCATGAAGTGATCATAATTGGCCGTTTGCCAGAAAATTTCGGCTCGTTCGGCACCATAACCAGGGGGCAAGTACAGGATTGTATTTTTAGAAATATGGTTAAATTTCACGCAGATTAGTGTCAATGCTACAGCTTACTTTTCTTTGACCTTGGTCTCTAAGGGGTTCTTTTAGAAATAGATACTATTGGCGAATTCATTCCAAGACCATCGACTGAGGCATCAAGCGTACAAAAGCCGCCTGACGGGTTTTAGCCAAAGGTATTTCGTTGAGTCAGGGTCAACTCAAATACAGCCAATTGGCATCATTTGCCGTTCTGAAGAGACAACTTCAAGCACGTTAGAAAAGCGACAGTAAGACAGCTCATCTTGAATAAACTCGCGATTCCTTAAATCATTTACTCAGCGATCCTGTTAAGAGGAATTTGTCTGTATCTGCACTTTTGTCTTATCTCTATATTTTATACAACTTTACAGGTAAACGTAGGCCATATGCACCCACACCGCCTGACCGATGCCGAATTGATTGACTTACTTCGCGACAACAACGAAGAGGCATTTCGGGAATTGTACGAGCGGTATTGGTACAAAATGTACGTAATAGCGCACCGAAAGCTCCGGCGTAAGGAAGTCGCCGAGGAACTGGCGCAGGAATTGTTCGTCATGCTCTGGCAGAAGCGGGCCACGTTGCGCATCATCAACGTACCGGCTTTTCTGGGTGTTTCGCTCAAGAACCTGATGATCGACTACATCCGTCGGCACATTCAGGAAGAACATTATCTCGATCAACTCCGATTGTTTTTTCCAACCGACGTTTTCGCGACTTCCGAAGCCGTTCAACTAAACGAGCTTTCTGAAGCGCTCCAGCAGGCACTGGCTCAGTTGCCCGACAAAACGCGGGAAATCTTCGTGCTCAGCCGGTTTGAACAACTTACGATCCGCGAAATTGCCCAACGGCTGAATCTCACCGAAAAAGCCATCGAATACCATCTCGCCCGCTCAACAACGTTTCTGCGCCATCACCTGCGCGATTTTGCCTTGGGTTGGGTAGCCTTTATTCTATACTGACGGCAACCCGTCAACTGTTTCCCAAAAAAATTTGCCGGTCGGCTTAGGGAATTTTTCGGGCTATTCGTCTATGCTTTTTGGACGGAAACTCAGGCCCATGGATCGCGCAAAATACGAGGAACTGTTAGCCCGATATCGCCAGGGCACCTGCACCGACGAAGAACGGGCGCTGCTCGATCAGTGGTTCGATTCGTTGGATACCGACGTTGCTCTGCCCGATGCCGATGAACAAAAGCGGATGCTGGCCAAAAACTGGTCGGCGCTGGCGAGCCGCACGGTTCAGCAAACGCCGGTCTGGCGGTTGGACTCGGGGTGGCAGCGCTGGGCGGCAGCGGCCGTAGTCGCTGGTCTGCTCTTGGGAATGGGTTGGGTTATCTGGCCGGAGTCGTCGAACGGATTCGTCAACAGGCCGCGATCTCAGTCAGTGCTTACGTTCATCAACCAGTCGAATAGTTCGGCCACTCCGCAACGGCTTCGACTGCCCGATTCGAGTTGGGTAACGCTCCAGCCGGGTAGCCGCCTTCAGTATCCGGCGGTTTTCGCGCGGGCTAAACGGGAAGTGACGCTCACGGGTGATGCTTTCTTCGAGGTGCAGAAGAACCCCACAAAGCCGTTTCTGGTCTACGCCAACGACGTAGTTACGAAGGTGTTGGGCACCAGTTTCCGCGTGAACGCCCAATCGTCGGGCCGGAATGTAACGGTTTCGGTTCGCACGGGTAAGGTGTCGGTTTACTCGCACAAATTAGCGACGCTAACCCGAACAAAAACCGACCCGGAAACCATCGGGGTCGTACTGACGCCCAACCAGCAGGTGACGTATCTGAGTGAAGAACTTCGGCTGGTAAAAACGCTGGTTGAGAAACCGGCCGTCCTGGTTTCTCCGGCGCAACTGGCAACGTTCACCTTCCAGAATGCCCCGGTTTCGCGGGTGTTCGCGGCCATCGAAAAAGTATATGGCGTGGACGTGGTGTACGATGAAGACGTGATGCGCCACTGCGCCATTACGACCTCCTTAGAAGAAGAAAACCTGCACGAAAAACTCCGAATTCTCTGTAAGCTGTTGGGCGCATCCTACAAAGTGATTGACGCTCAGGTGGTCATCAGCAGCCCCGGCTGTTCGGACGAAACCACTCAACAAACCTCCGAAATTCCTTAATTCAAAAACCCTTAACTCTATGCAATTACGTCGACGTTGTAACACCTACGGGTCGGTCATCATGCGTATTACCCTTATTCAGCTTTTATACTCCATGCTGTTTATTGGCCTGAGCCGCGCCGAAACAGCCAAGGCACAGGCCATTCTGGAGCGGCCCGTCAGCCTGTCTGTCGAACAGCAGGAACTAAGCGCCGTTCTGACTAAAATCGAGAAAGCCGCTAAGGTTACGTTCTCCTACATGCCCCGGCAAATCCAGGCCGACCGGCGGGTATCCATCCAAGTCACGAACCAGCCTCTGTCGGTCGTGTTGGAAGCCCTGTTCCGACATACGACCGTTAGTTATGAGGTGATCGGCAAGAAACAGATTTTGCTCCGCAAAGGGGAGAATACTTTCTTGTCGCTGACCGCGCTCCCGGTCCAAACGAATGCGCCAATGGCCAACCCGCCTGCCGACCGGCTCATCACGGGACTCGTGGCCGACGAAACCGGCACGGGGCTACCCGGGGTGAGCGTGGTGGTGGAAGGCACCACACGCGGCACCACAACCGATGGCTCCGGTCGCTACCGACTGAGCGTTTCCGACCCGGCGCAGGGAATTGTATTGGTGTTTAGTTACGTCGGTTATTTGCCACAGAAAGCCACAGTAGGCGACCAGACCACGCTCAACATCACGCTACAGGCTGACGACAAAACGCTGAATGAAGTCGTGGTGGTTGGCTACGGTACGGTCAAGAAGTCGGACTTGACCGGTTCGGTCGCTAAAGTCGGCGAAGCGAACATCAAAGCCACGCCGGTTGTTGCCTTGGACCGGGCCATGCAAGGACGCGCACCCGGCGTGCTGGTGACGCAAAACTCGGCCCGGCCAGGGGGCGCAGCGACCATCCGCATCCGGGGAACTGGGTCGGTCAACGCGGGGAATGAACCGCTGTACGTCATTGATGGCTATCCAACGGGCAATTTGAATTCGATTAACCCAACGGATATTGAGTCGATTGAGATACTAAAAGACGCATCGGCCACGGCTATCTACGGGTCGCGCGGTTCCAACGGCGTGGTCATCGTCACTACGAAACGGGGTAAGGCCGGCCAGTCGGTTGTTACCTACGAAGGTTACTACGGTGTGCAGTCGGTGCGCCGGACGATTCCCCTGCTGAACGCGCAGCAGTATGCGGAGTTTATCAACGAAGCCCGCATCAACGGGGGCGGACGGGCGTATTTCGACGGTTCATCGGCCACGCAACCGCTGCCCTCAACGTTGGGCGAAGGCACGAACTGGCAAAACGAAGTATTCCGCCAGGCCCCAATTCAGAATCACCAAATAGGTATTTCGGGTGGGGAAACCAAAACGCGGTACGCCATTTCGGGAAGCTACTACGACCAGCAGGGCATCATCCGCAATTCGTTTTTTAAACGCTATACCCTCCGGGCCAACCTGGATCGTGAGGTATCATCCCGGCTCAAAGTGGGCCTGTCGATGCAGGGGGCGTATACCAACTCGAACAGCTCGCGCACCGAAACCGACGGCGGGGGCAATTCGGGCGTGACGAACGCGGCCCTCAACTTCGCCCCGACCTTTCCGGTTTACAACGCGAACGGTACCTACTACCGCGACCTCAGCACCCTCAACGGCAACTTAGTGGACAATCCGCTCGGCCTTGCCAACGAAATCACCGACCAGTTTTCCACGACCCGACTGCTGAGCAACGTCTTCGCCGATTTTCGAATCATCGACGGGCTGACCTTCCGCACCTCCTGGGGAGCCGATCTGTATAACACGAAATCAAATTTCTACGTGACCCGGCAGATTGGGCTGGGCGCGGGTACCAACGGCAGCGCGTCGGTGTCTACGAGCCAGAACCTGAACTGGCTCAACGAAAACATCCTGACGTACACCCAAACGTTGGGCGGTAAACACAATCTGAACGCCTTGCTGGGCTACACCACGCAGGGGTATCATATCGAAAGCGTAGGAGCCAACGCCATCAATTTCAACGACGATTTTGCCCTGTTCAATAACCTCGGCGCGGGCGCCACGCTGCAAACGCCCAATTCGGGCGCGGCTGACTGGGCGTTAATCTCGTACCTGGCCCGCGTGAATTACGGCTTCTCTGACCGGTATTTGCTCACGCTGACCGCCCGGCAGGATGGCTCGTCGCGCTTCGGTCCCAACCGCAAATACGGCTTTTTCCCATCGGGGGCCTTCGCTTGGCGACTGATTAACGAGTCGTTCATGAAAGGCCAAACCGTTTTTTCGGACCTGAAACTACGACTAAGCTATGGCCTGTCGGGGAATCAGGAAGGAATCGGCGATTACCGGTATTTGTCGAGTATCATCGTGTCGTCGTACCCGTTCGGGGGCGCTAATGCCGCTCTGCGCGTGGGGGGCGTACCCAACGGCGTTGCCAACGCCGATTTGCGGTGGGAGAGAAACGCCCAATTCGACGTGGGTATCGATGCCGCCCTGCTGAACAACCGGGTGCAGCTTACGGCGGACTATTACGTTAAAACCACGTCTGATCTGCTGTTTTCGGTCAATGTACCACAAACGACGGGCTACAGTACGGCTTTACAGAACATCGGCCAAGTCGAAAACCGGGGGCTGGAGTTGGGCATCAACACGGTAAACATTAACCGGAGCGGGCGCGGATTCGGGTGGACTACCGAGTTCAACATCGCTTTCAACCGAAATAGAATCCTGACCCTCGACGGGCGACCCGAATTTACGGCGGGCGACGGCAGCGGGCATTTGCAGGTGTCGAACACGGTGCAGCTGAAAGTTGGGCAGCCGCTGGGCAACTTCTACGGGCGCGTGGTTGAGGGCATCTTCCAGAACCAGGCGGAGATTGACGCTTCGGCGCAAAAGACGGCCCGACCCGGCGATTTTCGCTACGCCGACCTTAACACCGACGGGGCTATCAATGACCTCGACCGGACGGTGATCGGCAATGGAATCCCCAAATTCTTCGGTGGGCTGAACAACACGTTTACCTACCGGGGCTTCGATCTAAACGTCTTCTTGCAAGGTAGCTTCGGCAACGATATTCTGAACTTCGGGCGGTTCGACCTGTATAACCTGAACGGCAACAACAACCAGTCGGCCGATGTGCTGAACCGTTGGACACCCACCAATCCGAATAACGAAATTCCCCGCGCTACCACCACGGGCGGGCAGCGGATTCTATCGACGTTTCACATTGAAGACGGTTCGTATCTGCGGGTCAAAAACATTTCGCTGGGCTACACACTGCCTGAAAACTGGCTGAAGCGCGTGAGCGTTCGGTCGGCGAAGGTGTACGCATCCGCGCAGAACTGGCTGACGTTCACCCAGTACACGGGCTTCGATCCGGAAGTGAGCCGGTTCGGAACGACATCCATCAGCCAAGGCATGGACTACGGTGGGTACCCAGCCGCCAAAACGCTATTAGTAGGCTTAAACCTGACCTTCTGAACGACTTAATGCCATGAAATCACATTCGCTATTTCACCGCCTGTCAACGTCGGCGACAACACTCTTTCACTGGCTCGCCAGCCCAATCTTCGTTCTTTCAACATCCGTTGCGACACTCTTTGTTGCTTCTTGTCAACCCGACTTAAACCTGGCTCCGTTAGGCAGTCCGGCGTCGAGTACGTTTTATAGAACCCCCGCTGACGCCGAATCCGCCGTAACGGGGGCTTACAGTACCCTGCGGACTATTTACCGCGACGAAGTGATTGTAACGCCTAACGTGATAGCTGCCGACGACGGCATTCCGTTCCTAACCGGTAATGCCGACCGGGTGGCCCTGTGGCGGTATGGCTTGGTTTCGACAAATACATTCACGGGGGGTATCTGGTCGAATTGTTACCAGGCCATTCAGCGCTGTAATGTGGTTATTGAGCGGGTGCCGTCGATTACGATGGACGAAACGCTCAAAAAACGCTACGTAGGTGAAGCCAAGTTTATCCGGGCGATGATGTATTTCAACTTAGTACGCTTCTTCGGCGACGTACCCCTGGCTACGAATGAAACGACCTCGCTGGAAAACGTGCAGTTGCCCCGTGCCAAAGCCGATGAGGTCTATTCGCTCATTGACGCTGATTTAAAGGAAGCCGAAACCGTATTGCCGAGAAGTTACACCGGCTCCGACATCGGGCGGGCCACGCAGGGCGCGGCTAAGGGGTTACTGGCGAAAGTATACTTAACGAGGGCGGGCAACGCGGCCACTTCGCCATTCTGGGCGCAGGCTGCTGCCAAAGCCAAAGAAGTCATCGACGGCAATCAATATGACCTCTGGGCTAATTACGCCGACGTGTTCGATTTGAAAAACCGGGGTGGTAAAGAATCGTTATTCGAAGTTCTATACGTAACCGACTTGGCGGGCACCAACTTCTCGACGGGCTACGCGCCACGTGGAGCACCGATTGTACCCAACAACGGCAGCGGCATTTTCCGGGTAAGCAAAAGCTTGTTCGACAGCTACGTGGCCACTGACAAACGCCGGGACGTTACGTTTCTAACTTCGTACATTAACCCCACTAACAGCCAGAGAGTCGATTTAACGGTAGACGGAACCGACCCCGCCCGCGCCGTATCGTTCTGGAAGCTGGCAGATTTGACCTCGCGGGTGGCGGGTAACGCGGGCAAGAGCTTTCCGTACCTGCGTTTCTCGGACGTGTTGCTCATCTACGCCGAGGCCCTCAACGAAGCCAGCGGCAGCCCAACGGCCGATGCCTACGCGGCCCTGAACCGGGTGCGAACGCGGGCGGGCCTGGCTCCACTAAGTGGCCTGACGCGCAGTCAGTTCAAGGATGCGGTGTTGCTGGAACGACGGCTGGAGTTTTGTTTTGAAGGAAACCGCTGGTTCGATTTAACCCGCACGGGTCGCTTAATCGATGCGGTAAAAGCCGAAACTTCGTTTGGGCGAAATCCGACGATTCAGGCGACCAACAACCTGTTTCCAATTCCCCAGCGTGAACGGGACGCTAATTCGGCACTGACGCAAAATCCGGGCTATTAAACGGCGATTTCTTCATTACCGACATGATTCGTCTTTTTTTAGGCTGCTTTCTATTGCTCATCTACCAGCCCCTAACGGCTCAGCAAGCCTACGACGTAGTAGTTTACGGCGGCACGGCCGGGGGTATCACGGCCGCTATTGAAGTAGCGAAGGCGGGTAAGCGCGTAGCCCTGCTCGAACCGTCCAGCCACCTTGGGGGCATGAGCGTAGAAGGGCTGGGTGGCTCCGACATCGACAACCACAAAGAATTCCAGAACAGCCCGGCGGTGGGCGGATTGGCGCTGGACTTTTATCGGCGAATCGCTACCGCCTACGGTCGGCAGACAGCTTTTGAGCAGATGCTGGCGAATCGGGAAAAAAGACCGGGTCTCTGGCGATTTGAATCGAGCGTGGCGGAGCGGGTATTCAACGAGTGGGTCAAGGAACACAAGATTGACGTGTTTCGGAATCATCCGTTGGCCGAAACTAAGAGCGCCGTCCAAAAATCGGGCGCAACGATGACCAGCATCCGCACGACAAACGGCGCTGTTTTCCGGGCGAAGGTGTTCGTGGATGCTACCATCGAGGGGGATTTACTGGCCCGTGCGGGCGTCAGCACGACGGTAGGTCGGGAAGCCAACGACCAGTACGGCGAAACCCGAAATGGCATCCGGGCCGTGACCGACCACGCCCAGTTTGCCGTTCGGGTGAATCCATACAGAAACCCCGACGACCCTGAAAGTGGCTTGATTCCAACTATTCAGGACGAACCGCTCGGTACACCCGGCGCGGGTGACAAGCGGCTCCAGGCGTTCTGTTTTCGGGTGTGTCTGACGAAAAACCCGGCTAACCAACGGCCCTTTACCCAGCCCGCCAACTATGATCGGAGCCAGTACGAAATCTACTTGCGCTATCTGAAAGCCGGGGGTGAACTGTACCGGCCAACCGCCGGCCTGCCGAACGGCAAAACCGATTTAGGAGCTTGGCACGACCTCTCCCACAATCTCTACGGAATGAACATGGACTACCCCGAAGGTTCTTATGTTACCCGTGAGCGGGTATTGGCCGAGCATCGGACATTTACGCAGGGACTGTTCTATTTTCTATCCCATGACAATGAATTTGGGCAACTCGACCCTGACTTGCAACGCGAGTGGGCGGCCTGGGGATATGCCAAGGATGAATTTATCGACAACGGCGGCTTTCCCCGGATGTTCTACGTTCGGGATGCTCGCCGGATGGTTTCGGATTATGTGATTACCGAACACCACGTCAAAAAAGAGAATCCAACGCCCGTCGAAGACCCCGTGGGTATGGCCTATTGGCCCACGGATGTACACAGCGTCCGGCGGATCGTGCGCGACGGAGCGGCCTATAACGAAGGCTTTGTCTTCGGCGGTGACTACTGGCGTCCCCTACCAATTTCGTACCGGGCACTGGTACCGAAAGTAACCGAATGCACGAACCTGCTCACGCCTACCTGCCCGTCATCAAGCCACATTGCCTACGGCGCCATCCGGTTAGAGTGGACATTCATGGTACTGGGTCAGGCCGTCGGCAAAGCGGCTTTGTTGGCGCTTGACCAGCATTTACCGGTGCAACAAATTAACTACACGACCTTAAAACAAAGGTTAATGGCAGCCGGAGCTGTATTGGCATTACCCTGACTGGTCAGCCTAACTTAATTATATTTAACTAACTGTAGTTCAATTAGCAAGGCGGGCGGCTGCCGCCAGATTTCAAATAGAATTATCGTACCCGTTCCTTCGCGGGCAATGCCCGACGGATTTAGCGTAACAATGCTGACTAAATTATACGTATCAAACCGAAGCTCATTATCAAATCATTAAACGTGTCCTATTTGATTTTGCCGATAGTGAACGTGACAACGCCAAACACCTTGAAATCGGCATCTTCGTGTACGTGAATCGAATCGGGTCGTACTTGGAATTAGCAGGCGTCATCACTACTATTGGCGGGGCGTGATGATTACCCTTGACTGTGAGTTCTCTATTAAACCACAATACGGCAATATTACCTTCAGTACCCGACAACGAACTGTCAATAACCAGCACGTCCCCTGGCTAAATACCATTGCCGATCATGCTGTCGCCCACCGCCCGAACGAAGTACGTGGCCTCGGGATATATGATGCCCAGATCGTTGCATCAACGAGCACTATCACGGAGACATGCTAATGAAGGTACTTATTCTGACTTGTTGATTTTGTATGTAAATAACAAAGCCAGTTAGCTATAAATTACGCTAACTGGCTGATAATGATCGTGCACTCGTAGGGATTCGAACCCCAAACCTCCTGATCCGTAGTCAGGTGCTCTATCCAATTGAGCTACGAATGCATTGCACGACGTGCGTTTCCCATAGATTGGGATGGCAAAAGTACGCACAAAAACGGCTTCTGTCAATCTACCGACCCGAAAAATTTGCCTTGCGCTTCGTTAGAAACGCCCCGATGCCCTCGGTAGCATCGGCCGACTGGCCCAATACATTCTGGTTTTCAGCTTCTTGTTCTAACTGATGGTCGAGATCCGAATATAGCGATTGGTTCAAAACTTGCTTCATAGCCCCGATGGCGCGGGTCGGCGCGGTGGCGTAGTAGGCGACAACTTCGTCAACGGCCCGGTCCAGATCGCCGGCCGGCACGGAGCGGTTCACTAAGCCAATCTGCATGGCTTCGGGACCGTAGACGCGCCGGCCGGTGCTGCTCAACTCAAAGGCGCGTTGCGGCCCAACGAGCCGGGGTAGAAAAAACGTCGAACCGGCGTCGGGCAGGAGACCGATGTTGACAAAAATCTGGCTGAAATAAGCCTCGTCGGCGCACATAATTACGTCGCAGGCCAGCGCCAGCGAGCAACCCGCCCCGGCCGCTACGCCGTTAATGCACCCCACCACCGGCTTAGCCAGATTCCGAATGGCCCGGATCATGGGATGATAGCCGTTCCGCAGCGACTCGCCTAATTTCAGTTGCCCCCCCGACGCAGCAGCGTTGGCGAAGCCTTCTTTCAAGTCCGCTCCCGAACAGAACGCCTTGTCGCCCGCGCCGGTCAGCACGACTACGCGAACGGTATCGTCCGCGCCGGCGACTTCGACGGCGCTCGTGATGTCGCGGATTAGACCGGGGCTAAGGGCGTTGTAAACGTGCGGGCGGTTGAGCGTGATCCGGCAAACGCCGTCGCGCGTTTCGTAGAGAAGGTTTTCGTACATGGGAAGAAGGGGTAAGGAGTAAAGGTGTAGGGTGTAAAGCGTGTGGGGCAGTTAGGCCGAAAGTTATAGTACACCTGCCCAGCAACCAAATGCATTCGGCCCCTTACGGGTCTGGTAGCCCGGATTCGTTTACACCGCCTACCCCCCGTACACCTACTATTCAGACCAACCAGAACACCGCCCCCAAACTCACCCCTAAGCCCAGCGCTAAGCCCGCGACGATCTGGGCGGGCGTGTGGGCGTTGAGCTTGAGCCGCGCACTGGCCAGCAGGCCCGCCAAGGCAATAAAGCCCGTCATGAGCAGAAATAAGTCGGTTTGCCCAAACTTAACGATAATGCCCGCTATCGCGCCGACAACGCCCGCGATGCCGACGCTGTGCGCGCTGATTTGCCAGTACAAGCTAATCAGGCCGACGAGTAGAATGGAAAGCGTCGTGCTACCCAGCAAGACGGCAATCTCGGGCGCAACGGTCGAGACGAGCTGCATCCGAAAGGCAAACAAGTACGTGATAAACGTATACACCAAAGCCGTCAAGAAGTACGGCAGCCGGCGGTCGGCGAGGGTGTCCAAATGCAGACTTTGTACGAAGCCGCTGCGGTACAGATAGTAAATCAGCAGCGCCGGTACGGCGAAGGTCCCGATGAAAATCAGTACCAACAAGCTGATGCGCAGCGTCATCGAAAAGGCGTCGATGCCCAGCACGCCGGGCGCTGCGTACAACAAAACGCCAAATAGCAGCGTCGGCATGAGCAACGGATGAAGAACAACCGAGAGGAAGCGGGCAAAAGACGTAGTCAATGACAAGTGAGGAATGATAAACGATAACCGAGTCGCTGCCGATTCAGGCTTTTCGGTACAACAAATTGTCTAAGCTGTACGGCTACAAAGTTAAGCGTATGGACGACTGCCGTTTATCATTCGGCCTTTCTATTTTAGCCTTCTTAAAGCTGTTTCCTAAGTCGGGCGACCGGAATGTTGAGTTGTTCGCGGTATTTGGCC
>CAXUEB010000002.1:42240-44623 GCA_964249775.1 uncultured Spirosoma sp.
GATCGTTGAGAATTTTTTCGAGCTTGTCGTCCGATAGCGGATTGAGCTTCGGCTCGTTGTCGATTAAATCTTTAAGAATGTTTTTGACCTCGCGGCTGCTAACGTCTTCGCCGGAGTCGGTCGCGATGCCTTCCGAAAAAAAGTATTTAAGCGGATAAATGCCGAACTCGGTTTGCACGGCTTTGCTGTTGGCCACGCGCGACACCGTCGAAACGTCCATGTCGATCAGCGTGGCGATGTCTTTCAGAATCATTGGCCGGAGCTTCGACTCGTCGCCGGTCAGAAAAAAATCGTACTGGAAGCGTACGATGGCGTTCATCGTCTTGAGCAGCGTCTGCTGGCGTTGCTTGATGGCGTCGATAAACCACTTGGCCGCGTCCAACTTCTGCTTGACAAACGAGACGGTTTCTTTGAGCGATTTGTTTTGCTTGCTGCTCTTATCGTAGGTGTCGAGCATGTCGGCGAACGACCGGCTGATGCGCAATTCGGGCGCGTTTTTCGAGTTCAGCGTTAGTTCAAGTTTGCCGCCGTTGTTGGTCAGGATGAAATCGGGAATCAGGTACTGCGCCGAATCCGATTCGCCTTCTACCGAGCCGGGTTTAGGATTCAACTTAATGATGATGTCAATAACTTTCTTGAGCGATTCGTCGCTGATGTTGAGCCGGCGCTGAATCTTGTCGAAGTGCTTCTTGGAGAATTCCTCGAAAAACTCCTCCACAATCCGCATGGCCAGCACGATGTACGGGTCGGTTTGGTCCTTCCGGTGCAGTTGCAGCAAAAGACACTCCTGCAACGAGCGGGCAGCAATACCGGGCGGGTCGAAGGTTTGAATCTTGCGCAGCACCTCTTCGAGTTCGTCGGCGTCGGTAAACACGTTCTGCGAAAACGCGAGGTCGTTGACAATGGCCTGCATCGACCGGCGAATGTAACCGTCGGCTTCGATGCTGCCGATCAGTTGCAGGCCAATAACCCGCTGTTCGTCGGTCAGGTTGAGGTAACCGAACTGCTGCATCAGCGAGTCGACCAGGCTCGACGAGGTCGCCAAGGGCATGTCGCGGTCTTCTTCGCCGTAATTACCGTCGCCCTGCATTTTGTAGCCGGCGTAGTCTTCGCCCTGTAGATAACCGTCGATGTCGAGGTCGTCGTTGCGGTCCTTGTACTCGTCGTCAACATCGTCGTACGAATCCTCTTCTTTCTGGTCGTACTCCTCGTCCATGCCTTCTTCGAGCGCCGGGTTGATCTCCAGCTCTTCCTCAATGCGCGTATCGAGTTCGGCGGTTGGAATTTGCAGTAGTTTGATAAACTGAATCTGTTGGGGAGACAGTTTCTGCTGAAGCGACTGATTCAGGCTGAGTTTCTGCATGGGAATGGTAGGCGGTGGCGGTCAGTTAGTTACGTCGATAAGCCGGGTCGGATGGCGAAATGCCCTGCGCAATTATCAGACCAATTTACCCCATTTTTGTTTTTGCTTACCAAAAATTTTTGGATTCCCCCCGGTCAACTACCTTCGCGTCCATGACCAATCAACTCTATCAAACCTCGCTGAGCTTACTGACAGACCTCTACCAGATAACAATGGCGTACGGGTACTGGAAGTCGGGCAGGGCTGAGAATGAGGCTGTTTTCAATTTGTATTTCCGCAAAAATCCCTTCGGTGGCGGTTTTACTGTCGCTTGTGGACTGACCAATGTAATCGGCTACATCAGACAATTCAATTTTTCGGCAACGGATCGGCAGTACCTGCAAAGCCTGACCGGCAACGACGGCCAGGCTTTGTTCGAACCGGCGTTTCTGGATTACTTGGCCAACCTGAAACTGGACGTCGACATCGACGCCATGCCCGAAGGAACAGTGGCGTTTGCCAACGAGCCGCTGATTCGGGTGCGCGGACCGATCTTGCAGTGCCAGTTGCTCGAAACGCCCCTGCTGACGCTCGTCAACTTTGAATCGCTGGTGGCTACCAAAGCCGCCCGGCTGCGGTTAGTAGCCGAAGCAGACACCTTATTGGAGTTCGGGCTGCGCCGGGCGCAGGGCACCGACGGCGGCATGTCGGCGAGTCGGGCGGCTTACATCGGCGGCTGCGATGCCACCTCGAACGTCTTGGCCGGCAAGCTCTACGGCATTCCCGTGCGCGGCACTCACGCTCACAGTTGGGTGATGTCGTTCGGCAGCGAGGGGGAAGCGTTCGAGACCTACGCCCGCGTACTGCCCAACAACGTAACGCTGCTGGTCGATACCTACGACACGCTTCAGGGCGTCCGCCACGCCATTGAAACCGGCCGTCAACTGGTTGAGCGGGGCCACAAATTAGCCGCTATCCGGCTCGATTCGGGCGATCTGGCGTACCTGAGCATCGAAGCCCGCAAGCTCTTGGACGAAGCCG
>CAXUEB010000003.1:0-495 GCA_964249775.1 uncultured Spirosoma sp.
CTGCTATTAACCTAATCGTAACCTTGGACCGCGATAAGAACTACTATGAACAGTTCCTTCGTTTTAAAGAAGCAGAACTGTTAGATTCTGTCGGCGACATCCTTCAAATAGAATTGATCTTGTATGATCTGCGTAAGTTGTACCTTCAGGCGTTGGACTTAGAAGAAGACGGCGAGGAAGTAGCTCAGCAACTACGCGATCAGGACAAACGTTTGCGGCAGTTATTATCTGTCGAACAAGACCGGCTGGCGGATTTGGAACTGGATATTACCCATGCTAAATTTATGATAGACTTGTTGAATCGAAAGCCATGACACCAACTAACAAGAAGCAAAGAGCACAGGACATAGCCGTCGAAGGGCACGAGTTAGTCAACAAAGCTGAAACGCTATTGGAACAAGTAGTGCTGCGGAATGCCCGACTGAGCCAGGAGATGAAGCAGACGCGAGCGGAACTGGAGGAAAAACTGGCCCGAAAGAATCGTTGATCCTTACT
>CAXUEB010000003.1:515-8422 GCA_964249775.1 uncultured Spirosoma sp.
ATCAACGGTTACGCCAAAGAAGTCCTGAACCAACTGCCGATGGAGTTCGCCGTCGAAGCCCAGAAGCTGCTGGCGATCAGTTTGGAAGGTTCAGTTGGGTAACCAAGTTTAAAATCTTGCTCATATTGAAGCCCCCGCGGAAACGTAGAGGTTTTTTGTTACTGATATGCCAATAAATCAAGGGCCATGACCGCTAAAGACATTAATCAGCAACTCCAGCAGATTTACGAGAAATATACCAACAGTCTTTATCAAAAAGATTGGGATAACAACGTGTCGGCTCCTTTATTAATGCACGTGTTCGATGAATATGTCAGTATGGATAAGCGAATCATGTTTGTAGGACAAGAAACGCACACCTGGGATAAGATGGTAAATAAGCCGTCTGTCGACTACTTACAGGACAAATTCAAAAATTTCTCTTTAGGAAAGTGCGCCGATTATGGAGACGGTAAGAGACCACGCTACTTAACGAGTAATTTTTGGAATTTTAACCGGTCTTTCTTCTTTACTATGAACAAACATAACCCGGCGGTCTCCCGTAAAACAAATGGTTTTTTGTGGACAAACATCTCTAAGTTTGACTACAACGGAAAAACTCCTTCCCAAAAATTGCAAAATTCCAATCCAGAAGGATTTTCATTACTTCGGCAAGAGATTGCTATTTGTAGGCCGAATATTGTTGTTCTTCTAACAGGAGAGAAATACGACCATCATGTAAACTCCATCTTTGACCCTAAAAGTGAGAAGATAGATTTAAGTATTCCATTGTGGAAAGTAAGCGCGAATAATACAAAGCTATCCGTTTTGATGTTTAAAACGGAACATCCAAGAACTTTATGCCAGAACAAAAAATATCGTGATGATAAGATGTATTGGAAAGTGTTAGAAGCAATGGAGAAAGAAGCAAGCAAAAGCCATGACACCAACTGATAAAAAACAGAAAGTTCAGGAGATAGCTGCCGAAGGGCTGAAGTTAGTCAACAAGGCTGAAACGCTATTGCAACAAGTAATACTGCGTGATGCCCAGTTGACCCAAGAAATGAAGCAGAGTCGAGTTAGAGCAGAAGCTGGCGCAAAAAATTAGTAATGTACTGACGCTGTTAGTGTAATGAATTAATTTCATGAACCAAAAGGCCGGACGTAACATCCGGCCTTCTACTTTGTCATTACCCGTTTACACCTCAATCCGAAACAGGTGCATCGGTAAGCTGTACGGGTCGAGTTCGACGTAGTTCCACTCGCCCCGCCAGGTGTAGTACGCGCCCGTCAGTAGGTCGTACACCTGGTATGTCTGGTCAGGGCCGATGCCGAGTTGCCATATAGGCACTTGCACCGTACCGGCCCGGCGGTTGTACGCGTCAGTATTTACCACAATTAGCAGCCGGTTGTCGCCCGTTACCTTCAGGTACGCCATGACCGCATCGTCGTTGACGGTGCAGAACGTCAGGTTGTTGGTTTGTTGGAGGGCCGGGTTCTCGCGCCGAATTCGGTTGGTGAGCGTAATTAGGTACGTCAGTTTGTTGGTGCGGTCCCAGTCCCAAAGCCGGATTTCGTACTTCTCGGAGTTTAGGAATTCTTCCTTGTTTGGGAACGGTACGTGCTCCATCAACTCGAACGACGGGCCGTAGATGCCGTAGTTACTCGAAAGCGTGGCGGCCAAGAAATAGCGAATCAGAAACTGCGGTTCGTGACCCGATTGCAAGCTGTACGGGTTAATGTCGTGCGTGGTTGGCCAGAAGTTCGGACGGAAATAATAGCGCATCTCACTTTGGGTCAGTTCCGTCAGGTACGCCTGCAACTCGGCCTTGCTGTTGCGCCAGGTGTAGTACGTGTACGAATGCGCGAAACCCCGCTTGGCCAGTTCCTGCATGACTTTGGGCTTCGTAAAGGCCTCCGACAAGAACAGCATGTCCGGGTACTCGCGCTTGACTTCGGCGATAATCCATTCCCAAAACCCGAATGGTTTGGTGTGCGGATTGTCAACCCGGATGATGCGAACGCCCCACGATCCCCACACGAGCAAAACGCGCTTGAGTTCATCCCACAGGGCGGGCCAGTCCTCGGTCTCGAAGTAAACCGGGTAGATATCCTGATACTTCTTGGGCGGATTTTCAGCGTACTGAATCGTGCCGTCGGGCCGTTTCTTAAACCATTCGGGGTGCTCTTTGGCCCACGGATGATCGGGCGAGCATTGAATGGCTAAGTCCATCGCCACTTCCATGCCGTAGTTCTGAGCAATGGCAATCAGGTGCTTAAAATCGTCCACCGTTCCCAATTCGGGGTGAACGGCGTCATGCCCGCCCAGTTCAGAGCCAATGCCGTAGGGAACGCCCGGCTCGCCCGGTTGGCAGACAACCGAATTGTTCTTACCCTTACGGTGGGCCATGCCGATGGGGTGAATCGGCGGCAGGTACAACACGTCGAAGCCCATGTCCGAAATACGCGGCAGCAAAGCTTCTACGTCCCGAAACGTCCCGTGTTTGGCGGACGCGCCCCCGGCCTCCTCACGGGCGGCCGAACGCGGAAACAAACAGTACCACGTGCTGAAGCCAGCTTTGGCACGGTCCACGTCGACGCCTAAGTCCCGCTCATACCGCGTTGGGTGCTGGCGTTCGGGATAGCGCCGGGCGAAAAACGTAAACTGATCGCTTTCGGCCACGGATACGGCTTCGTTGTACGGCTCCTCGTTCGCAGCCGCCGACCCCGCCCGGAACAAGGCGGCCATCGCGCGCAGCGCCCGCGCATCCGCCGACTCCTCGACCAATTCCACCTTCTTTTTTGCTTTGCCGCCCTTCTTAACGTCAATTTCGGGATCAACTTTCCCGCCGGCCCGCCGGAGCAGGCCATCAACGTACTGCGCGCCGGCGAGCAACTCGCTCGTAATGCGCTGCCCGTCGGCTACTTTCAGGTGAATCTCGTGCTGCCACGACGCCAGATGGTCTACCCACGCTTCGATGGTGTATTGGTAATGCCCTTGCTTCTCCACGACGAACGACGCCCCCCAGCGGTCGTTGCCCAGCAAGGCCATTGCCGTTTCGGTCCAGTCGGCATCATCGGCGTGTTTATAGAGGAGTCGGGCGGCCAAGTAATCGTGTCCGTCGGCGAAGATGTCGGCTTCTACCGCAATGATGTCGCCTGGTATGGCTTTGATGGGAAACTGACCGCCGTCGAGTTCAGGCGACACGCGTTCAATCACGACGCGGGCCTGACCCGTTCGGGCGATACCGGATGGAGAAGTGGCGAGATTCATTACAGATCAGTTGGTCTATGCATTCGTAAAACCAATTCGGCGGCCAATGTTACAAAAAAAGCCAGGTTCGTAAACCCAGCTTATCATTTTGCTACGTTCGAATGCGCCTGCGCTTGCCCAGTCCACTCGCTACTTCGCGCCGTCTGCTTTCGCCCAGTCAACGGCCACGTTACCGATACTGGCCCCGAGCTTAGTTCCTGCTTCGTTGTCAAACCGGTAGTGGATACCGCCGTAAAGCTGCGACAAGGCGGCTTCGGTAGCCTGTTTGTTTAACGTCGTGGCTTCGTTGGGGAATAGGTGGCTCAACACCGTAACGGCCGCGGTCGAAACAATCGCGTAATCAGACGGGTAGCTCGGCAGGTTAGGAATCAAGGTAACGGTTTTAATGGCCGGGTCAATCTGCGCCGGGCGCGGCACGAAGTAGGTAAACTGCGTCAGCCAGCCAACGGCACTGCCGTCCTGCACGGCCCGGTTCATGAGGGCGTAGGTGCGGGCCGCCCGCAGTTCGTTCTGGCGGTCCTGCTGAATCAAGGCTTCGGCAATCTGATTCCAGTGGCCGGCGGGCGTGTAGGTCGCTACACCGTCGGCCCAGTACTCGGCGATCCGCCATTGCTCGCGGGTGCGGGCGTCGGCCGTGCTGCGCACTTCGGCTAAGTCTTTTTGGAACGCCGGCGAAGTCGTCAGCGGAGGAGCCGCGGGTCGATTGCGGGTAATCGTCGTGGAGTCGAACCAGGTCTTTACGCTGCCCGCGGGCGGTGCCACGGGTGCCTGGACGGGAATAACTAAGCTCTGCCATTTCACATCATACGGGGCGTTGGCCCGCAGCGTCTCCCAGGTAAGATTCGGGTTACGGACGCTTGAAAACCGGTCGGTCCGGGCATGAGCGATAACTTTGTCGACCACGGCCGTAGCCAACGCTTCACCCGCCCGCACGTCGCTCGGTACGTTAGCCCCCGCCCACAAGCGGCTTTGTTTGTGCTCGGCGGCTTTCGCTTTTAGATAGGCGGCTTCCTGCGGCAGGAAACTTCGGCCACGGCCGCGTCCTCCGACGGGTACGAAGGCACGTCGGCCACCGGTACCCGCGTGATTACGTCCTGCCGGGCCAGCGCCGGGCGTCCGTACTGATACTTGGCCCGCCAGGCCACCACCAAGGCGTCGTACTGCGCCACGCTGAGCAGGGCGTACAGCCGGGCCGCGGCCGGCGCGTTGATTACCGGGGCCGTTGGGTCAGTAGCTGCGACCTGACCCGTGACGGGGTCTGTTCCAGACGTGACGTTGTACTTAGCCACCAACTGCCGCGCGATCTGATTCCAGCGCAAAACACCCCCGACAGCCCAGTAATTGACGGCTTCCAACTGCTCCGGGTTCAGCCCCAGCACGCCTTCTTTTATCTCGTTCAACTCCCGCTGGTAAGCTGCCGACGTAATGCTTTCGGGTTGGGCAACGCCGACCTCGGCGGCCGACTTAAGCACAACAGTTCGCCAGGTTCCGCCGTCGGGGTCCAGCGTGGTGGGTTCGTAGAGTGGTAAAATGCCTTCGTTGATGGTCGGCTCTTTGCAGGCCGTCAGCCCCAGCAACAAACTACCAAAGGCAAGCAATGCAATGTGTTTTTTCATGGTGAATGGTCTCTATCAGTACGGCGGGTTTAGATGCCCAAGATGATTCCCCCGCTTACCCGCTCGGTTTTGCCGATGTTACGGCCGCTCAACGTCGTGCTGTAGCCCGCCGTTAAACCAATCTTTTTGATCAGGGGCAGATACAACGTCGCGCCCGCCCGCGCGAAACCCACGCCGTTGGTCGGGAACGGAATGCCGGGTGTGATGTCCGTGCCCCGGTTCTTGAAAGGCGTTTGCTGCTGAAACCAGCCGTCGACGTAGACGTGCTTCGCCGAAAAGCCGGTTCGCAGGATAAACTCCGTCACGTCCGGGGCGTTAACCACCGAGCCGCTGTTGGGGTTGAGTTGGTCGGGTTGGTAATAGTTGACAACCCGGTCGAGCGTTACCTTACCGCGCCGGATGTAGCCGTACTGCCCGGTCAGGAAAAACGCCCCCGCTTTGAGGTGCAGTAGCGTCCGGCCGTCGATGTTGCGCGAGCCACGCCCGATGGTCACTAAAGCGTCGGAGACGTAGTTTTGGAGGGGAAGCGAGTAGCCCACCGCGAACAGCCACGACAGCCGCGCCTTACCGAGTTTGTAATCGTAGGCTTCCCAGCGCAGCGCGCCCGATACATCCTGAAAACCTTCCTGCTTTGGCCAGTAGCCCGCACTCGCCTGGGTGCGCACGTAAGAAGCGTTGACGATCAGGTCCAGGTCATAGCCCAGTCCGTAAACCCCGTAAGCGTTCAGGGCTTCGGTCGTGACGGTACCGAGGTTTGGGTTCTGAACGGCCCGCGTGCCGACGTAATAGGTGTCGTATTGCTCCCGCGAAGCCGTCACGGCTAAACTGGCCTTTCGATCCCCGCGCATGAATCCGTCAACGAGTCCCTGGGCACGGGCGTTTTGCGTAAAAAGTAAGAATAGACAGGAAAGAACAGTGAACGGAGCAGGGCGCATAGATCGGTTTTCGGTTGGGTAAAGGTAATCGTTCGCCCGAATTGTGCGCGACAAACCCGAAGATTCCTCGCGACCGGCCGTCCAGCGAACGCGCTACCCTAACAGCCTAAACGCCATTCGCCTGAATTTAGCGTTCATACTGGCCCGCTGCTCTTTACTCAACGGGCAGATACACCAAAAACGTCGCGCCTTGTCCCGGCTCACTGCGGGCCGTCAGGTAACCGCCGTGGTTGTCGACTACTTTCTTGCAAACCGCCAGGCCGATGCCCGTGCCGGTGTATTCGTTACGGCCGTGCAGCCGTTGAAACAAATTAAAAATTCGGTCGACGTACTTTTCTTCAAAGCCAATACCCGAGTCCTTTACGCTGATTTCGACGTAATTACCCGCTGCCGTAGCGGGCAGACCTAACGCCGGGGAAGCCGCAATGGTCCGGGCCTGAATCCGCACTTGGGGCACCCGACCGGTCGGGGTGAACTTGAGGGCGTTGCTGAGCAGGTTTTGCAGCAACTGCCGCAGTTGCAGCGCGTTGCCCGATACCACGGGCAGCGGCCCAACCTCGATCTGGGCCTGGCGTTCGCGAATGGCGGTTTCCAGGTCGCCCTGTACGTCCATGACCAAATCGTTCAAGGCCACGCTCCGAAACACCGGCTTCTCCGTATTGAGTCGCGAATACGCCAGCAAACCCCGAATCAGTTCCTGCATCCGGCCGGTAGCCGTCTGCATCCGGCGGATAATATCCTGCGCGGTGGGGTCCAGCGCGGGCGCGTACTGCTCGGTCAGCATCGTGCTGAAGGCTTGAATCTTGCGCAGCGGCTCCTGCAAATCGTGGCTGGCTACGTAGGCAAACTGCGCCAGTTCGGTATTGCTGCGGCTTAGTTCGTTAATGTCGCCTTCCAGCCGCTGGTAGCTGCTTTCGAGTTGATGCTGGTTGTTGCGCAACTGCTCGTTGTCGCGCAACGTCTGCTCCATTCCTTTCTGGGCGTGAATATCGGCCAGGAAGCCGTTCCAGTGCCGGACTTGCTGCGTTACGTCGCGCAGGGGAACGGCCGACACCAGATGCCAGACGTAGTCATGGGTTCGGCCGTTGCGCACGCGCCACTCGCCCCCAAACGGCATACCCGTCGCCACGCTGTCGGCCCACACCCGCTGCACGTCCGGCTGGTCGCCGGGGTGAAACAAGCTGAGCCAGCCGTTCTGATTGAGCGACGCCAGGGTTTGGTTGACGAAAGCCGTCAGGCCCTGGTTAGCGTAGATTAGTTCACCATCCGGCGTTAACGAAAAGATCAGGAGCGGCAGCGAGTTAGTCACCTGTCGATACTGCTCTTCACTTTGCCGCAACCGCTCGGCCAGTTCCTGCAACTGACTGTTTTTGCGCTTGATGTCGTCGTAGGGCGATGCGGCTGGCTCGTGGGTGAACTGACGCTTCCAGCCGTCCAAACGCGCCGTACTGACCGATTGCTGCGTTGAAACCGCGCAGTAGAGCCGGATGTCGGTACCCTGATCGGAAACGGCCAACGTTAGTTCGTCGACCAGCCGGCGGGCGTTTAAAATGCCGGCCTGCGTTTGTCCATCGACGTAGCGTCGGCGGTCCCGCAGCCGGGCCGTGATGCGCCAGCCTTTTTCGTCGTTGGCATCCATCCCCAGCGCCAGCAAGGCGTGACCACCGCCGGATAAAGCCAGCCGGGCCACCTCCGAAACGGCCGTGGCAAAGGTGGTTTGGACCGCCAGCGACATACCGCCCAATTCGGCCAGTTTCATGCTGCGCTTGTGGACCAGAATCAAGTCCATCTCATTATCCAGCGTCAACTTGGTCAATTCGTGCATTCGTCAATTCAGTTGGACCACCACCACCGACATATCGTCGGTATACCGGGCGTATTCTTTGTAAATAAAAGCCGCCAGCACCGACGGATCGCATTTGCCAACGCCAACGTACCGGTGGGCATTCCAGCGCGACTGTAATCCGTCGGACGTCATAATCAAACACTGCCCCCGCTCGTAGGGCATCTCCACGTCGATCAGCGTCCGGGGTAACGTGTACCCGATAATACCGTTCTGGGCCGCGTAGTGCTTCGTACTCGAGGAGCCGCTCAGTTGCGTGG
>CAXUEB010000003.1:8432-13601 GCA_964249775.1 uncultured Spirosoma sp.
GATGTTACCCACCCCGCAAAGCGCCCATTTTCGCTTGGCGAAGTCGAAGGCGACACTCGTGCCGACCAGCCCGCGCGTGCCGCCAACGGCCCGGTGCACGGCGCTAATGAGCCGCGCCGGGCTGCTGTCGCGGTAACTTTCCAGGGTCCGAATGGCCTGCCGCACGGCCGTCTGCGCCGAAAGGCCGTGGCCCAGTCCATCGCCCAGAAACACGCTCAGCGACGCGGTCGTTAGTCGACTGAAAGACCCATCTCCGCAGGCCGTTTCGCCGGGTTTGGGCACGCTTATAGACCGAACCACCGCCAGCACGGGCAGCGGAGACGGCACGGGCGGTTTCCGAAAAGAACGCGCCAGCACGACGGTTCCCCGGCCGGGCAGCGAATACAATTGAAACAGGTCCGACAGCCGCCGAATGGCTCCCAAGCCTTGCCCCAGTGAGCCGCCCGTGGAAACGCCGTCGAGCAGCATCCGGGCCGGATCGGTCATACCCGGTCCCCGGTCGACGCTGATAAGTTCGATGCCCGGATTGGCCGCGTCGGGCACGGGGCGAACCAGCAACTCGCCTTCACTGGCATACTTAACTAAATTAGAGGTCAGTTCGGCAACGATCAGGTCAATTTCGGCTACTTTTTTTTCGCTAAACCCCAATTGAAGCGCCAACAGCCGCACCTCGCGCTTGGCGACGGCTACGTAGCTGCGGTCGGTGAGTAAGAACGAGCGGTGGTACAGGCTTAGACTATCCATGCGTCCATTTGATAACGGTCACGGTGGTGCCTTCGCCGACGACGCTGGTCAGGTTGAATTCGTTGGTGAGTCGTTTCGCGCCGGGCAGACCCAGTCCCAAACCTGCGCCGGTCGAGTAACCGTCCTGCATGGCCTGCTCAATGTCAGGGATGCCGGGACCCCGGTCGGAAAACGTCAGTCGAACGCCTGTTTTTTCAACGTGGCTTACCTGCTCCAACTTGACCACGCCCCCACCGGCGTAGTTGAGCATATTGCGGGCCAGTTCGCTGGCCGCCGTAACGAGTTTGGTTTGGTTTAGCACCCCCATACCCAACCGCCCCGCCAGGTGCCGAACGCGACTGGTGAGCGGGACCACGTCGGACTCGTGCCGAATGGACAGCGTTTCGGTTGCCGTGACGTTAATCGTCGGAGTCGGCATGATCGCTGACCGCGGGAACGGTACTCGTCTTACTGCGCAGAAGTTCCATGCCTTTTTCAACGTTCAGCGCCGTCAGCACGCCCGGCAAAGGCAACCCTAACTCGACCAGCGTAATGGCGACGGCGGGCTGCATCCCAACCACCACCGTTTGCGCGTCTAAGATGCGGGCCATGCGAGCGATGTTGCTCAGAATGCGCCCCATGAATGAATCGACGATACTCACGGCCGAAATGTCAATCATGACGCCCTGGGCGTTGTATTTGCTGACCGTACTGATGATGTCGGATTCAAGGTCGAGGGCCAGCCGGTCGTACAGATCAACCTGGATGGTGACCAGCAAAAACGACCCCATTTTTAAGATTGGAATTCGCTCCATACGCGGGGACCTCAGAAAGGCGTTGGAGTTAAGGGGCTTTTGCGCACCTCCAGCCGAAGCGCCGTAAAGGCGTGTTTGAGCGCACTGGCCAGCGTTGCCTTGGTCGTCACGTACGACAAATCAATGCCCAAATGCACAATGGTCTGGGCGATCTCGGGCCGGATGCCGCTGATGATGCACTCGGCTCCCATCAGGCGGGTGGCGTTTACGGTTTTGATCAAGTGCTGCGCCACCATCGAATCCACCGTCGGCACGCCCGAAATGTCTAAAATCGCGATGCCGCTGCCGGTTTGGACGATGGCCTGCAGCAGGTTTTCCATGACCACCATCGCGCGCGAACTGTCTAAAGTGCCGATCAGCGGCATCGCCACGATGCCGTCCCAAACTTGCACAACCGGCGTCGAGATGTCGGTCATCTCGTCGGCCTGCCGCAGGATCACCTCTTCGCGGCCCTGCATAAACGTCTCAAACGTAACGATGCCCAGACTATCGATAAACCGACCGACTTTAAGCGTCTCCGTCAGCAATTGTTGGGGATCGTCGGCGAATTCGCGCTGCAAGATTTCGACTAACGCGTCTTTCAGGCTAAAGACGTAGGTCGCCGTTTCGCGGGGCGTGAAGCCTTTGCGGGCGCGGGAAGCCGAGATACCCGACAGCAAATCGAGCAGCGGCTCCAGATCACCCGACCGGGAATCAGTCAGGTTGGCATCGGTCAGGACGCCGAATAGGGTATCCAACAGTTCATCCGATTGCGCGCGTAGATCGTCGTTGCTCAGTAGATCGTCGCGCAGGCTTCCATCGGCCAACTGGTTTTTCATCCACAGGGTTAGGATTTGCTCTTTCTTTTGTCGAAGCGTTACGACGGTCGGGGCGTTCATGGGTACGGGATGGCTTATCAGACAAATGTACGCATTCCTGCCGTCTTCTACCCCCGCCAGCGGCCCGTCCCACAAAAAAACCCCCCGGGGGCCCGCGGGGGTTTTTGTGGCCTAATAGAGCCCGCGGTTGCCCCCTACCGGTTGCGAAGGCCGGTTTTATAAACCCGACCCATCGGCCTTGCCGCGCGCGACGGCGTAGGAACCAATGTTCTTGCCGCACTGCAACCCGGTTTCGCAGTCCGAACGGAAGTGAATCATGCCGTACACGCGCGACTCCGAGGCTTCTTTAGCCTGCGCCCAAAACGCGTCGGCCCGGTCGGGAAACAGACTGCCCAGCACGGCAGCCGCAGCCCCGGAAAAGGTTGAGTGCCCCGACGTATAGGACGGAAAGTTGGGCAATCCCACCGACGTTTTCACGCCGAACTGCTGCGGCCGGGGGGTGTAATAGTAGCATTTTGTTTCCCAGCAGCAAACGCCCGCGTCCTGTAGCGTCGTACCGAGCAAGGCCAGCGCGCGGGCCATGCGCACCTCGCTGTATTTAGCCTCGTGGGCAGCGTTGGCCGCCGTGCGGTGCCAGTGGCCGGGGGGCGTGTAGCTGCCCGCGCCGTCGGCCCAGTAGTTGGCAATGCGGGCCTGTTCGCGGGTCTGATTTTTCTGGATGGCCCGTAGTTCAGCCAGTTCATTGTTGAACTGGTCGCTGCCGGGCAGGGGGGCCGGACCGGGCCGCAGTTTCGCGAGCGTGGCCCGGTCGAAGTTCCAGAGTGCAACGGCTCCGTAGTTGGGCAGCATCGGCGGACGCGCCGGCGACTCTTGGCTGACCCAAACTACGGTCTGTCCGCGGGCTTTGGCCGCTTCGATCATACCCGCCGTCAGGGTTTGGTTGTTGGCCGCGCTCATGCCATCGGCGCGGGTGCGGGCCATCACCTTAGCCGCCACCTGACCGCCCAGATCGGCTCCGGCCGTCAGGTCACTCAGCACGTTCATGCCCGCCCACAGCCGGCTGTTGCGGTGTTCGGCCACCTTCGCGTCCAAGAACGGTACTTCGCCGGGAAACATCGCTTTCAATACGGCATAGGACGCAGCCGCCACGACCGCATCCTCCGAAGGATACGCCGGCAGCGCCGAAGTTGGCAGCGCGACGCGCACCGTTGGGTCCACTTTTGAAGGAGCCGACCGGCCGTACTTAACCTTATAGTGCCAGGTTGCCACCAGCGCGTCGTACTGCGCCACGCTTAGGTACGCCAGCGCACGGGCCGTGTAGGGCGGATTGGCGAACGGAAACTTTGGATCAGCGAGCGGGTTGGCCGGGTCCGGCACGGGGTACTTTCCGTCGGCGGTCGACGCGGGCGGCACGTTGTAGCGGGCAGCCAGTTCGCGGGCGATTTCGTTCCAGCGGTAAACGGCTCCCGCGCCCCAGTACACCACCGCTTCCTGCTGTTCGCGGCTCAGGCTCGTTGATTTCGACTTAAGATCGCCCAGTTCCGCCCGGTACTCGGCCGACGAAGTAGCCGCGGGCTGAGTCAGCGTGACGTCGGTGGGCGCGGTCAGTACGTAGGTTTTCCACGTACCGGCTTTGGCATCCACGTCGGCGGGCGCATACCCCACGCGCTGCGGCTCGTCAAGGCTTTTGTCGCAGGAGGTTAAGGCGCAGGTGATACCCAATACGGCAATACCGCCAAAAATAAGGTTACGAATAACAAGGTTCATTGGGTTGCTTACTTGACATTGAGTTGATACAGAACGCCCACCGAATAGCTGGTACTCTGGCCGACATTCAAACCGTTGGTCACGTAACCGACGCGGGCGTTGACGCCGATGTTACGGGGCTGCACCTTACCGTACCAGCCGACGATGGTGGCCTGCATGTTGTTGGTCGGAAACGGCATGTCGTTCCGGCGGATGTTGTCGCCGTTCAGGCAGGCCGTCCGCTCGGCAAAAACTTCCGTCTGCCAGCCGCGACGCAAAACGCCCAGCCGCACGGCCGCGTCGTAGGTGTTGGGCACGCGCACTTCGTTGGTGTTGTACACCCGCCCGTCGGCCTGGTAGGCGTCGCGGTCGACGCGAATGTTGCTCCGCCAACCGTAGGAACCGTGGGTTGTCAGGTACAAGCCCGTTTGGGGGTGCTTGTAATTAGCCAGCAGCCGCCCGGTTACCGTCCGGCATTGCAGACCAATCGACATCGGCAAAAAGTCGGGTACGTAGTTACCCATCGGCAGCGAACCGCCCACGAGGATGTTGAGCGAGAAGCCGCCCGTTTGCGCGGCCTTTACTTTCAGCCAGGCCGACAGGTCCTGTACGCCCCGCTGCCCCATCAGGTTGCCCGCGCTCGTAGTCGTCCAAACGTAAGGCAAACTCAGGATGACGTTCACCCGCTTGCTGATGCCGATAGCGGGCATGAGCATCACGCTCTGCGTCGTGACGGTGCCCATGTTCAGGTTTTCGCGCTTGAGCGTGCCTTCCCAGTACTGATTCCAGGCACTTTGCCCGTAGATACCGGCGATGCAGACCGACTTTTTGGCCATATAAATCGCGTCGTGGGGCATCTGTGCCTGAGTTGCCAACGCCACGGTGGCGAACAAAGCAGTAAGCGTTCGGGTGAGACCTTTCATAGCCAAGTTAAAACCAGCGCGATACGTTGAACGACACTAAGTAATCCGCAAAAGCCGCGTCGCCGTGGCGCTGACCGGTCGGGTCGAGCCGGTCGGCGTAACTTTTGATGCGGTTGCGGTAGAGCGCCACCGGCACCGTCAGCG
>CAXUEB010000003.1:13611-16710 GCA_964249775.1 uncultured Spirosoma sp.
CGGGTGTCCTGGGAGATGCGCAGCACGAGAAACTCGGCCGGCTTGTTCGTGGCGAGACCCACACTCGCGATGCGCTTGCCGGCTAAGATGACGCTCGGCGTGGTGCTCTCTACTCGCTTGCCGTGGCCGTACAAGGGCAAGACCTCGGCCACATCGCCTGTCGCCGCGGCTACTCGGTCTTCGTCGAACGCGCCGACCGCATGCTCGAGACCCTACGCCACGCCCGGCTCGACGGACACAATGTGGCCCGGCCGCCGGAAGCCCTTGCTGCCGCCGAACGCATCATACGCCGGAACGCCTTCCACGCGACCGCCGAGCAGGACGGCCAAGCCCGGCACAAACCCCAGCGACTGACTCAGGCCCAAGCGGGCCGCGAACTGATCGGCCACCGAGAACTCACCCGCTGCCAAATCAATGGTCGTGGCTTCGGGGTTGCGAATCACGCCGTTCGTTTCGCGCGGGTTGAACAGGTAGTAGCCGTTCGCGTAAGCCGTCAACCCCTTGGTCAGTTGAGCGTAGCCCTGCAATTCGACGCTCGCGCCCACGCCCCCGTCGCCGAGTTGGATGGACTGGTCAACGGGTTTATTGACGACGTAGTCTTTCTTTTCCTTGTCTAACTTGTGGAAATCGCCCGTCACGCGGTAATTGCCGGTCGGCAGCTTGACGCCCAGCCCCACTGCCAGATTCGCTTTGGGGAGTTTAGCGGGATTTACGAGCCAGTAATTCCCCGAAATGCGCAGGTCGCCAATGCCCTGCGAGCCGGTATAAAACCGCTTTTGTTCGGGATTGGCCGCTGGACTGTTGCCGTAGTGTTCGTAGAGCGACGAACGGTCGTTGTACTGCACGGGCAGGTTGACCGACACCGACCAGCGCAGCGACGGCATGTACGTAATGCCCAGATCGAGCGCGTGCGAGAGGTTCACGACTTCGGTGTTCTGCTCCAGCCGCTCGTGCTGTTCAACGTCGCCCCGGTAATGCCGGAACGAGCGGAAATACCGGTAGCCGGCGTTGACCTGCCAGTGCCCGTTGCGTTGTTTGAAGAAGTCGGCCGACGTAGCCGCTCCGCCCGACGGACCGCCGGGAGCCGCGCAGCTCATGTGCCGCACGGCCACGCAGCCCTGCGCCCTGGTCGGCGCATTTGACATAAAAAGGATAGCAATCGCCAAAGCGATGGTGTAAATCGGTTTCATGGAACGAATGTCTGAGGAAAAAAGATAAATAACCGCGTGGCCGCCGTTCCCGTGGTGACAGTCTGGGCAAAGACAAATCATAGGCCGAAACCCACCAATCCCAACGAGAGGCTACTTAACAAAGCCACTAAGCGAAAGCAGATTACCCCTCAGACTTCGGGTGGGGGCGAGTGAACGGGCAAGGCGCGGGCCTCAGCCACGGAAGGCGCGTCAGGAATTCGCACGGCTGCGCGCCAATGAAGAGGAAGGAAACAGAAAACGGCGCGCGGGTTAGGCGAGTACTCTTTCAACAGAAATTTCAAGAATTGGTTGGCTTTCCGGTTTTTGTCGGTCGTACCGGCAAGGTGTTCGTTAAGAAATGACAATAAATCGCCCTGCCAGAACGAGCGTTTTTCGGACTCCAAGCCGGCAATGTGCAGCGTATCGCCCCGGACTTCCATGCTCACCACGTCGTAGTAGTGACCGCGGTAACCAAAACCCTCGTTGGTGGTGTTGGTTAAGGCGTTGTCGTCGCTGCCGTTGAGTGGAATCTGAAACTCCACCAAGCTATCCACCGACCGGTATACCAGTAGCCGCTCCGATAAATCATGTTCGGCCTGCCACCACGCGCCCACGCACACCAGCACATGGGCCAGCGTGTGGTACAGCAGCAACGTAAACAGACCGATCGAGACAGCTTTCTTCACAAGAATTGGTAAAACTATCCCAAAAATAATACTAATTTTCAAACAAGCTACGCATCGGGCCGTTTGTGGTTATTTTTTCGATACCCAGCGCCCCTACGAACCGGCTGCCGGTGCAATCAAATCACGTAGTTTTGTGTTACGGCCATAGCGCATGATCTACGACAATCACAACCGCCCCATCACCTATCTCCGGCTGGCCGTCACGGACCGCTGCAACCTGCGGTGCTTCTACTGCATGCCCGAGGAAGGTATCAAGTACCTGCCCAAACAGCAGGTGCTGACCTACGAGGAGATGGAACGGGTGGTGCGGGTGCTGGCGCGGCTGGGCGTTTCAAAGGTGCGCATTACAGGCGGGGAACCGTTCGTGCGGGCGGGCCTGATGCCGTTTCTTGGCCGACTATCGGCCATCGACGGTTTGAACGACCTGTCTATCACGACGAACGGCGTCTTGACGGCCCCGCACGTGGCGGATTTAGCCGCGCTCGGCGTCAAGTCGGTCAATCTGAGCTTAGACACGCTCGACCGAGAGCGGTTCCGGCAAATCACCCGGCGCGACGAACTGCCCGCCGTCCTAAAAACCCTCGACGCCCTGCTGTCGGCGGGTATCCAAACCAAAATCAACGCCGTCGTGATGGACGGTCAGAACATTGAGGATCTTATTCCGCTGGCCGACCTAAGCCGGACGCTGCCCGTGGACGTGCGCTTCATCGAAGAAATGCCGTTCAACGGCGAGGGCAGCCACTACCCGGTGCTGCATTGGACGCACCGGCGCATCGTGGATCAGCTACGAACGCACTTTTCTGACCTGCATAAACTACCCGACCCGCCGTTTTCGACCGCGGCTAACTACCAAGTTCCGGGTCATCTGGGCACGATTGGCGTCATTGCCGCCTTTAGCCGGACGTTCTGCGGCACCTGCAACCGCGTCCGCCTGACGGCCCAGGGTACGCTTAAAACATGCCTCTACGACGACGGCGTTTTGGACGTTCGCGCCCTGCTGAGGTCCGGCGCAACCGACGCCGAACTGACGGCGGCTTTTTTGAGGGCGTTTGCCCACCGCCCGGCCAACGGCTTTGAAGCCGAGCGCCAGCGGTCGGTTCGGTCCGGCGCTCCGGTTGCGGAGTCGATGGCGACGATTGGCGGGTAGCCGGTTGGTAACGCGTTGCGCCGGTTTGGTTTCTTGGTTATCTTGCCCCACCAACCGAACCGGTGTCTATGTATTC
>CAXUEB010000003.1:16720-18457 GCA_964249775.1 uncultured Spirosoma sp.
CGCTCAACTCAAACTCGGCTTAGCCAAAGCCTTCCGGCAAAATCAGAAAAATTCAGCGGCTCTGATTGTCCTGGAAGAACTGACCCAACTTCAGAACGCCGAAGCCCACTTTGCACTGGCCGAACTGCTGGCCGATCAGCACCAATACGCCGACGCGCTGACGCACTACCGCCAAGCCGTTGCCTTGGACAAAGCACTCGAAAACCGGTCGTTCGAGATGGGGTTGGCCCAGCAGGCCGCCCAGGCTGGGCAGCCGCTCGACACTACCAGCGGCCCCGTCGCGCTGCGGTCGGACGAGGAAACGGGTACGTTTGAACTGGAAGCGGAGCGGCCCGCCATCAACTTTGCCGACGTGGGTGGGATGGACGGCGTGAAAGAAGAAATCGCCCTCAAAATTATCTTTCCCCTCACCCGGCCTGAACTCTACAAAGCCTACGGCAAAAAGACCGGCGGGGGTATTTTGCTCTACGGCCCGCCGGGCTGCGGCAAAACGTACTTAGCCCGCGCGACGGCGGGCGAAATCAGGGCTTCGTTCCTGTCGGTGGGTCTGAACGACATCTTAGACATGTGGATGGGCAACAGCGAACGCAACCTGCACGATTTGTTTCAGCAGGCGCGCCGGACAGCCCCCTGCGTCCTGTTCTTTGACGAAGTTGACGCCCTCGCGGCCAGCCGCAACGACATGCGCCGGAGCGCGGCTCGCACGGTTATCAACCAATTCTTGGACGAGTTGGACGGTGTTCGCTATTCCAACGAAGGCGTGCTGGTGCTGGCCGCAACCAACTCACCCTGGTATTTGGACAGCGCCTTTCGGCGGCCGGGCCGCTTCGACCGACTTATTTTCGTGACGCCCCCCGACGCGACGGCCCGCGAAGAGATTTTCCGGCTGCACCTGCGCCACACGCCTACCGAAGGCGTTGACCTGCCCGCGCTGGCCAAACGCACCGACGGCTTTTCGGGGGCCGACTTGCAGGCCGTCGTGGACCGGGCCGTGGAGCGCAAACTTTTAGAAGCCCTGAAAACAGGCCGGCCGGTGCCCCTCCGCACGGGCGATTTGCAGGACGCCGTTAAAGCCCACCACCCAACCGTGCGCGAGTGGTTCGCGTCGGCCAAAAACTACGCCCTTTACGCCAACGAAGCCGGGCAGTACGAGCCGGTGCTGACGTACATGAAAGCCCAGAAGTGGTTGTAATTGACTTTTATTCCACTAACGCCATGCAATCCCAAACCCTCGAACGCGGCAAACTGCTCTACGAACAATCGCGCTACGAACAGGCCCTGCGCGAGTTTCAACAAGTTTTGGCGCAGGACCCCGACGATACACAAGCGCTGTATTACCAGGCGCACACGCTGCTGCACCTCGACCGCCCGCAGGAAGCCCTGACCATTGCCGACCAAATCCTTGGGCAGATTCCCGACGAGCCGGTGGCGCTCGAACTGAAAGCCAGCGTATTGACGCAGTTGAAGCGCTTAGACGAAGCGTTACTGCTCATCAACGAAGCCATTGAACAGGACCCGACCGAAGCCGACTTTTGGGCCACGGCCAGCACGATTCACTTCGAGCAGAAAGATTTCGACAAGGCCTTAGCCGCGACGGAGGTAGGGCTGCGGCTGGAACCCGACAACCTGATTTGCCGCAACATCCGAATGCTGAGCCTCAACAAGCTCGGCCGGTCGGGCGAGGTCGCGTCGAGCCTCCGGTTCCGCGTTCGGCTCCGCGTCCCTTCGGCGGAGGGA
>CAXUEB010000003.1:18467-23097 GCA_964249775.1 uncultured Spirosoma sp.
GTTTCTCCGCTACACGTTCTGGATTAGCCAGCAGAAAAGCCAGAATCAATGGCTGTTTATTATTGGCGTCGGGTTTGTCTTGCGGGCAATGCGGACAGTGAATGATCCGACGGGTATCGTACCCGTGCTGCGGGTGGGGCTAATTCTGTTCGTATGGCTGACCTGGTTCATTGATCCCATCTTCAACGTCGCGATGCTGTTCGACCGCGACGGTCGCTACCTGCTTACTGACCGGCAGCGCGAACGCTATCCTTACGTGGCCGGGCTGCTCGGTCTGGGGTTAGTACTGGCGCTAATCGGCTATTTCGCCGGTCCGCTAAATTTTTCGACGCTATTGACCGCCTTCTTCCTGGTCGGGTTGATGCTGTTGGGCTTAGCCTTGCCGCTGAGCGCCTGGATTGAAGTTGACCAGCCCAAAAATCGCCAACGAATGCGGTTGATTTTCAGCGTTATGGCCGGTACGGTTGGGGTTTCGACCGTTCTGCTGCCGTTCAGCGGCTTTGGTACGGCGTTGTTTGGTTTGTTCGTGGTCGAGATGATCCTGTTTATGCTGCTGCGTAATTTTTTGCTAATTCACGAAGCCGACTGAGAGAGGTTTAAAAGCACATCATCCTTTTCAGAAAGGAACATTTTTTTGAACAATCGTCACTTAGCTTACGAACGCATCGGGTTGTAAGGACAACTATTGAGAAGGACATAGATCTTTTCGTTCTTGTTTAAATCTACACGATTGACGATTAGCTTGAGCTAATTACGCTGCGTAGAACTGTGAATTTTGGCCAGCCAAGAATCCTTATGAAAGACGACCAAAATAATCAGATCGGGGTCTCTAAGCCTGCTAATCCCTTTACTGATCCGGCAGCGGTAGCCAGCTATGCCCAAAATCCACCACGGGTAGTACCTGGATTTGCGGACCTGCAACGCATGACTACGATCCTGTTAGCCGAACGAGTTCCCGATAATGCTCGTGTGCTTGTTTTGGGAGCGGGTGGCGGATTGGAACTAAAAGTGTTTGCGGAAGCAAACCCTGGCTGGCAACTCGATGGCGTTGATCCGGCTGCGGAAATGCTGGAGTTGGCCAGAGCTACGCTGGGGCCACTTACCCGACAGGTTCAACTTTATCAAGGCTACATTGAGACTGCTCCCGAAGGACCTTTTGATGCTGCAAGCTGTCTACTGACGTTGCACTTTCTCCTCCCCGAAGAACGCCGTCGTACCTTGATCGAAGTGCGTCGCCGGTTAAAGCCAGGCGCTCCCTTTGTTGTGGCCCATCTTAGCTTTCCGCAAAACGAGCCAGAGCGGTCGCTTTGGTTGTCGCGTTACGTTGACTTTGCCATCACCAGTGGTATTGACCCGGAGAAGGCTCGCAAAGCCAGTGCTGCAATTAGTGAGCGGCTCCCTCTTTTGTCTCCCGAAGAGGATGCAGCCATGCTTTACGATGCGGGCTTTTCAGCGGTCAACTTATTCTACGCAGGCTTCTGCTTCCGGGGTTGGGTAGCTTACAAGTAGTATCCGTCATCTTAGACACCTCGTCGGATTAACAAGGGCTGTTATTGAATGACGGATCTACGATGACAAGCTACGTTTTTCTTACTTTATAACTTCAATACACGCAATCGCACGAAACTCTCTTTTTTTAGGACACTGTACGTATTGTACGCACTGAGACAAGTCAAGGGTCTTACGGTCTGCCGTTGCGTTCGTCGGAGCAATGCGACTTAACAAGCACACTTAGATCAGTTTCCGTGGCCGCTTGAGTTATTTGCCTACCGGCATCAGCCCCGTTCGGCCGGCGTTGGTACTTCTTCCAGGAATTGATTCGTGAACAGTGAATCAACGTCTACCTGTTGAACCGGGTCACCGTCGGCATCGGTGAGCAGATGATTACGAATCAGCCAGTTCACAAACTGGAGCCAAACGTTGCGGTGCATCCGACCCCATTCGCCGTCGCCGTTGAGGTAATAGCCGGATACCATCTGCTGGCTTTGTTCCACAAAACTCAGGTCGGTCAGCGTGGGGTGCTTAGCGGTTTTCTGAAGCAGCCGGGCGGCTTCGTCGGGATCATCGACGGCGAAGCGGAAACCGGCGGCCGTGGCGTCTAAGAACCGGCGGAGGTCATCGGCGTGCGCGTCGGCCCAATCGCGGTTGGCGGCCAGCACCGGGCTGTAGCCGTACGGGATTTCGTATTCATCCAACAGAAACTGGTTCAACTCCACGCCCCGCATGTCGGCTTCGACGCCTTCCCACGGCAAAAACACCCAAGTTGCGTCGGCTTCGTTAGTTAGCAGGGCGTTCCAAATGCCCAGCCGCGCCGGTTTGTGGGAAACGAACTGCCCGCGCCCGCCGTCGTTCTGAATCATCTGCCGGACAATATCGTCTTCGTAGCGCGCGCTGTACGACGCGTAGACTTTACCGTCTAACTTCTGCGGGCGGTCGATGCCGCTTTGTTTGAGGGTAACGATGGCACTGGCGTCGCGGGCCAGCACGGCCGCCACGGCGACCAACGGCGTCTTATTTAGCTGGTAACTGATGATACTTTCGGAGGGCGCGATGGCCAGGTCAGCTTCGCCCTGCGCGACTTGTTTGGCGGGCGTGGTTTGGTAATCATCGGCGTCGGGAAGACTAATCTGCACGTCTAAACCGGCCCGTTGGTAATATCCTTTAGCTAAGGCAATGTAAAATCCAGTGTGGTTGGTGTTGGGCGTCCAGTCAAGGGCTAAGCGAATTGTCATGGAAGAAACGGGTTTATTAACCTACCGTTAACCAACTGTCTCCGACAAGGTTTCGGAGACGTGCTTACCGAAACCGCTCCACCATCATTCGGTGTACCAGCTTGGCGGTCCACGGTCCGCCGACGATCATGCGCGGAATAGTGTAAAGCGGCATCTGCTTATCGCGTCCGTCGGCGAGCGCGAAAGCCGCCCGGTAGCCTCGTTTTTCTAATTCGGGCAAGGCCGGCTCGTTCCATAAACCGAACGGGTAGGCGAAGTAGCGCACGGGACGGCCGGTAATGCTTTCCAATTTGGCGTTCGGTTCGTCAATCTGCGTTGGCCAGTCGGCGGCCCCAAATTTCTTGACGTTCTGGTGGTCCCAGGTGTGCGCGCCGATCTCGTGGCCCCGATCGGCGAGGTCCTTTAACTGCGCTTTGTCCATGTAATGCTGCTTACCGCGCCGACCAATGGCCGCGGTCATGATAAAGAACGTAGCCTTGAAGCCGTATTTGTCCAGCACGGGCAGGGCCTGGGTATAGTGCGTCAGGTCGCCGTCGTCGAACGTTAGCAGCACGGGCTTGGTCGGCAAGGGCGCGCCCGTGGTAAGGTACGCATAAAGTTGGTCGGGCAGGATGGCGTGGTAACCGCTGTCGGCCAGCATCTGCATTTGTTGGCGGAAAATGGCCGGTGGCATGATGTAATCCTTCGAGTCGCGGGCACGCCATTCGCGAATCTGGTGATAACACAGCACCGGTACTTGCGGCCGAGCTAAGATAGTGGCGGCATCGGCGCGCTTGGCGGCCGAAACAGGCAAAGGGCCGGCCGTGGCGTTGGGGGTAGCCGCAACGGGCTTGCCCGACGAGGCTGCGGTTGTGGCCGTGTCCGATCCTTTCGACTGGCAGTTGGTTAGGGAACAAGCAATACAGGCAAACAGGCACAGAGCCGCTGCCAACGAGCGTAGTTGAGAAGAAAACATAGTGCGTGAATGAGATGGTGCTCAAACATACTAAAAAGAACCCGGTAGCCCCGCAAAACAGAGTGAACGGCTCCGTTGTCGACGTAAGTCCGCTAAAGGATTCGTTGGGTTCGACCCAACTGAATGGTTGCCCAGAAGCGGTTCCGGCGCGATGAACGTCGATTGCCCCAAGCTTTTTTCTAACTTTCCGATACGGTTTACGTTCAATAGCGTAAGCAGATAACCAACCAATGGCAAAACGTAAAACGACCGACCCGGTAGCTGCGCCCGCGGCCGAAACCGATTCGCCGGTGCTGACCGCTCCGGTTTCGGAAGCTGACCCCGGCGTCATCGAAACCATTTCACCAGCGCCCGACACCGACCCCCATGACACCGGCCGGAACGACACGGCCGGGAGCGACGCCGGACCGTATTCGCGGTTTACGGACTTCGACATTCATCTGTTCCGCAGCGGCAAGCACCGGAAGCTGTACGAAAAATTCGGTTCGCACGTCGTCGAGCACAATGGCGTAACGGGCACGTACTTCGCCGTCTGGGCACCCTCGGCCCGCTACGTGGCCGTCTTCGGTAATTTCAACGGCTGGGATAAAGGCAGTCACCCGCTCAACGTCCGCTGGGATTCGTCGGGCATTTGGGAAGCGTTCGTGCCCCACGTTGGCAGTGGCGAAACCTACAAGTATTTCATCGTGCACCAGAGCGGGCGCGAACTCGAAAAAGGGGACCCGTACGCCCATTTCTGGGAAGTGCCGCCCCGGACGGCGTCCATCGTCCGCGATACGTACTACGAATGGACGGATCAGGAGTGGATGGCCGAACGGAAAGCAAAAAACGCCTTGAACGCGCCTTTCTCGGTCTACGAAGTGCACTTGGCATCGTGGAAGCGCGACCCTTCGGACCCCGAACGTGAACTGAGCTACGGCGAAATTGCCGACGCGCTCGTGCC
>CAXUEB010000003.1:23107-24634 GCA_964249775.1 uncultured Spirosoma sp.
CCTTACGTGCAGGAAATGGGCTTTACGCACGTCGAGTTTATGCCCGTCATGCAGTACCCTTACGCGCCGTCGTGGGGTTACCAAATTACGGGCTACTACGCGCCGAGCAGCCGCTTCGGCACGCCACAAGATTTTATGCGCTTAGTCGAACGGCTCCACCACGCGGGCATCGGCGTCCTGCTGGATTGGGTGCCGAGCCACTTCCCCGGCGACGCCCACGGGCTGTACGAGTTCGACGGCTCGCACCTCTACGAACACCCCGACCCGCGCAAAGGCTACCACCCCGACTGGAAAAGCTATATTTTCAACTACGGCCGGCCGGAAGTCCGTTCGTTTCTGCTCTCGAACGCCCTGTTCTGGCTCGACCGCTGCCACGCCGACGGTTTGCGGGTCGACGCCGTCGCGTCGATGCTGTACTTAGATTACTCGCGCAATGCCGGCGAGTGGGAACCCAACCTCTTTGGCGGGCGTGAGAACTTAGACGCTATTTCGTTTTTCAAAGAGTTGAACGAAGCCGTGTACGGCGATTTTCCCGACGTGCAGACCATCGCCGAAGAATCAACGGCGTTTCCGGGCGTGTCGCGGCCGGTGTTTACGGGCGGGCTGGGCTTCGGTATGAAGTGGATGATGGGCTGGATGAACGATTCGCTGCGCTACTTCGAGCGCGACCCGGCCTTTCGCAAATTCCACCAGGACGAGTTGACGTTCAGCACGGTCTACGCCTTTACGGAAAACTTCATGCTGCCCCTTTCGCACGATGAGGTCGTTTACGGCAAGCATTCATTAGTGGGCAAAATGCCCGGCGACGAGTGGCAGCGGTTCGCTAACCTTAGGCTGTTGTTCTCGTATATGTTTACGCACTCTGGCACCAAATTGCTGTTCATGGGCGGTGAATTTGGCCAAACGGCGGAGTGGAAATTCGATGCCAGCCTTGACTGGCACCTGCTCGACCTTCCACCGCACCGGGGCATGGCCGAATGCGTCAAGGCGCTCAACAAACTGTACCGCTCCGAACCGGCCTTGTACGACAAATCGTTTACCGAAGACGGCTTCGAATGGATCGACACGACCGACCGCGAGAATAGCATCATTACCTACGCCCGACGGGGTCATCATCCCGACGTAGCGGTGGTTATTGTCTTGAACATGACGCCCATTCCGCGCCAAGATTACCGCATCGGCTTGCCAACGGCTGGCACGTACGTAGAGATTTTTAATTCCGACGCGACCGAGTTCTACGGCAGTGGGGTCGTCAACGCCGAACCGATTGAATCCGAGGCCGAAACGTGGCACGGGCGAGTTAACTCGTTGCGAATCAAGATTCCGCCCTTGGGAGCGGTTGTTCTGAAAGCACAGGATTAACCCGCTCAGTAGCCCCACTTCCGAGTCGGAAGTGGGGCTACTGAGCGTCTGGGATTACTGCCCGTTCCGGCCGTGGAAAGAGGACGGGAGATGCGGAGAAAGGCAAGCCGAGTTGCCAAGCCGGCCCAAACGGTCACCCGTTGCTTGCTCCTTTTTCTCCTATCT
>CAXUEB010000003.1:24644-26747 GCA_964249775.1 uncultured Spirosoma sp.
TTAATTAAAAAGCTTTTCTTTTTGATGATGTCGTTATTTTCCGTCGGCAGCGTTGCTCAATCGCCCGTATCGGCCCGGCTGCGTAGCGGTGTTGATTTGGGAATGGCTTACACCAAAGACCACTACAATCCGTCGATTGCTTACTTCCAACTCATCAACGTTACCGCAAGCAAACTACTTTCTGTCGGCTGGACGGCCCGGCTGGGTGCTTTTTACGGCGACAACCTTGATTACTACACTGCCCCGGCCCGCCTGACGCGCGGCAAAACGGGCTTCGCAGCCCTCGGCGCTCCGCTGGTTGTGGATAATCTCGATACCGTTCGGTTCGATTATATCACGGCCGCATCGCTCAACCTGGGCGTCCGGGCGCAAATCAATCTGGGGCCGGTGGAAGTTGGGGGCAGTGCTGACCTGATTGGCCTGACGTTCGGGCGGTGGCGCACCGGCCGTTACCGCTCTTCAACGGGCGAATACACCGTGACGGGCGCGTCGGGTGGGGACACAACGCTGACGTTCGCCCGGAACGTCGAGCAGCGGGCTTACCCTACCCGCTTCAACGCCCGGCTGCTGGGCGACAACGACCGCGGTTCGCTTTCGACCGAAGTGTATGCCCGGCTGTACATCAGTAAGCGCATTGCTCTCAAAGCGGGCTACCAGTGGCTTACCTCCGAAGCCACGCTTCAAAACCGCAACACCCAAGATAACAACAACCGCTTTCGCCACCGGGCCGGGCTGGGCTACGTCGCGCTGACGTTTCCGGTTCTTTAGTAACCCAGAACTGGCTCCGTCGAACCCGCACTGACAACGGTCGCTCAGCCGGCATTGGCCGCTTTAGCCGAAACGGTTGCCCCTGAACACGTTTACTAACCACGCAGTTAGTCGTACGCCAGTCGAGTTAACGATTTCAAGCAGACAATCAGTCTCCATCAACTAAGCTGAAGGGTGGCCCCTCTGGGTTGTTATTTGTCCGGCCGGACGAATCGCCAGCGGTTCGTAGCTCCTTGTTCGGTTGGCGTTACACGATACGTTCGGCCCCTTTCCAAATGCCGTCGTCGTATTGGATACCCAGCCCCGGCGCGTCGGAAATTTGCATAATGCCGTTCTGCACCCGGATGTTGGGCACGTACCACGAGGCCGGTTTTTCGGCGGGGTTGTAGACGAATTCCTGCAAACCGTACAGATTTGGGACCAGGGCCGCTACCTGCCAGAACGGCCCAATCAGCGGATCAGCTTTGGGCGAATGCGGAGCGATGTGCTTACCGTGCTGGCTGACAATTTCGGCTACCTGCAAGGTTCGTAGAATGCCCCCGTTGTAGTAGAGGTCTGGTTGGTAAAGGTCATACACACCCGTGCGGGCCAGTCGCTCGAACCGGTACAGGCTGCTGTCCTGCTCGCCCCCCGCCAGTTTAATCTTCGTTAGCGCCTGATTAACCCGGCGCATTCCTTCTTCGTCCTCGAAGTTGCAGGGTTCCTCAAAGATAGTCACGCCGTAGTCTTCCAGAAACTTACCAGTTTCAATGCCTTCTTGGGGCGTAAACGAGCCGTTGCCGTCGGCGTAGATACTGGCCGCGTCGCCTAATTTTTTGCGCACCAACGGCACGTACCGCCGGGTCCGTTTGTCGTCGTCGGGCGTGTTAACCATTCGGCCACCGAGCTTAATTTTTACGCCCTTCGCCCCCGTTGCGGCCAGCTTTTCGGCGAGCCGGTCCACAACGCCTTCGGCCGGTTCGCCCCCGCGGTAAAAATCGGAGATGTAAACCTCGTATTGCCGCCGAACGGGTTTGCCCAGTAAGGCATAAACGGGTTTGCGGGTCAGTTGCCCCAGCAAATCCCAGAGGGCAATTTCGACTGAGCCGATGCAATTCCAGAGGGGCATCCCGGCGTATTTGTAGTTGCTGTTGAGCCGGTAGGCGTTGTCGACCAACTGCGGCAGGTCGCGAGCGTCCTTACCGACAAAATGGGGCAAGATCAGCCCCTTCAGCAGCGAGGTCAGGTTCGGCATCCGGTCGTTGCACTGCGTCACGCCCTTGGTGCCGTTTCCGGCCGTGACAACCAGCAGCAGTCGGGATGCCGAACCACGATCCTGCGTTCGGAGCAGTTCAA
>CAXUEB010000003.1:26757-34735 GCA_964249775.1 uncultured Spirosoma sp.
CCCGGTGGGCAGGGCGTCCGCGGGGGTTGGAACCGGCCGGCCGCTGACGGTTGGCCAGCCGGTCAGGGCGAAAGCCGCCGTGCCGCTGAGGGCGCGCAGAAAATTAGATCGGTTCATGCGTTTCGGCGGAATGGCGTAAACGGCACTAAACAAGTAGTTTTATAAGCTCAATGCCCGGATTATCAGCCAACCGGTTCGTTCGGTATACGACTTCGCCGTTGTTTAGACTTGTAGAAGAAGATTCCGCTTGTCTTTATACTGTTCCCCCGATTCACCTTCTTGTAAACCCGTTGCGGAGTGCTGGTTGGCCGAACTACAATGGGACGTGTGGTCCGCTTGGGTAAGATGCCGGCTCGATAGACGTTACTACCTCCAATCAATTGAGATAATACGCTGCTGGATTAGTCGAGAATAGTAAGCCTACGAGCCGGACCGCTTATAGAGGAATTAACCATTCGGGGAACCCATTTTTCTAAAAAGCCATGTTAAAATTAGTCGCCAACCGGCAGCGGTACATACCGGCAAAGCCAGTAAGATGAGCCTACCCACTACGTTTTTGTCAATATTCCTTAGCAAGGGGCGGGCGGTGAAAACCTTCGAGGGCGGTCGCGACAACGTGCCGACCAACGTAAACAATACCAAGACGGTCTACTACATGCGCAAGTTTATGAGCGAAAGTGCCTTCTGGGGCGTCCGCACGGGCACTAACGTGCGTCGGCCGTGGGTCATTTTCCGGTACGCTGAAGTGCTGCTAAACTATGCCGAAGCCCTCAACAAGGCCCAAGGTCCCGTGGCCGACGCGTATACCGCCGTCAACCAGGTGCGGGCGCGGGTCGGAATGCCCGTATACCGCCGTCAACCAGGTGCGGGCGCGGGTCGGAATGCCCGTGAACCGTCTTACCCAGACGGGCAACCTCGCCTTTTGTTCCTAAGCCTCCACCGGCTTCAAATCAAAATACGTCTCGTAAATAGCGGTGCCAACGTCGTTATTGCGCGTCTGGAAGTTGTCTAAGTACTGGTGCAGGCCCGCTTTGAAGATGTCGGCCACCTCGGTGAATTCAATCTCGGCGCGGAGCTTGGACAGCGTCCGTTCGGCGGTGTTGCCGAAGCCGTGGGTGATGTTGTTGCCCGAAATCTCGTAGAGCGACAGTTCGGCCTGACGGATGGAATGGGCCACGGCGCGGGGAAACTGGCGGTCCAGAATCAGAAACTCCACAATGCTCGACGGCGTCAGGGCGCGGTACTGCTGGCGGTGCATGTTGTAGGCGCTGACTGATTTCAGCACCGCCGACCAGATCATTAGGTCAATCGTCGTGCCGACGGAGCCGACTTCGGGCAGGAGCGTAAAATATTTTACGTCCAAGAAGCGCGACGTTTTGTCGGCCCGCTCCAAAAACCGCCCCAGCCGCCCGAAATGCCAGGCTTCGTTGCGGGTAATGGTGGCGTCGATGATGCCGTAGAAAAGCTGAACGCTGTTACGCACGTCCGTAAAAAAATGCTGCGTCTGATGTTGACCGAGTGTCTGCTGCGGAGCCGTGTCGCGCACCATCAGGTAAAATTGGTTGAGGTGCTCCCACATCTCCTTCGAGATGGCTTCGCGGATGGTGCGGGCGTTTTCACGGGCGTAGTTCAGGCAGGATACGATTGAATTGGGATTGCGCTTGTCGAAGGTCATGAATTGAATGACGTTCTCGCGCGTCGGCTGCTGGTAGTATTTACGGAACAGATCGTTATCGGCGGTGGCAATCAGCAGCGGCTCCCACTGCTGATGCACGGTCGGGGGCAGATCGAGGGCCAGGTTGAAGTTAACGCTCATAAACCGGGCGTAATTTTCGGCCCGTTCGATGTAACGGTGCATCCAGTAAACCGAATTGGCAACGCGGCTCAGCATAATCAGACAAACGCAGTGGGTTATCGACAAAAATAAAGTTTAGCGGCTGTTTTACAAGTAGCGCACCGTTGATTTAGGCTTTTTAAACCGCAACGGCGGTCTCTGCGTAAATCTCCGCTGACTCTGCACGGTCCCGCTCCGGCGTACCGGCCGTTCCGATTTAACAAAAATCTGTATGTCTAAACGACCTTTACTTCTGTTGCTCGGCCTGTCGCTGACGGCCGTCACGTTTGCCAAACCCAAGCCCGACTCGCGCTTGTACGAAGTCAGGATTTACTACCCGACGCCGGGCAAGTACGCCGAGATTGTCGACCGCTTCCGGCAGTACACCACCAAGCTGTTCGAGAAGCACGGTATGGAAAACATCGGCTACTGGACACCGACCGACACCGCCCGCAAGGAGTTAGTCTACATCTTGGCGTACCCGAACCGCGAAGCCCGCGACGCGTCGTGGAAGGCGTTCGGTAGCGACCCCGACTGGAAGGCCGTCGTTGCCAAAACGGAAGCGAACGGTAAGCTGGTGGCCAAAGTCGATCAGATTTTCATGACCGCGTCGGACCTCTCGCCCGACATCAAGACCCGCGCGAAATCGCCCAACCGGACGTTTGAGCTACGGACGTACACGTCACCGCCCGGCAAGCTCGAAAACCTTTTGACCCGCTTCCGCGATCACACGATAAAGCTGTTCAGCAAGCACGGCATGGAGCACATCGGCTACTGGGTTACGGAAGAGAAGGACCCATCGGTGCAGCCGAAATTAGTGTACATCTTAGCGCATCCGAGCGAAGCCGAAGGCAAACAGCACTTTGACGAGTTCCGTAAAGACCCGGATTGGGTGAAAGCCAAAACAGCCTCCGAAGCAAACGGCCCCATCACCACGAAAGTGGAGTCGGTGTACATGAAGCCAACCGATTACTCGCCGATACAATAATCTGCTCAAAACTAATGACAACGTTACCGGCTCGCCGTCGTTGAAACCGGTGGATTAATCATGATGTGCGCCCGGTGGGTGCCGGGGTCCATGATCCAAGGCATACCGGGCGCTTCGGGTTTAAGCGGCAGGCCGGTGCTTTCGGCCGTGGCGTAAGCAATGTAAACGACGTAGCGTAGGTAACCGTCTTTTACGTCGCCGGTGGCCGCGTCGAAGTTTTCAGCTTTGGCCGTATACGAAAACAAGGTCGACGGCTGACTGGGCATCTGAAACTTTTTGGCTTTGACTTCCTCTTCCCGAATCTTCAGGATTTCGTCGGGCTTCTTACCGGCCTGTTTTAACTCCCGGCCGCGCTTCATGAACGGCTCCAGATCGCGGTGGTAGCACGACACGTTCAAACCCTTCTGCGCCGGGTCGTCGGCTAAGCAAATAAACTCGTTCGTGCCGTTTCGTAACAAGGTAAACTGCTGCTGAGCGTCGTAACCGTAGACCGCAGCGCCCGCGCGTTTGTCGGCCGGAGCCGCCAGCACGGCGGTTTTGATCTGCACCTCGGGCGACGGCACGGTAGGCGTTTGGGCCAGTGCCGTCGTTAGTAGCCCGTGCAGCGTCATAAGCAGGTAGAGTGGTTTCATGAGTCGGCTTGCGTGCGTTTAAGGGAGTAAGGCCAATTAACCACAATACTACCCAAACTCAACGTCAGGCGTAATCCACAAAACCCGTATTAATGTTAAACAGGCTGCGCTGCCGCCGGAATACTCCGATGCCGTTACGACTACCGTTGGTGTTCGTGTTCCCCTCGATTGTATCCACAAGGCCATCCCGCACGGCCGTTATCAGACCGGTGTGCCCCATACCGTTACCGATGCTAATAATGAAAATCTGGCCGGGTTGCACCAGCGTTGGCTGGTTTTGCGCGTCTTTTGCTTTGATGCGCGCAATACCCCGCTGACCCGCCTTGTGCCAATGATCGAGGCATCCGGCGGTTCGGATCAGCGGATTAGCCGCTCCCTGGGTCTTGGCGGCTTCGTTGAAGCACCAGTACAGAAAAGCCGCGCACCAGTTGAAGCCCGGCCCCAACCCAACGCTTTTGAGGTACTGATTAACCTGCGGTCCACTGTTGGTCAGGGCCGGCTGTTCGTGAACACCCACCTGCGTACCCGCTACGTTGAGCGCAGCCTGTACCAGCACCGAAGCGGCCTGGTTGGCTACCGCAACGTCAACGCCGAACAGGGCCGCCCAGGTCATGGGTCCGATCTGACCGTCCACGCGCAGGGGCACATCCCGGCTGTCCGTCGAGCGGCTTTGAAACAGCTTAACCGCCCGCATCGTCTGAATACTGAAGTGGCCGGTCTCACCAATCGGTGTATAAACGCCATTTTTGTCGGTAAAGCCGCAACGCAGTACGTTCAGGCGCTGCTGAACCGACCGAACGACAACGGGGTCTGGGTCGCCTGATTTAACGATGCGGCCGGGATAGAGGGGGCTTGCCATAGCAGAAACGTGGTTAAGGGTTTACTTGCCCAAATTTCGACTATGCCTACCCCGCTCCGCAACGGGAGAACTACGGCATTGTAAACGGTATTCTACCTGATTGCTTATTGGTACCCCCGCGCCTGCAAGCCGAATAGTTCGGCGTAGCGACCGTCTTGCTCTAACAGTTCGTAGTGACTGCCGATTTCGAGCAGCGTGCCGTTTTCCAAAACCAGAATCCGGTCGGCCATGCGGACGGTGCTGAACCGGTGCGAAATAATGACCGATGACTTACCTTCGGTGAGTTTGATGAACCGCTGAAACACTTCGTATTCGGCGCGGGCGTCTAAGGCGGCCGTGGGTTCGTCGAGGATGACGAGTTGAGCGTCGCGCATGTACGCCCGGCCCAACGCGACCTTCTGCCATTCTCCGCCCGACAGTTCGACGCCTTTGTTGAACGAGCGGCCGAGTTGCTGATCGTAGCCGCCCGCCAACTTCGCGATGACCGTATTAGCCAGACTCCGCTCGGCTGAGGCTTCGATGCGCGGCTGATTCGTCCGCTCGTCCACGTCGCCGCCGGCGATGTTGATGCCCGCTGACATCTTGAAACGGGTATAATCCTGAAAAATTACGCCAATGTTCCGGCGAACATCCCCCAGGTCGTACTCGCGCAGGTCATGGCCGTCGAGCAGGATGCGGCCTTCGGCGGGGTCGTAAAGCCGGGCCAGCAGTTTGACGAGCGTGGTTTTGCCCGCGCCGTTCTCGCCAACGAGCGCCAGTTTCTCACCCGCCTGCAACGTAAAGCTCAGATTCCGCAAGGCCCAGCGCTCGGAGTTGGTGTACTTGAAACCGACGTTCTCAAACACGAAGCCTTCCCGGACCGGGTTCGGGAACGGCCGCGAGGTGCGGGGCGAATGAATAAGCGGCTTGATGGCGAAATAATCGAACAGGTCCTGCAAATAGATTGCTTCCTGCGTCAGGCTGCTGAACTGGAGTAGGATGCCTTCCAGCGAACCACGCACCTGCCGAAACGACCCCGCCAGGAACGTCAGGTCACCGAGCGAAATCTCTCCGTTGACGGCCCGCATCACGATCCAGACGTAAGCGCCGTAATAGCCCGCCGTACCGAGGGCCGTCAAGACAACGCCCCAACCCGCCCGGCTGATGGCCAGATCGCGGTTCTTGCGAAAGTACTCCATCGACAGGCCCCGAAAGCGGTCGATAAGGAAGCCCGATAAACCAAAAATCTTGACTTCCTTGGCTGTTTCGTCGCTCGCGCCCACGTAACGTAAATAATCCAGTTCGCGCCGTTCGGGTGTCCACGAGCGGGACAGCGAGTAGCTGCGCTGGTTAAAATAGTTGTCGCCGATGAACGAGGGCGTCACGGCCACCAAAATCAGGAGGATCAGCCAAGGGTTATAGACCGCCAAGCCTGCCGTCAGAAAGCCGACCGAAATCAGCTCCTGCACCTGCCCGAACACGCCCGACAAAAGCACCGTCCGGCCGGTCGTTTGGCGACGGGCGCGTTCGAGCTTGTCGTAGAACTGGCCGTCCTCAAATTGCTCAAAATCGAGCCTAGCTGCGTGTTCCATCAACCGGACCGACGTGCGATTGGCGAATAAATCACCCAGCAGCCCGTCCATGAGCGACACGGCCCGAGCGAGCGCCGTTGACCCAATTGCCAGCCCGAACTCGATGGCAACCAGCGTCCACAAATGCGATAGATCGTCCGGGCCGTCGGTTTGCGACAGGCGAACAACCTCATCAATCAGTAACTTACCAACGTATAACGTCGCGGCCGGAATTGCCGCCCGGATTAACCGTAGGGCCGCGTTGCCGAGGAACAACCCCGGCGAAACCTCCCACACCAGCCGAAAAAACGCGGGCAAATTACCGAGGGCCGCGAACCGCTCGCGCCAGCTTACTTCTTCCTTCGTCTCATCTGAGTTCGATGAATTTTTCTTACTTGCCATATACTAAAAAGACAAGCCAAAGAAGGGATAAGTTCAGAGCTTTATACTACAACTACGTTGATAGTTTTAGCGGATTTGCTACCTTTCGTGAGCGTTCGATTTCTAATCTTCCTCAACCCGTTATAATGCATGAAAGCGTTTCTTCACTGGTTAGTTCCGCGCTTGGCCGGTCCTCAATACAGGAATGGTCCGTTGCCGGGCATCCGGTATTTCACCGGCTCGTGGTCGGACGTTCTGGCCGAGGCCAAACGCCAGAACAAACCCGTGTTCGTCGACTTCTACAAACTTGGCTTTGGTCCGCGCGAACAGATCGCTCGGGAAGCTGTTTTAAACCCTGCACTGGCGAGGACATTTAACGCCCACTTCATCAATTACTGGGTCGATGACCAGGCAGGTGAAGGTTTGGCAATAGCGAAACGCTACCGAATCCACGCTTATTCCGTTCCGGCTTCGCTCTTTGTTTTGGGGGATGGTAGCCTGCTGCACCGGCCTTCCGCTTACGAAACGCTTCGGGGATTGCTCGCCGAAGCAGACAATGCCCTTAAGGCCACTCACGAACCGAACCGGCTGTCAATACTGGAACAAGACTATGTTGCGGGCCAACGCGATCCGGCGTTTTTGGCCACTTACCTCCAGGAACGGGGCCGGGTCGGTATGCCAAACAACGAAGCCTTGGCTACTTATCTATCGCTGATGCCGGAAATCAACTGGACCGCCGATGAAACAGTTCAGTTAATCATCGGTAACCTGACGACTTACAACCAGAACGTAGTCAACGCTTTGCTCCAAAAGCTTCGTCAACTCAACAATTCATCGGAGAAGCCGTCGGTAGCGTTGCGAACCAAGATTATCGAATGCGTACGTCAGCTCATGCGCACCCGCTTTCACCAGGCTGTTGCCGGTCGAGATGAGCAACAATTAAGCGAAGTCATTGCCGACAATGCGCTATTTCTGTACGCAGAGCGGGCCGACAAGCTATCCACGCGGGAGGCCGAAGCCATTTCCAATGGGTATCGCAGGCGGTTTTATGCCGAAACCAGAAACTTCACTAACTACCGTCCGCTCGCCGAAGCAGAGGCTTGGCGGTTAATGGCTATGTCGATGGATTCCGTTCGGGAAAGAGACAAGATTGCCTACCAGCGCTACGAAGAACGCAGGCAACGGCTGTGTACTGAGGAACAAAGACAGGATTATCAAAGATACGCCCAAGCGTACTCATCATTTGAATCGCACGACATAGCCTCTAAACTAAACCGCATCGTGCGGCACTACCTCGAAAACACGACCGACCCCGATGATTTGAATCAGGCCCTGACCTGGTCGGCCCGCTCGTTAGAATATGACCGTAATTCCGGCTATGTAAACCTCCACGCCCGCCTGCTCATCAAGATCGGCCGGCCGCACGAGGCCGATAAGCTGTTACGGGAAGTTAGTGCTCAACAAACGCCCGGTGTGCATTCCGTATACATAGCCATGAAGCGACCCGAAGAATACGAGCGGTGAAGTTTGCGTTCGATTCTTTCGGGTGACCTAACCATACAGACGCCAAAGACATCAGACGTATCGATAACCAAGCCGACCGGAGAAATGATAACTGAACTCTGATCGCTTACGGCGAAAACTAAGAATACAAAACGAAGCGGCCCCGAACTAAAGCGGGGGGCCGCGTAACCTTAAGCTTGTTTAAATTATTAGCTCAAACGCGCGTTGCGT
>CAXUEB010000003.1:34745-40986 GCA_964249775.1 uncultured Spirosoma sp.
ACTGACTGTACCGTTGTTGTACAACTGGTTAAACAGCAGTTTGAACGTGCCCTGCGCCTGCGCCCGGAAGGTAATCTCCGGTCCGAAGGCGTAAAGTTTGCCGCTACCCACGGGTGCCATAAAAGCCGCAACGCCGTCCTGCAAATACGACTGCCCCCAGGCCCAGCCACTGCGTAAGGGCTTGGCGGTGTCGAACCACGCTAAGGGCGTTACGGTGCCTTTTGCGATGGCGTCGGGTGAGATTTTGAAGACCGGGCTGGCGTCGAAATACACGTCGGTCTGGCTGTTCATGCCCCAGGTTGGGGCCTGCGTCGAATCGACGGCCACGCGCAACACGCTGCCGGGAATGTAGTACTTCTCGCCCGGCAGGGGCCGCTCCTGTCCGCTGTTCGTCATTTCGGTCAGGGCGTTTTTGACGGGCAATTTCAGGTGATACGCCAAGTTCGTGCTGGAACCAATCGTGACCACCGTACCGCCTGCTTCCATGAACGCTTTGAGCTGCGGCACTGACTTCTCGGCGGTGATTTTGCCCATCCACGGGCGGTACTCGGCAGGCGTCGTTTCCTCCTTTGGTTCGCGTTCGAGCGCCCGGAAGGGATCGTTGTCCTGCCCACCCACCGGCGGAATGGCCCGCGTGACGAACACGATGACGTCGTAATTTTTACGCAGGTTGCCCGCGTCGATGTCTTTCGGGTAAATGACCTTCGCCGGGAAATGGTACTGTTCCATAATCCAGCGCACCCAACCCGACGGCATCGACCCGCCGTAGCTGTCCCACAAGGCAATCCGCATCGGTGCCACCTTCGTCATGGCCGTCGTCGGGCGCTTGGCGACGCCCATGACGTCGACGCCGAAATCCTTGGCGGCTTTGTCCAGCAGCGGCTTGGCTTTGGCCGACGCCGGCACGTAAAACGACCCCGCTTCCCCGCCCGATTTGCCACCCGCGCCACTGGGCAGCCGGTACACCTCCACGCCCGACGCCAGCAAATCGTTGACCGCGATAAAGGCGTTGTTCACCTTCGCACTCAACAGATAACCCCCACTCGCGTTTCCGGCCACGGTGCCCGTCGGCGACTGCAATTCTCCGTAGGGCAGTTTCTTGAATGGTCCGTCGAAGGCGTCCAAGATGCGGTCAAATTTTACGTGCATGGTGTAAGCCAGCGTCCAGCCCGCGGCATCGTAAGGACGCACCGGCGGACCACCCGGATATTGGAAATCGTTCGGGTGGTCCTGCGGCTCGAACATATCCAGAATGTGCGGCCGGAACGCCTGATCGGTCTTCACGACGTACGAACCCGCCGGGTATTTCTTGCCCGCCACCCGGAAATCGCCAGTCGCCTGTTGAATCTGAATACCCGTGCGAATTAAGGCGTTGACAAACTTAGCGGCCGTGGCAAAATCTGCCTGATCGGCCGGAATGATGAACCCACGCGGGTCGCGCAGGGTCGGCGCTTTCATGATCGTGTCGTAGTACTTCGTCGGCATGCCCCCACCCCGCGGCAAGAGACCGTAAGCCGCTAAGCTCGCGTTGGCCGACGTAGAGGTTGGTTTCTTGGGGTCGTTCTTGAAGGCGTCGTTGATAGCGTCGATGCGCTTGGGCGAGAGCGCCCAGGTGTCTTTGCTGCCGCGCTCGATAGAGTTTTTGCCCATCCGGTAGATGTTAAACAACAGTTCGTCGCGGTAGCGGGCGGCATACCCCATCACGGCGTAGTTCAAGGACAGCGAGTAATCAATGGACTGCTTGAAGTGCCACTTCTGGGGCGTAATCGGGTTTGGCGTGTTGCCGTTCGGGATCAGGCGGCTCGGCACGAGCGGGATGTCTTCCGGGTTTGGGCCGCCGACGATTTCGGTCAGCAAGCCGATCATATTGTGGAAGTGCGTCGTCGTGCGCAGACCGCCGTTGTACCAGGTCGAGAACACCGAGCCGCCGAGCCGCGTAAAGCCCGGTTTGTTTTCCGAGTTCAGCCGGTTAATCATGGCCGCCCCGAGGGCGTCGATGCCCGTGATCATCAGGGGGTCAAAGACATAATTGAACGGGTCGCGGTAGGGCGGTCCGGCCAGCACCGACCCGGCCGGACCGCGCTGGTGGTGGTTGTACATGATCTGCGGAATCCACTCGACAAACAACTGCCGCCCGATGTTCTGCGTTTCTTTCATGTTCATGATAAAGAAATCGCGGTTGTTGTCGTGGCCGATGTATTTCTGGTACAGCCGCGGCAGGTTGTCCAACGACCGTTTTTCGGGCGTCTTTTCGCGCATGTACCAGTTCGTGACGATGTCCTGCCCGTCGGGGTTGGCGTGGGTCAGCAGCAGGACCGTCTCGTTCAGAATCCGCATCGTTTCGGGATCGTTGCGGCTGGTCACCTGGTAGACCGTTTCGATGAGCTGGTGCGTCCCGACCGTTTCGGTGGCGTGCAGCCCGCCGTCAATCCAGACGATCGCTTTGCCTTCCTGCGCCAACGCGCGGGCCTGCTCGTCGTTCAGCCCTTCGGCGCGGGCCAGTTTCTGCGAGATTTCTTTGTAGCGGTCCAGCTTCTTGAGATTCTCCGGCGACGACACAATCAGCATCCATTGATGGCGACCTTCTTCCGTCATGCCGATGTCCACGAGTTTAACCCGGTCCGAAGCCGCGGCTACTTTCTTAAAATACGCTTCGGTTTGTACGTAAGTGGCGAGTTGGTAATCGTCGCCAATAGCGAAGCCGAAATGCTCTTTCGGCGAAGGCACCTGCGCCCAGGCCATTGTGACGCTGGTCAGCAGGATGCATAAGGAGCGGAAAAGTAAACGCATTGGATTGGGTTGTTTTAGGGAATACGTAATGGCCTTTTATCGTCTGCGGAACCGGACCCCGACGCGGCAGTCGCCGACTTCGCCACGGGTTTCGTCGCAGACGTTTTCCTGGAAGCCGACAATTCGGCGGCCGTCTTTCAGGTTGAGAATGAACTTGAACAGGAAGTAGTCGTTCTGCGCAACCGTGCTCAGGTTCGTACCCGTAAAGGTAGCCAATTGACCCGCCGTCACGGTAAACGTTTTGGGAAATTGCGTCACGGTTTCGTAAAGCTTATCGGCCGTTCCGACCCGGCTCGGTAAGGGAAACTGCGTCACGCTCGGGTACAGCCCGCCCGGCTGCGAAATGACGATGGGGTACGCCGGATTACCCGTGGCCGCGGCCTTGTAAAAACCCAGATACACCTCAATCGAATTGACCTCCGCCCGACCGAAGCCTTCCCACCGCAGGGCGTACTCAAACTCTTGATTTGCCAAATTAGCCGCGTCGCTCAGATTGAAAAACGACGTGTTAGCCGTTGCCACCGTCGGCAGCGCCGACTTTGTCGTGCTGACCGCCACCAAGGGTACGGCCGTGTAGGTCCAGTTTTCCCAAACGTACTCCTCGGTTTTACAGGCGTCGAGGGCCACCAAAATTAAAAGTGCTACGTAGAGTCCTATTCGGTTCATCATCTTTCTTGCATGATACTTCTTATCGTTACTCGTTACTTATCCCAGAAAACCGGCGTGGTTTGCTGCGCCGTTTGCAGTTGGTCGGCCCGGCCCGATACGTTCGTGTTGGTGGCCAACTCAGTTACCGAGTAGGACAGCCGCAGGGGAAACGTGTTCAGGGGGGCGATGGGCGCGGGCAGCGTCGGCAGGCCGGTTCGCCGGTAATCGTTATAGGCTTCCAGACAGTTACCGTACAAGGCGATGTACTTCTGCGTCATCACCACGTTCAGCTTACCGGCCGCGTCAGCCGCGTCGAACCCACCCAGCCGACTCTGCACAAAGGCCGTAATCTGAGCCGCCGACAGGGTCGGTGCCGAGTTGCCCGAGGTGGTCGACACCGTGTTGACGTTGTTCAAGTTTGCCACGATGCCGTCTTGCGTTAGCTGTTTTACGTCTCCAGTCGTGCCCAGCGTCAGGGCGGCTTCGGCCAGAATGAATTTGACCATCGCGTTGGTGATGAGGGGAAGAATGCCTGCGCCGGTGCCGTCGGTGTTGGCCACGGTTTTGGGCGTGCCGGTCGCGCCGGTGTTTGTCACGAACGTATTACTCGTGGGTAGGTTATTGATCGGGCTGTTGTCGTACAAGCCACCGGCCGGGTACACGCCGACCGTCGCCCGCAGGGCGTTATCGTTGGGCGACGCGACCGGATCGCCGGAGTACCGACCAAAGTATCCGTTGCCAGTAGGCGTAAAGCCGACGGTATAATTCGGTGTCGGCCGGTAAAAATAGTACCGCAGCCGGGGATCATCAGCGGCAAACAATCGCTCGATGAATCCCTGATTCATGTAGTAATTCTTGCCCGCCTGGTACTCGGAGCGGTGCCACGGGTGCCGGTTGGCCGGAGTTTCGGTCGTGCCGAAGCGGAACGTAAAATCCTGCGCGTTGGTGGTAATCAGGGGTGCGTTGCTCGTTAGCAGGGCGTTGATGCCCGCAATCGCCCGGTCGCGCTGCACCAATCGAATCTGGTTGAACAGTTTCAACTTCAGTGAATTAGCCATTCGTAGCCACGCAGCTCGGTCGCCCCGGTAAATAATATCGGTTGTAGCCGGCAAGATGGCAAACGCGCCCTTGTTGGCGTCGGCAATGGCTTCGTCGATGAGGGCAAACAGTTTGTCGTAGATGGCTGCACCATCTTCAAACACCGGATCGGAGATGGTATTACCCTGCGAGGCTTCCGAATAGGGAATATCGCCCCACACGTCGACCATAATGCTGTACAAATACGCTTTCTGCAACTTGGCGATGGCCACATAATCCCAGCGCTGCTGCCGCGTGCCTTCGCGGATAATGATTTCCCCATCGTTGAGCGTCTGCGTATACAAGGCGTTCCACGACTGCTGATAATCCGTACCGTCCTGGAAATTGCGGCTCGTGCTGCCGGTGTACAGATGCTGCACCAGCACCGACGTTCCCTGATTAATGTCGCGCAACGCGCCTGCCATTGAAATCTGCGTGGCGGGCAAGAGCAATTCCAGCACCGGCTCGGTCGGGTTGTTGGGGTCGGCGTTGATGTCCACGAAATCGCGGCACGACCCGGCCGTTAGTAGCAGGCCCAGCAGCGCGACGATTCGGAAGGTAAGGAGACGTTTGATAAGCATACGTTCGAGAGAATAACCCAGTCTAAAAGCTAATCCGCAGGTTAACGCCGTAGCGCCGGGTGGTGGGAATGCCGATGAAGTCAAAACCCTGCGAGTTACCCGCGCCGAGCGAACTGACCTCCGGGTCGAAGTTCAGGTACTTCGGGAAGTTGGGAGCCAGATACCACAGGTTGCGGCCACTGAGCGAGATAATCGCCGAACCAAACGGCGTTTTGCTCAGCAAGCCTTTTGGTAATTGATACCCCAGCGACACTTCCCGCAGCCGGAACACCGTCGCGTCGAAGACGTTGACCTCGGCGGCCCCACCCGGCCCGAAACCACCGGTGAAATAATAGTCTGCTACGCCGACGCCGATGTTGTTCGGAATTTTACGGCCTTCCCCGTCGAGCAGGGGTTTCAAGGTATTTACGTCGCCCAGCACGCCCGGTCCAATAAGGATAGCCTCGCGGTCTTCGTTGTCGCGGGTGACGCCCCGGCTAATGAGTTCGTAAGCCGTGAACGAATACATGTCGCCCCCCTGCTTCCAGTCGAACAAAGCGCTGAGCGTTAGTCCTTTGAAGCTGATCGTGTTCGTGACACCGAGAATAAAATCTGGGTTAGGATTGCCAATGGGCGCGATTCGACCGCTCAGGATGGGTTTACCCGTGTTCGGGTTTACCAAGATGTTACCCTCGTCGTCGCGGGCGTAGGTCGAGCCGCGAATCTGCCCGTAGGGTTGCCCAGCAATGTGGACGCTGCCCAAATCGGAGAAGCCACCGTAGGGCAGTTCCTTGAGCGCGCCAATGTCCCGCACGATGTTGCGGTTGAGCGTAAAAGCCGCACCCACGTTCCAGGTCAGACCGCTGGATAGTTTGACCGGCGTCGCGTTCAAGCCCACTTCGACACCCTCGTTCGACGACCGGCCGAGGTTGATGACCTTCTGCGTGTAGCCCGACGACGGCACGGCATTGACCGTAAAAATCTGCGACGTACTATTCTTGTTGTAATACGTTACGTCCAGACCAATGCGGTTATTGAAGAACTGCAACTCCGCGCCCAGTTCGAGTTCAGTGATGAACTCCGGCCGTAACTGCGCGTTGGCCAGCAAATCGGACTGGGTTAGGGCGCTTTGCCCAACGAACGGCGTCGAAATCGTGCCCGTGCCG
>CAXUEB010000003.1:40996-42813 GCA_964249775.1 uncultured Spirosoma sp.
GATTGGCGATGTAAACGGTCTGCGTCTGGTAGGGCGTCGCTTCGTTGCCGACGCGCGTGTAGCCCGCCCGGAATTTACCGAACGACAAGACCGTTTTGGGCAACTGGAACGCTTCCGTAAAAATCAAGGACGCGCTGGCCCCACCGTACAGGTAACTGCGGTTGCTTTCGGGCAAGGTAGACGACACGTCGTTGCGGGCGACTAAGTTTAGAAAGGCGTAGTTCTTGTAGTCGAGCGAAATGTCGGTGAAAAAAGCGTAGAACCGCTGCTGGAAGTTGTTCCGGTTCAGGGGCAAGACCCGCGGGATAGTCACGCTCGTGTTGTTGAGCGAGTTGATCCCTCGGAAAATGATGCCGTCGCCGAACACGACCTGCCGCTCAGTCGTGCGTTGATTGACGTTGTTGCCCAGAATGACCTTCAGCCCGATGTCGCTACTTAGGGGTTTAGTGGCCGTGATGAGCAGCGTGTTGTCGAGTTCCTGCCGGTAGATATTGTCGTTGGTGATGTTGCCGTTCGGAAAGTAATCGCCCCCCTTACCGTTCACGACGGTCCGGCGGTCGGTGTACGCATTAAAACCGGCGGTGTTCTGAATGTTTAACCACGGGAGCGGGTCAAAACCCAGTACGACGTTGCCGTAGTAGCGGTCGACCTTGCTGGTGGTGGGGCTGTTGAGCACCGACCAGTACGGGTTGTCGAGACCGACGCGGTCGTAGACATTGTTGCCGTTCAGGGGATTGACGTACGGAAAGCCCGTCAAGTTGAAGCTCGTTGGCACGAACAGTAAAATGTCTAAGATCGAACTACCGCTGCCGTTGGCCGCCGTCACTTGGGGCGACACCTGGTTGGTGTTGACGTAATTGAGCGCCCCGCTGACGTAAAATTTATTGTCCAGCGTCATATTGCCGCCGATGTTGACGCCGGTGCGGGTGATCTGATTTTCCGGCACGACGCCCTGGTTGCTCATCCGCGACACACCCGCCGTAAAGTTGCCTTTGTCCGAGCCGGTCGCCACCGTGATAGCGTTTTCGAAGACGTTGCCGGTGCGGAAAAAGTCCTTCGCGTTCGACTGTGAATACGACTGGTACGGCACCTGCACGGGCGTTACGCCGTCGGCTTGGTAAAACTGCGGAAACGCCGACGCCGGGTAGCGGCTGATGGCCAGCGGGTGCGGCACGGTAGCACGGGTTGGAATCAGGCTCGACACGCCCGCGTAGGGCGGTCCCCACGAGCCGAACACCCCACCCCGGTAGTCGAAGTTAGTGCCCTGCCCGTACTTGGTCTGGTACTCGGGCAGACCGGCCACGTTCTCGAATGAATAGGCGGTGTTGTACGTGATTTCCAACCCTTTGCGACTGGCCCGTTTGCCAGCTTTGGTCGTCACGATGATCGCGCCGTTGGCCGCCCGCGAACCGTAAAGCGCAGCCGCAGCCGCGCCTTTCAGCACCGTCATGGTCTGGATGTTGTTGGGATCCAGGTCGAACGCGCGGTTGGTGATCGTCGAGCCGCCGACAGTGCCGTCGGTGCTACCGAAGCTGGAATTGTCGAAGGGCACGCCGTCGACTACGAACAGCGGTTGGTTGTTGTTACCCAGCGACGAGTTACCCCGGATGGTGATGTTCGTCGCGCCACCCGCGGCCCCGCCCGACCCTTGGATGTTCACCCCGGCGACCTTGCCCGTCAAGGCCCGCAGCGGGTCAGGTTCGGACTTCTGCGCCAGCTGCGTAGCGTCCAACGTCGTTACGGCGTAGCCGAGTGCGTTTTTGTCGCGTTTGATACCGGCCGCCGTCACGATTACTTCGCTGAGATGCTTGCTATCA
>CAXUEB010000004.1:0-5292 GCA_964249775.1 uncultured Spirosoma sp.
TCCTAAACATTAATAACATACGCGATATAGAAACCGATACGCTGACCGGCAAGAAGTCGATTCCGGCGCGCATCGGTTTGCCCCTGGCGATTCGCTACCACTGGGGTTTGCTGCTGACGGGTATGGTTTGCGCCGTGGCTTACTCATTTTTGACCAACGCGCCGGCCGTGGCTTATTTTTACGGGCTATCGTTTCCCTTGTTTATCGTCAACGGCCGGGCAGTGGCCACCCACAAACGCTCCGTTGAACTCAACGCCCGGCTGGGTCAACTGGCCCTCACGACGCTGCTGTTCGTGCTGCTGTTCGGGCTGGGACAAGTGTTGTAGATAAGCTGGCTACTGCTGGCTACGTTAACCCGCGTGCTGACTCAAACTGCGGTGCATCCGAAGCAGGTAACGCACGGGCCAATCGGTGGTATTGTAGTTCTCCAACTGATGGGCTTTGACGAGCAGCAGCCGTTCGATCCGCCGACGTTCGGGCGTAGGTAACTTAGCGAGCCGACCCGGCAGGTCGTTCAACGAGTGGTTGAGTTGCAGGCAGGCCGTTGAGGGCACGGCGAAAAAGCCCGCTAACCGCTCCACGTCCGATAATTTCCACAGATCGGGTTTCGCCCGCCGGTTGCGAATTGCGTTGCTGCTCATGCCCAACGCTGACCCTAATTGTTCGTCGTTGAGCGCGCATTCGCGCAACCGCCACATGAGCGCCTGGTAACTATTAACAAACGAGCGTAGTGTACTCTGTAGTGGTTCCATCAATAGGCTCATGGGGTGTAAAGCGTGATTTATTACTTTTATTGAGTTTATGGAAACAACAGAGTTATAATTATACGTGTGTTGTAGCAATAGTCATACCGTTGCGTAGTAGTAGCGTCTGATTTATGGTAAATTCATAGATAACGCGAAGAACGGTACAAATCAAAGCGTCTGTCTTATTCTTGTAAACTCATATAATTAGTTTGAAAAGTGTTACCACGGCTGGTACGCTTTTTAATTTATACAGGCTCAACTGTAACAAAAGCCACGTCCGGTCAGAGGTGGCCCCCTCTTTCTCACAACTTTGCCGTCCTGTTCCGTTGAAGGAGCGTATTAATTCCCACGGCACGGGCCAAACCAATTAGTTTCGTAGCAGCCGTTGTTCTACGGCATCGCGGTAGCTGCCCGCCAGCGGAATTGTCACGCTGCCGACTGTTAGTTGATGGCGTTCGATCTTACGGATGGCTTTCAGCGCGACGATATACGATTTGTGCACGCGGATGAACTGGTCCGGTGGCAGCGTCGATAGCATCTCGGCGATGGTCATGCGGGTGCTGATGCGCCGGTTTTGCTCATGAATAAACAGCAGGTTCGTGTCGGATTGAATGTAGAGAACTTCGTCTAAGTTGACGCGCATCCAGTCGTAACCGTCCTTCACAAAAATACTCGACGGCCCGCCCCGCTGCGGCATAACTTGCGCGTAGGCGCGGTTGCAGGCTTGAAGAAATCGCCCAAATTCGATGGGTTTGAGCAGGTAATCCAAGGCTTGCAAGGTGAAACCTTCGACGGCGTAATCGGCGTAGGCGGTAGTGAAAATGATGGATACGGGCAAGGAAGCAACCATCCGGGCAAAGGTCGTACCCGAAACGTCGGGCATCCGAATGTCTAAAAACACCAGATCAATGGGTTCGGTACGTAAGAACAGCAGGGCATCGGTTGGGTTGATGAAACGTTGAGTCAAATTTAAGAACGGCACTTTTTCGGCGTAGCGCTGGAGCACCTCTAAAGCCGCCGGCTCGTCGTCAATAGCAATGGCGTTGAGCATGATTTCTTACAGATCAAGGGTGAGGTGGACAACGAACGAATCGGCGGTTTGGCGGATGCGCAGATCGTGCCGGGCGGGGTACGTCAAGGCGAGTCGTTGCCGAACGTTGGTTAGACCCGTGCCCGTGCTCCGCCGTTCATTAACCGTCGGCGGTACACTGTTGGCTACCTGCATCGTCAGTCGCCCGTTTTCGACGGTGACGGTGAGGTCAATATACGACGGTTGCACAAAGCTGATGCCGTACTGAAACGCATTCTCGACAAACGGAACGAGCAGCAGGGGCGCAATTTGAGCCGGTTGGCCGTCCCAATCGAGCCGGGTTGTTAGGCGAATCGCATGGCTCGGGGGCAGACGGGCACGTTGCAGCGTCAGGTAACCTTTCAAAAACGCCAGTTCGTTTTCAATTGAGGTTAGCGGTTGATTAGACTCCTGCAACGTGAAGCGCATCAGGCCGGCTAACTGCCCAATCAGGTCGGCCACCGGCTCGTTGCCGGCACGCTGGGCTTCGTTGTAGATGGTATTGAGCGCGTTGAACAGAAAATGCGGGTTTATCTGCGCTTTCAGCGCCGTTAATTCAGCTTCGGTCTTCTGTTGTAGGAGCCGCACCTGCTCCCGGCGCGTGTGCAATGAATCAGCCACGTAACCGTAGGCAACAACAAACCCTACGAGAACACTCGTGACCAAGAGGTTTTCGTCCACAAATTCGGGTTCGTAGTCCGTTCGGAATTGCAAAATTTCAAAAAATAACCAAGCCAGAACGCATAGCCAGGCCCAGTAGTAAAACCGCGTTTCGCGCCGGAGCAGCCACCGCCGAAACGCCAGCCGGTAATTCAGGTGTGCCAGTCCCCAGAAGAGCAACAGGAGCACAATGATGCCGAGCAGGTAGCGGGCCAGGCCACCCAGGTCGGGCAATTCCTCGTCAACGTGCCGCCAGACGCCCGTGTACAGGTGCCAGCCCCAGTAGGCGAGCAGGGCCGTCAGGGTCAAGCTAAAAAGTAGGCGAGCAGATTGGAGCTTCGGTGCGGTCACGGCGTAATCAAGAGACAGTCCTATCTAACAGCTACTCATTTGGTTCCGTTGCGGCCTGTATCTCGGGTTTGACCCGCCGGAGTTCCTGTTCCGCCTGCGCGCTGCTGACGGGAGCCATGAGTAACGTACGTGTTAAGAAATCAATTTCTTCAACGGCTTTTACGTAATACGTCCGGCCCGGTTGGAGTGTAAGCCAAACCGTTTGAGCCTCTGCGTAAATGGTTTTGCCCGACTCAATCTTAGTGCGTCCTGGCGGCAGGTTCAGGTTGAAGTAACGGTTGGGCGTAAGGGCGCCAATCCGTTTATCATTAACAAGAATCACGTAAGAATTACCACCAAACTCTTTCTGGCGGTAGACAATGAGCCGAGCCAACTCGGTACGGGGTTGGGGGGCGTCGCTGGATAGCATATTTAGGGTAAACAGCCATCCCAAAAGGGGTAAAGCCGTTTTCATCGCAATTGAAATCTATCCGAGTTGACCGAAAAACTGAAGTTTGTCTGAAGGTAAAACTGCCCGATTCGGTCTTTGGGTGCATCAATTAGCCGGTACGCGTCTGATTCGTAGGCTTTGGCGTAGGTCCCCATTCGATAGCCGACTCGAATTATACTTTCGACGTTCCGTTTTCGCTTTTCGCGTTGCGTGTACTCCAGATTTACGTCAACGCAGCCGACGTTAGTTAAAGTCAGCGATGGCACAACAGCCGGTTGGCCGGTTTGCAGAACGTTTGGGAAGGAAACCGTTTGCCCAGTTCGGCGAAAGATCGTGAAGCCGTATTCGAGGCTACTAAAGCCTGCATTGATGTATAGCCGCCGGTTGCGCGCATTAACTAAATCGTATCCTACCAGCAAAGCTGCATAGGTAGCTGCTGTTTTCTGGGCAATCAACTGCGATCCGGTTGCTGGCAACTCCGTGTAGGAACGAGGACTTTGCAAACTATAGCCAAGTTGCGACAAAACCTTCAGGCGGTTAAAGCGAAGGCCAAAGCCTATGTTGACAAACAAATCTAAGGAGCCACCCGATTGGACTTGGTTACTCCTAAAAAACGATCGGATGTTTGGCAGGGAAGTTAAGGTATGCGAGAAGCCGATTTCAGCAATAAACCCACGTTTGAAATTGCTGACGGGCGGAAACGGGCTTGTAACGGTCGAATCCCCAGTCTGGCCGGCCGCTGCGTGGGCAGTCATGAGGAGTAGGAATAGGAAGCGTTTCATACGAAGGTGATTGGGTTGGGTGATAACAGACCAAAACAAACACCGCTCCGCTGACCTGCCAAACCGGCGTGGTCAACGAAGCGGTGTTTGTGGGCAAACCCGCAAACTACGTGGCCTGCTACTTGGCTACGTCCACCTTTACCCGCAACAGAAACTCGTCCATTTCAATGTCAACGGCGGATGGTCCGGCACTCCGGCCGTTCAGGCTCGTCACTAAGTCGAGCGAGACGGCCTGCACTTCCTGTTGAATATACGGTTTGTTGGCTTCGATGGCATCGGCCAGTGTTTCGTCGTTCCGCTCTAACTCGATGCTGATCTTGTCCGTCACGGCAAAGTCGCGGTCCTTACGCAGGTTTTGAATCCGGTTCACAAAGTCGCGGGCGATGCCTTCCCGGCGCAGTTCGTTGGTCACGGTTACGTCCAGCGCTACGGTCAGACCACTTTCGCTCGCGACGAGCCAGCCGGGAATGTCTTCCGTCAGGATGTCGACGTCGGCGAGTTGCAGGGTGTAAGGAGCAAGGTGGACGGTGCCCGTCTGCTCCAATTGCCTTAACTGCTCATCGGTCATGGCGGTGATGGCCGCAGCTACGTCTTTCATCTGCTTACCGAACTTCGGGCCGAGCGCTTTAAAGTTGGGTTTGACCTTTTTCTTTAAGATGCCGCTTGCGTCGTCCACGAACTCAACGGCCTTGACGTTTACCTCCGACTTAATCAACGGGGCTACGTGTTCGATTTGCTGGCGCGTATCGGCGTTCAGGACGGGAATCAGCACCCGGCTTAGCGGCTGCCGCACTTTCAGTTTGTGGCCTTTGCGGAGCGAGTGCACCAGCGACGATACCTGCTGCGCCAGTTCCATCGAGCGCTCCAGTTCGGGATCAATCCAATCTTCTTCGACTGGGTACCAATCGGTCAGGTGCACCGACACGTGCTTAAATGGCCGGTTCGCCGGTGCGGTAGTCTGGGCAGTGGACTCGTCCCGAACGTTGTCCGTCAAACTCCGGTAGAGCCAGTCGCTAAAAAACGGCGCGATGGGCGACATCAGTTGCGCCACGGCTGTCAGGCAGTGCTCCAGCGTTTCGTAAGCCGCCCGTTTGTCGAGAGTCAGTTTGCCCGGCGTGGACGCGCCCGGCGTGGACGCGCCCGGCGTGGATGCGCCTTGGTTAGTCCCGCCAGCCCAGAACCGCCGGCGCGCCAACCGCACGTACCAGTTGGACAACTGATCGCTGACGAAGTCGGCAATTAGCCGCCCGGCTT
>CAXUEB010000004.1:5302-10412 GCA_964249775.1 uncultured Spirosoma sp.
GCTTCGTACTGCTCCGTGACGTCGCGGACCAGCGTGTTCAGCTTCGACAGAATCCAGCGGTCGAGTTCGGGCAACTGCTCGCGCGGCACCCGATCAAGTCGGTCGGCGCTCCGGGGGTTGATGGTGTAACCGTCTAAGTTGGCGTAAAGCGCGAAGAAATTATACGTGTTGAACAGCGTCCCGAAGAAGCGCCGTTGCACCTCGCCGATGCCGTCGCCGTTGAACTTGAGGTTGTCCCACGGCTCGGCGTTGGTAATCATGTACCAGCGCGTCGCGTCGGGACCGAATTGCGCCAGTGTCGCGAACGGATCGACGGCATTGCCTAAGCGCTTCGACATTTTATTGCCGTTCTTGTCGAGCACCAGACCCGTCGAGACGACGTTTTTGAACGCCACCGAATCAAACAGCATCCCCGCAATGGCGTGGAGCGTAAAGAACCAACCGCGCGTTTGATCGACGCCTTCCGAAATAAAATCGGCCGGAAACGCCTGCTCAAACTTTTCCCCGTTCTCAAACGGATAATGCCACTGCGCGTAGGGCATCGCGCCCGAATCAAACCACACGTCGATCAGGTCCGACTCGCGCGCATACAAAGTTTCATAACGAATTAGAGACTTGTCATTTGCTGTCCAGAAATCTTTAAGTTTCTGATTTTCCTTAATTAAAGCTATCCTGTCGATGTATGGTCTATGTAAGTCAAAGTCATTGATGATGAATTCTTTAGCCGGAATAAGATACTTCTTCAGTGCAGATGGTTCTGCCCCAGCATCAAGAAAATCACCCGGCAGAAAACTTGACTTAGCTAACTGTCTCAAGTAGTAGCCACCACCTGTACTAAATAAATTAACTAAATCGTCGTCCTCTTGATAATCCACCTCTTTCGAGTACCTGATAATTTTACTTTTAAGTTGTTCAAATTTTTCACCTCCAAAGTAAAACCAGCCTTCTTGTTTCAACTCGTCAATGGCTCCTACACAAACTGTATCAAAAAATGAGCTACGCCAAATCGGTAAGGGCGTTCCCCAGTAGCGCGAGCGCGACAGGTTCCAGTCGACGAGGTTTTCGAGCCAGTTACCGAAGCGGCCGGTGCCGGTGCTTTCGGGTTGCCAGTTGATCGTCTTGTTTAGCTCAACTAAGCGGTCTTTCTTGGCCGTCGTGCGGATAAACCAGCTATCGAGCGGGTAATACAGCACCGGCGTATCGGTCCGCCAGCAGTGCGGGTACGGGTGTTCGTATTTTTCTACCCGGAACGCTTTGTTTTCTTCCTTTAGCTTGATGGCAATCAAGACGTCGGTCGGCTTAAACTCCGGGTCAGCGCGCTCTTCTTCCGGGTAGTATTCTTCCTTGACGTACCGCCCGGCGAAATCGGTGATCTCCGTTACAAACCGGCCCTGCCGGTCCACGACGGGCACATCTTTGCCCGTTTCGTCTTTGACCATGATGGGCGGAATGCCAGCCGCCTGCGCCACCCGGAAGTCATCGGCCCCGAACGTCGGCGACGTATGCACGACGCCCGTCCCGTCTTCGGTCGTTACGAAATCGCCCAAGATGACCCGGAAAGCCGGCTGGTCAGGCTTAACGTAAGGCATCAATTGCTCGTATTCAATGCCTTCAAGGTGTTCACCTTTGAACTCTGATACGATAGCCCAGGGAATAATTTTGTCACTTGATACGTAGGTGTCAAACACCGGACTGCCCGCGCCGTCTTGCTGTCCTTTTTCGGTGAACCAGCGGCTTACCAGCGCTTTCGCCAGTACGACGTGAATCGGCTCGAACGTGTATGCATTGAACGTTTTGATGAGGACGTAATCAATGTCCTTGCCGACGGTCAGCGCTGAGTTGGCGGGCAAGGTCCAGGGCGTCGTCGTCCAGGCCAGAATATACACGTCGGCGTCATTCGAATCGAAAAATAAAAAGCCGGATTTGCCGGTCGGTTTCACTTTGAACTGCGCCACGATGGTCGTGTCGCGCACGTCGCGGTAGGTGCCGGGCATGTTCAGCTCGTGCGAACTGAGACCCGTTCCGGCTTTGGGCGAGAACGGCTGGATGGTATAGCCTTTGTAGAGTAATCCCTGATCGTAGAGTCGTTTGAGCAAGTGCCAGATCGACTCGATGTATTCGTTATGGTACGTAACGTACGGATTGTCGAGGTCCACCCAGTAGCCCATCTGCTGGGTTAGGTTGTTCCACTGATCCGTGAACCGCATAACCGTTTCGCGGCACTTGCGGTTGTACTCTTCGACGCTGATTGTCTTACCGATGTCATCTTTAGAAATGCCCAGTTCTTTCTCAACCTGCAACTCGATGGGCAGGCCGTGCGTATCCCAGCCGCCCTTGCGCTCGACCTGAAAGCCGCGCAGGGTTTTGTAGCGGCAGAAGATGTCTTTTATCGTCCGGGCCATCACGTGGTGAATACCCGGCGTACCGTTGGCCGAAGGCGGCCCTTCGTAGAACGTAAAGCGGGGCTGCCCTTCGCGGATGGCGACGGACTGCTCAAACACCTGATTTTGATTCCAGTAAGCTAACACCTCGGCCGCCAGTTTAGCGTAATCGAGATTGTCGTATTGGGGGTAGTTCACGCTCGGTATTATCAAACCGCACAGTTGCTCGAATGGGCCATCGGCTTCGTGCGGAGGTTGAGAAAATTAGACAAAGATACGGAATTCGCCCGCCGTGTCGTCTCCACCGGCCGACAAACCCCGATGCTGTTCAACAAAAAAGCGAACCCGCTGGGTTCGCTTTTTTGTGCCGCGGATGTTTAGTCCGTTGGGTGGATTATTCAAGCCGTGCTGGTGCGCCAGCGATCGAGCAAAGGCCACTCGATTACGGGCTGGGTTATGCGGGTTCGCTGCGTTCGTCCGGCGGGTGTATCTCGTCGAGCAGCCGGCTTTTGGGATTGGCGAAAAAGAAGCCGCATGGATTGAAAATAACGTTCGTCGGATCGTGCTGACTCGGCGGAAAGTCGGCCGGATCAACGCCCAACAAACGAAATAAAGAAGTCTTCAGCGCCGAATCGGGGCATTCGCGCCCGCCAATCACTACCCGGATGCCCTGGTGCAGCCCTTCCACAACTTCCTCGTTACTCAGATCATCGTCGTCGCAGTACGCCCAGATAAACCGCCGAAGCCGGTAGTGTAGGTAATCGGCCACGGCCGATGCGTAGAGCGTACCGAGGTCTTCCAGCAGATATGCCTGGTACAAATTTTCTTCAGTTTGCGCTTGCGCTAACCGACGGGTGAGCGGTTCGCCCACCGCGATGGCGTAGCCGCCCAAGTAGTCCGATTCGCCTTCGGTCAGGTAAGTGCCCGGCTTGATGAAGTTCGCCAAGCAGTAAGGCGCTGCGTAAAGCGTTTGGTCGGACAGTTGGGGAAACGTCAGCGTAACGGGCGGCTGATCGCCGTTCTGCACGACTACGGCTTGCCCTTCGCTGTGGGCCGGCCAAACGCCAAACACCACGTTCGGGGCAATCTGCTGCTGCGCGATTAGTTCGTCAAACAAAGCGTTGGCATCCTCAAACAGGTTGCGGGCCGCAGCGCCCCATTCGGCATCGTCCAGTACCTCGGGGAAACGAATTGGGAAGTCCCACTTCTGGAAAAAACGGTTCCAGTCGAGATACGTGCGAACCGTCGCCGAGTCGCTGGCGTCGAACCGGTCAACGCCCAAAAAGCCGGGCAGGGCCGCCCGAACGTGTTGCCAGTTTCGCATAAAGATGTCATCCGTCGTCAGTCTTTCCAAGCAAGCTAATGGGTTGACCTGCTTAGTGAAGACTGACGATCGTTCGCTTACGCCCTTACGTACAAGGTGTGCGTCAGGTCATAACCGCCGGCGCTGTTGGCCACGACCGTTGCTAATTCGTTGTCTAACGAGTCGCGGATAATGCTGTCGGTCGTGTTTTTCGTCGAATTCTGACCGTGCGCCTTGTAGAGGTCCGTGTTGTAAACGGCCGTGTTAATGGTTTCGGGAAACGCGATCTGCGACGTTAATTTTAGGCTGTTGTTGACATACACCTGCACGTGAATGTGCGTCACGCGGCCCTGGTACCAACCGGGATAGATTGTCAGAAACTTAGCTTCTCCGTTGGCATCGGTCGTTTGGTAACCCCGGCAAAAGACTTTGCCCGTATTGTTCTGGTTGCCTAAGTAACCGCTGTTGCTGTAGCCGGAGTAGTAGCCGTCTTTATCGCAGTGCCAGATGTCGATGCGGGCGTTGGGCAGCAGGGCGCAATTGTTCGTTACGTTTCTCACGGTCAGCATCATGTTCAAGGGCAGGCCGGTTTTGCCGTCGCGAACGTCGACCCGGTTAATGGCCGATCCGCGGTTAGAATAATCAGGGTACGGACCATCGGTCTCCGAATCGGTTACGGTGCAGGCACCGGTGCTCGTACCGGTCGAGGTGGTCGTACTACCCGGCGTTGTCGTTGTGCTACCCGTCGTGGTGGTGGACGGCGTTACGTCGGTATCGTCCTGCGAGCAGGCTTGCAGTACTACGGGCGTCAAGACGGTGCCCGCCAAGGCCTTACGCAAAAAACTCAACCGGGATATGGGTTCGTTCGTCGTCATTGTTTCCTTAGAGAAGCGGTTTTCTAATCGTTCTTCTCCTATTAATACGTAAGAACGACCGGTTTCGTTGCCGGGTTGTCGGATGTGTCGAGCAAGCGACGAATTGTGTCGACAAACAAGAGTAAGTGCCGCTTTTGGTGATTAGTCGGTTGATTTAGACGACGCGAAGGCTGGCTATGAAGAGGGCGGTCGACGCTTAATTCAGCAACAACTGAATTGGGCTGATATAAATTGTGGCCTGCGCGCAAACGCAGGCCACGGTGTAGGAAGTAATCAGACAGAATTGCTTGTAAAGTTATCGTTAAGCTGCTGACGCGTCATTGAAGGGCTACGCGTCAGCAGCTATACTTTCGTCTAAGCACTTAGGCGTGCATAGGCGTAGCTTATTTCTTTTCCGCCATTGCTACGTTCTGTTTAGCAAACTCGCCGTTTACTTTGATTTCGATCTCATCGCCAACCACCGCCGTGTTACTCGACCCCACACCAAAATCCTGGCGTTTGAGGGTGCCGGTTGCTTTGATACCCACTTTCTCCTGCTTACCCTGCCGACC
>CAXUEB010000004.1:10422-14322 GCA_964249775.1 uncultured Spirosoma sp.
GAGGATAACGTCCAGCATGACGGGCTTGGTCACGCCGTGCATGGTCAAGTCGCCAGTGACTTTGTATTTCTTACCGTCTACTTTCTGGAATGACGTACTCTTGAACGCCACGGTTGGGTACTTAGCCGTGTCGAAAAAGTCAGCGCCTTTCAGGTGCCCATCCCGGCGTTCGTTGTCGGTGTTGATGCTGTTGGCGTCGGCGGTTAGTTCCATCACCGCGTCCGACAAGTCGGGTTTGGCGGCCGTAATTTTCGCGTCGAAGGTTTTGAAATTACCGTCGACTTCCGACAGCATCAGGTGCGTGACCGTAAAGCCAACTTTCGAGTGGGCTTTGTCGACCGTCCAGGTTTGGGCAAAGGTCGCCAGGGAAGCACCGGTGAGGGCGAGGCTAAGCAATAAGCGTTTCATGGTTTGATTGATTATGGTTAAATACGTTAATGAACAAAGTCAAAGGTAAGTCGGGTCAGGAAACCGACAAACTCAAGTCGCCGAACACCCGCCTTTTACCGACGAGTGACCCGTTCGGGTCGTCTAATCACTGCCGGGCCGATCCGCCCCCGCCGTTGTCGCCCCCGCCGTCTTTTACGTCGTCGTTGTTGATCGAACGGCCTCGTTTGCGGGGCTGCTCAAAGGTCATCTTACCAATGCGGTAGTTGAAAGTCAGCTTCACGTTCTGGTTCAGCAGCCGCATGGTGCTGAGCTGCCTTAGTTGCGGAGAATTGAATTCCGAGAGCATGACCACGCCCCGCCCGGCGAAGTTTTCGCCGGCCAAGCCGATGCTGCCGCGCTTGTTGGGCAAATCTTTGCGAACGCCCAGCGAGTACATCGACATGCCGCCCATGCGCCCCTGCAACTGCGGCATTGGCCCGCGGAAAAAGCTAAATACCTGTACGCCCCAGCCGCGGCTGAGCGAAAGCTGACTCATTAGCCGCCCGCTAATGCTGACACCCGTGTTGTTGATCGTTACTGACCGGCCCTCGGCGTCGGTCGTTACGCCCTGCATATACACGTAGTAGCCGTCGATTCCACCGTTGACGCTCCACTTGGGCGTAATGCTGAGGTTCGCAAACACGTTGGCCCCAGTCGTGCGCTGAACGCCGATGTTCCGAAAGGTGGTCACAATCGCGCCCGGCAGGGTGTCCGATGGAATGCGAATCTGCGTGATGGCGTTTTCCGTGATTCGCTTGAACAGCGACACGTTCAGGTACGACTTGTTCAGGGTCGTGCTTGCGCTCAGCTCAAAATTGTCGGTCAGTTCGGGGCTGAGCGAGGGGTTACCCTGCTGGATGTTTTGCGGGTTGGCCGCGTTGAAGTTCGGGTTCAACTGTTGCAGACCCGGCCGCTGAATGCGCCGGTTGTAGGCCGCCTTCAGGGTCGTGTTCTTAATGCTTTTCGATACGTTGACGCTCGGCACCAGGTTGCTGTAAGCCGGGATGGGCAGCACCGATCCCGCGCGGGAGCCGGCCGTTTCGAGGTTGCCCGTCCGGGCCGTGATGCCCGTGTGTTCGTAGCGCGTACCGACCTTAAACGTAATCTTGCTGCGGGTGGTGTAGGTATAGGAAACGTAACCCGCCCCAATATTTTGCCCGTAGTCTAACCAGCCGGAAGGGCTACGCCGGTCGATAACAAACACATCGGAGCCGCCGAGGGCCGTCTGGTACTCGTAGTTGCTGTTTACCTGCCGCATGATGCCTTTCAACCCAAACTCCAGCAACTGCTTCGTGCCAATGGGCGTCTGGTAATCGGTTTGCAGCGTAGTTTCCTGATTGACGTTAGCATTGAGGTTGCGTTGCCGGCTCATTGCTTCGGTTAGGCCACCGACTGGAACACTCCCGACCGGATTGTTGAGCAGGTCAGCAAAGAAATTGTTCGTTAAGTTAGTACGACTGTACTGCGCCGAGATGGTCCATTCCTGTTGGGGTTTGAACTGCCGCAGGTAATCCACGTTCATGTCGACCGAGTGCGAGAGGTCGCGCCGGTCTACGTCGCGGTTCGTAATGCCCGTTAACTGGTTGCTGGTAAACAGGTTCGTAATTTGATTCTGCTGCTGAATGAAGTTGCGCGTTCCGTAGCGGAGGCTGGCCGTGAGCGACTGGTTCTTGGCCAGATCGTAATCAAAGCCCAGCGTGTAGTGCCCGAACAGCGGCCGGTCGAACGCCGTTGCCTGCTGAACCGACCGGACCGCCCGCCCGTCCACGCCCGTCGTCTGCTCTAAGCTCGACTCCTGCCGGTTGTACATCGCCCGGCCGTGACCGCTCAGCGTAATGCCCAGCTTACCCTGCCGGTACGCGCCGTTCAGGCCCAGATTTGATCCCCGAATGCCCGCGCCCGCGTCGACGCTGAGCGTCAGGCCGTGCAGGGTGTTTTTCTTGGTAACAATGTTGATGATACCGCCCGCGCCTTCGGCGTCGTACTTAGCCGAGGGCGACGTAATCACCTCGACGGTTTTGATTTGGTCGGCGGGCAGTTGCCGCAGGGCATCGGCTACACTGCTGGCCACGATGGTCGAGGGCTTGTTGTTAATCAAGACCCGGATGTTGCTGCTGCCCCGCAAACTGACGTTGCCTTCGAGGTCAACCGACAGCATCGGCACCCGGCGCAGCACGTCGCTGGCGTCGCCCCCCTTGGCGGTGATGTCCTTTTCGGCGTTGTAGACCAGCCGGTCCACTTTTTCCTCAATCATGGCCCGCTGCCCCACAACCTCTACCGCCCCGAGCGTCCGCACGTCGGCGGGTAGGGCAACCGTTCCGATGCCTAGGTCAGAGCCGCGCTTAACGGTCAGCAGAGCCGACTCGCGGGTTTGGTAGCCGATAAACGAGTACTGAAGCCGGTAATCACCAGGGGCAAGTTTGGTCAGCGTAAACCGGCCGCGCCCGTCGGAGGTCGTGCCGTCGATGGGCTTGCCGGTTTGGGCGTTCAGCAAGGCAACCGTGGCGTACTCAACGGGTTTATTCGTTGTCGAGTCAATCAGTAGGCCGCTGATCTTGCCATTACCCCGCGCGGCTTGGTTATCGAGCGAGTTCTCGCCCGCGCCGAACGTTTTTTTCGGCCGGTCCCCCGACTGACCGCCGAAGCCGCCACCCGGAGGCCCACCCGAACCACCACCCGGCGGAGGACCAAACTGCGCCAGCGCGGGCGTCAATAAGACGGATAAGAAGAGAAAGAGGCAAGAGTAAAAGGACTGTCGCATCGCCAGGTTGTAAGATAATGCAACAAAGAAAGCGGGCGATGGGGGCGTTCCCAAGAGAGTGTCGAGACATAGCCCGATTGTGCCGACCAACAGGCTTAAATCACCAACGAACCCGATTCTGCCTAACGCATGATGGACGTGGTGGACAGACGTTACAAGTCAGAGATTGAGTGCGGCTAACCGGTTGGATTGGTGCTGATTGCCCGTCAAAGGTCTGTGGAGGCTACCCAAATCGGGTAGCCTCCACAGCCATCAGCGGCACCGGAGGAAAGAAGGGTGCCTGAGCGCCCGGTCAAATCCGGTTGGCTACCGGCGCTTCGGAGGAGAGAGAAAGGTAGAGGCAAGAAAAGAGGAGTGGATACAAGCAGAAAGTGATCGGGTTTAGCGTAAAAGAAAGACCAAGGTTTGTACCGTCAGTGCTCGAACAGCGCCAACGAGCGTTGCGGAACAATGGTAAAGTTCGTGGCTTCCTACGCGAAACCCGTTTGAAATTGGGCCAAAATCAATTGAATTTTGGCCACCATTCGCCATTGCATGTCTTGATTAACGCTCATTACCGGGCACAAAAAAAGACGGCGCTAAGCCGTCTTTTTTTGTGCCATTACGTGATTCGTAATTAATAGCCTGGATTCTGCACCAGCACGTCTTTACCCTGGAGGTCAATCTGCGCCTGCGGAATCGGCAGAAATTCGTCTTGATTCGGCGTGAAC
>CAXUEB010000004.1:14332-15275 GCA_964249775.1 uncultured Spirosoma sp.
CGGCAATTGAGCACCGTCATAAGCAAGGTACGCGTTGATAGCTCGCTCGGCGATGCCCCAGCGGACCAGGTCGAAGAAGCGGTGGCCTTCGCCCGACAACTCCAGCTTACGCTCGAAATAAACGGCGGTCCGGGCGGCTTCTTTGCTGGCGAACGCCGACGCCGGATACTCAGCAATCACGTACTTGGCAGCGGGTTGGCCATTGGCTCCCACGACGAACGCAGCCGAGTTAGCGGCCCGTTTGCGCACCAAATTTGTGTATTCCAACGCTTTGGTCAACGACCCAACTTCGATCTCGGCTTCGGCCGCCATCAGCAGCACGTCGGCGTAGCGCATGATCGTGTAGTTCATCGACGTGTACGCCGGGTGCCAGCCGTTACTTTCCTGCGCGCTACCGACATCAGCCTTGTAGTAGATGTATTTCTTGGCCGCGTAAGGACCACCGTTGCCCTGATTACGAATCCAGTCTTTACCCGGATGCGGCTGCCAATCCAAGAATTGAATACCGCGCCGTCCAACCGAGTAGTCGAGTCGGGGATCGAGGTTGCCGGCGTCCGGCGTGAAGGGGTCCTTCGATTCAACGCCCTGATCGTTCTTCACCTGATTCGCGCCCGTGTTATAGGAACCGTCTAATAAAGGCAGCCCATTGGCATTGGTACGGAACGAGTTCACCATCTCAAAGCTGGGCTGGAAAAAACCGCAGCAACCCGCCGGACCGTTTGTACCCGTATTGTACGGGTAGTTCAGGTCAAATTCCGGGTTAGCATTGTTGGCACTGCCCGTGGCCGTAGCCGCCTGAATGGCAAACACCGATTCCTCATTGTTGTCGTTGGTGTACCGGTACAAACCAGGGTAGCTCGGGAACAGGGCGTACTTCTTGCCGTTGGCCGTTTTACCGTTCGCAATAACCAGATCGAACAAGGCTTTCGCGTCGGCGTACTTC
>CAXUEB010000004.1:15285-26092 GCA_964249775.1 uncultured Spirosoma sp.
CGCCAACATCGCTCCGGCTCCCCATTTGTTAATCCGGCCAGCAGCCCCCTGCGTTTCGGGCAGGTTGTCATAGGCAAACTTCAGGTCCGCTTCAATCTTCGGGTACAGATCGACGTTATTGGCCACCTTTTCAATGCCGGCTGCGTAATCCAGCGTTTCGTCGATGTACGGCGTATTGTTGTACAGCCGCTTCAACTCGAAGTAGTAGAAACCACGCAGGAAACGTGCTTCGCCCGCAATCCGTTTATTGTCGTCGGCCGACACGTCGGCCCCGGCGTTGGTCAGCAAGCGCAGAGTGGCGTTCGCCCGGCTAATGCCTTCGTATTTGTTACGCCAAGCACCTGCAACGTCGCCGGTTGAGATGGTCTCGAACCGCTGAATAGGGTTAATGGACGAGTAGTCGCCGGGGTCGGTGCCTTTATTGGCATCGCCCCCCCGAATGCTGCCGTAAACCCAGTTCGATGCTGATGATAGTCGTTCGCCCCGACCATTCAGCATGGCATAAGCCGAAACTAACGTTCCCTCAATACCAGGCCGGCTGCTTAACTGTACATTGGTTAACTGCGCCGTTGGGGCTATTTCCAGGAATTGGTCTTTACAGGCAAAGCCCGCAAAGGTAAGCACTACAGTCGTGGCTGTACCGACCGCAACTTGTTTAATAGTATATCTCATTTTGTTTTTGACTGTTCGTTGAAATGATTTGAACTGGCTTACAACCCAATGCTAATGCCACCCACAAACTGCCGGGTAACGGGGTAGTTACCCACGTCGATACCAAAGTTCGTATCGGCTGCGCCACCCACGGCCGGGTCCAGACCCTGGTACTTCGTGATCGTGAACAGGTTGTTGGTCGAGGCAAACACGCGTACCCGCTGCAAACCAACGCGGCTGGCTACGGCCGCTGGCAGGTTGTAGCCGATCTGGAAATTCTGCAACCGGAAGAACGAACCATCTTCGACGTAGTACGAGTTCGATTGGCTGTTAGTACTGAAGTTCGACGCCTTCTCGAAGATGGGGATCGTTGCATCGGTGTTCGAGGGCGACCACGAGTCACGCACCCGCGCGCTGATACCGGCTCCTTCAAACGACGGATAGAAGTCGGTGTACCACTTCGAGACGTTGAAGATTTTATTGCCAATTGAAGTGTAGGCGTACGTCTCGATGTCGAAGTTCTTGTACGTTAGCTTCAACGTCAGACCACCCGTGAACTTCGGTACCGGGCTGCCCAGATACGTCCGGTCATCAGCGTTGATTCGACCGTCGTTGTTAAGGTCAGCAAAGCGGAAACGACCCGGTGCGGCTCCGTCTTGGAACGTAGCGGCCGTAATGGACGCCGGCGTCGTCGAAGCAGCTTTGGCCGCGGTTAAAGCCGTTGCGTTGGCGGCTTCAACTTCGCCACTCGACTGCCACAAGCCTAACACTTTGTAGCCATAGAACGACGAGATCGAGTAACCCAATTGGTTACGGATCGGGTTAATGCCCCGGAAACCAGGGTCAATGTACGTGATGTATTGCAAGCCACCTGATAGCGCAACAATCTTGTTACTTAACACGCTACCCGTTACGTTGGCTTCGTAACCAACCTCATTAGCGATTCGGCCGCGCGTGATGACTTGTACATCAATGCCCTGGTTACGCATTTTACCAACGTTCACCGATGGGGTAGACGCATACGTACCAATCACGTCCGGGATGGGTTGCTGGAACAGAAGGTCTTTGGTGTCTTTCCGCCAGATGTCGAAGATAACTTCTAAACGGTTGTTGAAGAACGACCCGTCGATACCAATGTTGCTGGTGATACTGGTTTCCCACTGCGCGTTCGGGTTGCCAATGCGCGTGCGGTAATAGCCTTCCAGCGCACTCGTGTTGCTACCGGTCACGTCGTAAGCTGAGTTGCCCGGACTCGATCCGTACAAGCTGTATTGGTTGTTAGGGTCGACGTTGTTCGAGTTACCCATCAGTCCATAACCGCCCCGAATCTTCAAGTCCGATACAAACGCCAGGTTTTTCATGAAGTTCTCCGACGATAAACGCCAAGCCACCGACGCGGCCGGGAATACACCGTAGCGGTTGTTCGCGCCGAAGCGCGACGAACCATCGCGCCGAAGCAAACCGGTGAAGATGTACTTGTCGTTGAAAATGTAATTCAACCGACCAAACAGCGAATAGAAATTAACCCCTCTGAAGAAGTTACTGCCAACAAGCCGGTTGGTGTTCGACACGGTACTTAGCGTCACATAGTTAACATCTTGCGAAAATGGATTAACCCCACTGCCCGAAATGTTCCGGTTAAAGCCCGTGTTAAGGGCTTCCTGACCCACCAACACGTCGAAGGCGTGAATGCCAAACTGCCGCTTGTAGTTGGCCGTGTTGGTCAGCGTCCAGCTAAAGAACGTACCGCCAAACTCGTTATAGCTGAAATCAACGCTGTTCTCCGAGTTTTCGTACTGAACGCGGCCGTAGCCAACGCCGTAGTAGTTGTTGTACTGACCACCAATGCTGCTGCGCAGGGTTAAACCGTCGGTGGGTTCAACTTCAAGGTACAGGTTACCAAAGGCGTTGGCATCGAAGTTCCGGTTGTTGCGCAGGTTGTCGCGCTCGGCCACCGGGTTACGCGGGTTATTAAAGCCCTTGGCCGCCGTACCGGCGTACCCGCCAAACTCGTCATAGACCGGGATGATCGTTGGGATACGGAACGCACCCAAAATTTGGTTTTCGTCGCCGGCTACCCCTTGGCCGCCGTTACCACCGCCCTGACCCCGAACCGAACGATACGTGAATTGCAGGTTTTCGCCTAACCGAACGCGTTTAGCCAGGTTAAATTCCGAGTTGGCCCGGAAGGTGTACCGGCTAAAGTCGTTATAAGTTAAAATGCCCGCCTGCCGCTGTGCACCAAAGCCAATGTAGAACCGGTTGTTTTCGCCACCGCCCGCGAAGCTCAAACCGTGCCGCTGCAAGGGAGCAACGCGCGTAACGGCATCGTACCAATCCGTGCCTTCTTTGTTGGCACGAACAACTTGGTAGATCGGCCCGGCCGCGCGGTTCACGTTGTACTTGGCGCGCTCGGCTTCGAGGTTAATCGCACCCACGACGCCCGGCGTACCACCGACGTTGATGTAATCCGGAATAACGGGCTGTTCGCCTTTGCCGAACTGCGGGTGGCCCCAATCCTTGTCGCCCGGCTTCAAGCCCGTGTTGCGGAGCGCCTGCCAGGTCCACTGGGCGAACTCGGTCGGGTTCAGCATTTCCTGCCCAACGCCCGGACTCGTTGCACCGTACTGACCGTCGTAGGAGATCGCCAACCGCTTGGCTCCCTTTGCGCCTTTCTTGGTCGTGTACACAATAACGCCGTTAGCGGCCCGTGCACCGTAGATCGAAGCCGAAGCCGCGTCCTTCAGGACCGTCGTCGTTTCGATGTCGTCGGGTGACAGAAAGTTGGTCGAGCCGACCGGTACGCCGTCTACGACGTACAAAGGTTCGTTACCACCAAAGGCACCGAAACCCCGCACGCGTACTTGGCTGTTGGTGCCGGGCTGTCCGTTGGTAATGACCGTCAGACCCGAAACCCGACCCTGCAACTGCTGTTCGACGTTACCCGAGGGAATGGCTTGCAGCGCGCGGGCCTTCACCGTCGCGACGGCTCCCGTTACGGTGCGCCGGTCTTCGGTGGTATAACCCGTAACAACCACTTCGTCTAAGGCGGTGGCATCGTCGGTTAGCGTTAGGTCAACCACCGAGCGGTTGCCGACGGCGACTTCCTGCGTTTTAGAACCAATGGCCGAAATAACCAGTACGGGGCTTGCTCCACGTACGTTGATGGCGTAGTTGCCTTCCGCGTCCGTCGACGTACCCGTTTGCGTACCCTTTAAAACGACGTTGGCACCCGGTATGGCACCGTCGGTACCCGTAATTTTGCCCGTAACCCGGCGGTCTTGGGCAAATGCGTGCAGGCTGCAAAGCAGCAGCACTACGCCCAGAAATGCAGATTGCAGAGATCTGTAGATCATTGCATTCATAAACATAAATTGGTTAAGAATTTGTTAAACGAATCAATATTAAGCAGCTATCGTTATATTTCAAAGAGGAATCTTAACAATCGTTAAATTTTTGCCCTTTGCATTGGTCAACTATTTCATAAAAAAATAGCATTCATCAGGATTAACAATCTGATAATCAGCGTTTCGTGTACAAACAATAATAAGTAACTTGCCATTACTTTAATCTGATTTTAATTGTGGACTTTTAACCACACCTGTGGATGCACGACACCAATGAGGCCGGCCGTATCTTTGCCTTGTGATGCACACTAATTATTATTTTCTGCGCCGGTTGGCCCCGGCGCTTGAACCGCTGTTGACCGGATTGCGCTTCATGGAGTGCTTTAGTCAAGACCGTGACGAAGTGGTGCTGGTTTTTGCGCAGGCGCGGGGCAAAGTCAATTATTACAAACCGTTCTACATTAAAGCGACGCTTCGGCCCGATTTTTCCGGGCTGCTGTTTCCGCCGGTCGTGCAGCGCGCCCGCACGAACAGCGTTGATCTGATGCAATCCTTAGTGGAGCCGGACAGCGCGGGCTTGCCGGTGGTAGGCGTGCGGGCGTTTTTGAACGAGCGCTGCATCGCTATTCTGCTGGAAGGCGATCGGGCGCTGTTGTTTAAGTTTTTTGGGAACCGCCCCAATCTACTGGCGTTTCAGGCGGGAAACGTTGTTGAATTGTTTAATCATAAATTAGTCGCCGACGAACGAATTCGGCTTGACGCCCTCGACCGACCCCTCGACCAATCTTACGACGCGTTTGAGCGGGCAGACTTTGACCATCGGCCCTTGTTCCCGACGTTTGGTAAAGTGGTTAACCGGTGGCTGGCCGACGAAACGCAACGCCGAACGGCTGAGCAGGGCGGACCGCTCACCGGATCAGACCGGTGGGCGTTGCTTCAGGAAGTTGTACGGCAACTCGAAACGCCCCGCTTTTTCCTAACTCGACTCGATCACCAACCAGCGCTGTCCCTGTTGCCCATCGGCGACGTGCAACGCGAATTGGACGATACCGTCGAAGCGGCCAACTGGTTTTACATTGCCTACAACGGGCTGAGTACCTTCGAGCGCGAGAAAGCCGACCTGCTGCGGCTATTGGACAAACGACGAAGGCGGGCCGAGGCTCTCATTGATGCCAACCTGCACCGGCTCATTGCCCGCGAGGAAGGCCCTTCGCACGAGGAAATGGGACATATTCTGATGGCCCACTTACACGAGATTCCCGAAGCACCCGGCGCGCGCTCACCCGAACGGGTGACGCTGACCGATTTCTACCGCGACCAGCCCATCACGCTTAAACTGAAGCCTGATCTGAGTCCGCAGAAAAACGCGGAGAATTTTTACCGGAAGGCTAAGAACGAAAAGATTGAGGAAGAGCATCTGAGCGGGCAGGTAACCGCCCGCGAAGCCGAAATTGCCCAACTTGCCGAACACAAAGCCCAGGTTGAAGCAAGTCAAACGCTGAAGGAATTGCGCCGGTACGTCAAACAGCACAACCTGCTCGGCGACGGCTCGGCACCGGGTGAGGCCCCGGCTGCCCCGTTTAAAGAGGTCTTACTGGACGGATTCCGCATTCTGATCGGCCGGAACGCCAAAAACAACGACCTCCTCACCCAGCGCTACACCTACAAAGAAGATCTTTGGTTGCACGCCCGCGACGTGCCTGGTTCGCACGTCGTTGTCAAGTACCGGGCTGGCAAACCGTTCCCCAAAAACGTCATTGAGCGGGCCGCCGAACTGGCCGCGTGGTACTCGCGCCGTCGAACCGATAGCCTGTGCCCGGTAACGGTAACGCCCAAAAAATTTGTTCGCAAACCCAAAGGACTGGCCGAAGGGCAGGTTCTTGTCGAGAAAGAAGACGTTGTTTTGGTCGTACCGCGGGGTGAATAGTCGCGGGCTGAACAGCCACGCGGTACGACCAACGAGTTACGCTGCAACGAGTTGGGGGTGCCACCAACCCAGCCCCTCGGGAACCAGGTGGCTGGTGGGTTGGCCCGTGGCTAACGCCCGCACCAGGTCGGCTAAGGCAGTCGGGCGCAGGGTGCCGTCGCGCACGTCGAACGCACCTGGTTCGTAGTGGTTTTCCTGCCGGGTCAGCAAGCAATGCCAATCGTAGGAGCCAAACAAGGCCCAGGTTGTTAGGCCGCGCACATCGACTCCGCGCGCCCGCGCTTGTCCGGCTTGCTGCCAGAATTCCCACAGGTAACGCAACTGCTCATCAACGGTGCAGCCCAAGTGCACTTCCGTGACGGCAACGGGCAGGCCATAGCGTTCGTGCGCTTGTTCGAGCAGACCCGCCAGGCCAATGCGCTGCTCAGGAACCGCCCGAACGACTTCCGTATCTACATACGTGTGGCGACCGTTGCTGGCCCGCAGGTGAGGAGCGTAGGCGTACAGGTTTTCGTCAAGGTAGCGTTCGCTGGTGATGTAATGATTAACGCCCAGCACCGACGGTGGGCACGGGTTGTCTACGTGAAACAGCAGGTCGCCCTCAGCTATGCCTACGTATCGGAAATAATCCCACAGGGGATGGCCCGGTTTGACGTGACCGCTCAGCAAATCCCAAGTGACCCACCGGCGGGCGTTTTCAAACTCGGCTTGGTCGTACAAGGTAAGGGTTGCGTGCGTGAACCCTAAATCTTCGGTCTGAATCAGTTGCGCCTGCGGGTTGACGCCCCGGATTTCACGCATCGCCCGGACCGTAGCCCGGCACTGCCGTAGCAGAATTTGGGCAAACATTCGGTCGTGGGTCGCGTGGGGAAACCAGTGGCCGTACAAACCGGCGAAGCGGGCCGTTGTTAGCGGCTCATTAACGGGCGTGTAGGCGTCAACCCACGGAAATCGCTCGGCTACGGCGCGGGCGTAGCGCGGCAGGTCACGCTCGAAAGCGGTCTGATCGAAGGTCGCGTAAGCGGGTCCGCAGCCGTGGTGAACCAAGCCCAGAATGGGCCGAATCGCCAACGACCGCAGGCGCGTTAGCCGCTCGTCGGCCCACTGCCAATCGAGTTGGTCGAGGCCGGTCGGAGCCGTGCGCTCCCAAAGCAAGGGGTAACGCAGGGTTCGGATACCCAGGTCAGAAATGGCTTCCAGATCGCCCTGACGGTGGTGGTGACCATTGCGTCGGAGCTGATCCTGATACACATCACCGACTCGGTTAACCGTACACTCAATACCGCCCCATAACGCCAATTTAGGCGCTTGAGCACTCATCACACGAATTGACATAACGTTGCGTACAGACCAACGACGCAGGTGATTCGCTGGTTACGAAAGAATTACTGATTAACAGTAACCCGCATTTGAGCGACCATCAGCCGGTTCATCTCGCTCCAGGTGTGATCCCACGAGTTTTCAGACAAAAACGCGTCAATGGCGGTCCAGTCTTGCGGGTGTTTGCCGTTGAGAGCGGTTTCAATGGCGGCTTCAAACGCCACCGCGGAGTCGGCAATTTGCACAAAATCTTCGCTACCGTACGTCCGCACCACGTCACGAATGGGCGTTGAAACAACCGGCAATCCGGCGGCCAAGTACTCCGGCGTTTTAGTAGGGCTGATGTATTTAGTTGAGCTGTTGAGCGCAAACGGCAACATGCCAACGTTCCAGTTACTGAAGTACGACGGCAGTTCTTTGTACGCTTTCATGCCCAAGTAATGGACATTGGGTTCGTGCGGCAGCAGGGCGGGGTCGATCTTAACGATTGGGCCGAGCAGGACAAACTGCCAATCGGGCCGACGCCGGGCTACCGCGCCAAACAATGCGTGGTCGAAGCGTTCGTCGATAACGCCACTGAAGCCAATGCGTGGGTTTGGCAGCGCCCGTTGGTCGGCCGGGTCGGGCTGGGGCCGCCGGGCGGCCGAGAAGTGAGCAAAGTCGATGCTGCTGGGAAACGCAAACACGCGCGGGTGGCGGTTTTGCTTGGCTTCGTAGAGGCTGTACCCACCCGTAAAGACAACACCGGCCCGGTCGATGAGCCGCTTCTCCTGCTCCAGCAACTGCGGGGGCGCGCCGTGGAAAGCCGACAGTTCATCCATGCAGTCGTACACCGTCAGCCGGGGCCGTAGGTGATCGCTGAACAGCAGGGCCATTGGCGTATAGTACCAGGCAATAAAATTGATAATGCGTTCCTGCTGCATGACTTCGTCGAGCAGTTGCCGCTGCAAGCGAAATACGTCGTCGTGGGGCAGGCCGTGGGGTAAATGAGGGACCAGCACCGTTAGCCGGTCAGACCGACGGTCAACGTCCATGCGCAGGTCATCACCCCACATGGGTTCTTCTACAAACCAGACCCGGTATCCTTTGGTGGCGCGGCTGAGCAGGTGTTGGGGCCGCTGGTACACGAAATTCCAACGGAGGTGCGAAAAACAAACTAAATCTTGGACTTCACCAGCCGGAAAGGAAGCAGACAAAAGACCCGGAGCAACGGGCGAAACAGATTGGCCCAGAAGGCTGGGTGCTGAGTTAGTAGCGGGTGTCGAGTCCGTTAGTTTCATAGAAAGTGTACAGAGGATTAGTTAAAAAAAGGTCTGACCGTGGCATAGTCAGACCGTTCACGTACACTACATAAACCGGCATTCCCCTAAAATGTTAGACCGGTAAATTTATAAAACGAGGTAATGGACCCCTAAGCTATAGGTCTATTCAAAGGTTCTAAGGGTGACTTAGTCGTGTGCTAACGGGCGTAGCCCGCCGTTGATTTCTTGCCTTCGTTCAATTCAAAGAGGTAGCCGTCGGGGTCGGAAAAGTACAGTTGAACCACCCCATCAAAGCGGACCTGCCGGTGGTACGGTATGTTTTTAGCTTTTAGAAACTGTTCTGATTTGCCAATGTCTTCCACGAAGAGCGCGTAATGACTGCCGTTGCGGTCGTGGGTAATGTCGGCCTTCCGGCCGTCGAGCAGGTGAATCTGTTGACCGTCACCAATGTCGAACCAAGCACGAATTAACTTTAGATTGTCCGGTACGGGAAGCGGCTTAAGACCCAGCACGTCGCGGTAGAACGCGGCACTTGCTGGCACGTCTTTAACCTGAATGGATAAGTGATTGTGGCGAATAATACCGAGGGTATTCTGGCCCTGCGCCGTGCCCGACGTGGTCAGTCCAAGCAAAAGCAATCCGTAAAGTAAGCGAGTTTTCATGTTTTATAAAGCGGTTAGCGCACCAGAACTACCCGGCTTTGCTGGCCTGATGCCGCCCGAAGCGTCAGGACGTAGCGACCCGCCGGCAGGCCGCGCACGGTCAGCGTTCGGTTGTGCTGACCAGTGGGTAAGGCCGGCTCCGCAAACGAGCGCACGCGCTGACCAGCCGGGTTGACCAGCGTAACGGTTAGTGGGCCGGCGGTGGTCGTCGTGAAATCGAGGGTCAGGATTTCCGTGACGGGATTCGGGTACACGCGCAGGCTACCGGCCGGGTCCGGTTCGTTGGCGAGCACCAACCGGTTATCAGTCACCACCGATTCGACCGTTTTTAGGATTTGGTTGTTCGAATCGACGACAATGCCCGTTACGGTTCCCTTAGCGGGCAGCGTGAAGGCTTGGTCGGCCTGATTGTTAAACACCGTTACGGTTGTATCGCCCGCGGCTGATTGCACCCGAATGGCGATCGGCATCGTGAAAAACGCCGGGTTGGTGCTGCCCGTTACGCTGTTGCGTTGGGCAATACGTACCGTTGCGCTCGTGCCCGTACCAGTATAAGCAACTCGGTAAACGGGGTAGCCTTCGCCCGGAACCCACTGCCCGAAAAAGTAATCCAAATTCTGGCCGGCAACTTGCTCGGCGACGGCTCGAAAGTCGTCCGTAACGGCGGTACCGTAGGCCAGCGTCGGGGCAGCGGTGTAGGTGCGTAAGATGCGAAAGAACGTACTGTCGCCGACAATGCCCCGCAGCATGTGGAGCACGGTCGCGCCTTTGGCGTAGGAGCGGCTGCTGTTGAAGATGCTACCGACGTTGCTGATGTCCTGCACGTAGAGGGTGCCCTGCGCGTTGCGGGCGTTGGCCATGAAGTTCGTCATCGTGTTCTGGTAACCCACCCGCCCGTTGGCCGACTCGGCCCACACGGCTTCGGCGTAGGACGCGAAGCCTTCGTTGAGCCAGATGTTTTGCCAGTCGCGGCAGGTGATTTTATTCCCGAACCACTGATGCGCCAGTTCGTGGGCGATGATGGCCGACGTAAACGCCCGCACTTCCATCGAACTGATGGTTTGGTGTTCCATGCCGCCGTTGCCAATGCCGAACTGGGCGTGGCCGTACTTTTCGCGCAGGAACGGGTACGGCCCGAATCGTTCCGTGAACAAACGCAACATACGGGGCGTCAGGTCGAGGTTGGCCCGCACCTGGGGCAGCGTTTCGGGATAAACGTAGTGCGTTACGGGCATGGTCTGCGTTCCGTACGAGAAAGGCGTATCGTAGCGCTCGTAGTTCGACATGGCCACCGAAATCAGGTACTGCGCAATGGGGTAGCGGTTGCGCCACTGGTAGGTCCGGGTGCCGTCGCGGTTGTCGGTGGTACTTTCCAGCACGCCGTTGGAAACCGATACGAAGCGTCGGTCGGCCGTAATGCGCACTGCCGATGAGTCGGCTTTGTCGGCGGGGGTGTCTTTGCAGGGAAACCAGTCGGGCGCGCCGTAGGGTTCGCTTAGGGTCCAGATAACGGGGTCGGTGGTGTTCTCGTGCCGCCCGAACCGAAAGCTGTTGTTGGGCGTGGTGCTCGGAACGCCCTGGTAAAACACGGGTAGCGTCAAGGTTTGGCCGTTGGGTAGCGGCTGCGCGGGCGTAATC
>CAXUEB010000004.1:26102-28380 GCA_964249775.1 uncultured Spirosoma sp.
GTTATTGGCGTGCTGAAACGGGAGCCGTTGGGTACCGGTTTTAACAGAATCCACGCGCAAGCCCTCACCAGTAGTGGCGGTTGCTGACCGCAAATCCAGGAAAAACGAACTTAGGTTGGCCGTGCTGCGCAGGGTAATCGTGGCCGCCCCGCGCAGGTAATTAGGCGTGTGCGTCAGGCTCAGATCAAGGCCGTAGTACGTCACGTCGATGGTGGCGTCGCCGGGGTAAGCGATTCGCGCTTTGGAATTGGCGGCCAACCGCCCGAAGTAGCGAACCTTGCCCGCCCGGCAGGCCGACCCGCCATCATCCGGTTGGGCCTTTGCCACGAACGGGAGCAGTAGCAGTAACCAGTAATACCGTTTCATGCTATGCTAACGTTGAGAACAGTGTCGGTTATACGGTTAAGTCCCCGCCGGCAATGATTTCGGCTCCGTCGGGGTATCCTCCGCTTTTGCCTTTAGCGCTTCGAGTTCCCGCTGCTGCGGTTCGGGCAGTTGGAGTTGCCAGCCCATCGAGTTGGCCAACTGATACATCATGTACTGAATCTGGTTGTTGGCAATCTTGGGCAGATCACTTTGCATGGCCCGCTCGTTCATGGCCCGTTTGGCTTCTTCCAGAATCTGGGTGTAGTCGGCCCCGCTGAAGTGATTCAAGATACCCGCTTGAATGTCGTAGAACTTGTAATCCGTATCAATGGATAAGACTTCGGGTGGCGGAAACTGATCGATAATAAGCGTTTTCTGGCCCGTTTCGGGTGCCCGGAAGCGCACCTTCGCAAAGTCAAAACCGACCAGCACCTTCGATTTAGCAATGACCATCGCCTTCTTGGGGTCGTTGAGCAGGTACAAAATCTTTTTTTGATCCTGGTAATTGTAAATCTCCGAGAAGTAGCCTTCGGCCAGCACAACCTTAAACACCTTTTCGATGCGCTCCAGCAGCAGCACTGAATCATGCCGAACGTTGGTCGTTCCCGATCGCTTTTGCAAAAAATTAGTCAACGCAACCCCCACGCCCGTACCGACGAGTAGCAGCAAAACCGTAGTCAGAAAATCCATGAATGTTGGGAGGGGGTTTGCCAAGGATAACGACGCCGGGCGTGCTTTGTTACCAGGAAACCCATTAACTGCTCTCTAACAACTTGGTTTGCAGCATCGGTACGTCGGGTGAGTGCTCGCCGTCGCTCAGGCGAATTTTCTCGATTTCGCGCACCACGTCGATAATGCCCCGCAGGGGAATTTTCACCCACGACGGCCGGTAGCTGATTTCGTAACCCAGTTCGTAAACCGCTTTTTCGAGCAGGTAAATCAAAAGCAGAAAATTGATCTCGTTGTTGTTCTTGAACAGGGGATGGGGTGCGCCGAAGGTAGCCAAATACGCGTCCATGAACGTGTCGCGGATAATGTAAAACCACCGATCCGAAACGCGTTGCAGGTAATCGGGGTCGAGTTGTTCCGTTTCGGCCGAATTGAACAGCTTGGCCGAAACGGCGTAGTGGTAGGAGCGAATAATGCCGGCCACGTCTTTCAGGGGCGAATGCTTGATTTTGCGCTCGGCGATGGTACTTTCCGGCTCGCCTTCGAAGTCGATGATGACAAAATCGTCGCCCGTGTCCGGCGTCGTTACGGCCAGCACCTGCCCGAGGTGATAATCGCCGTGGATGCGGATGCGCAGCGAACCCAGCGGGCGGGTACGAAAGTCGTTGATAAACGTCTCGATCATTTCCTTGGCTTCCATAAACACCCACGCCAGCCGCTGCGCCTGCGGATCGAGTTTGGCGTAGTTGTCAATGAGCAGGGCGTAGCGCCGGTCGAGTAAATCGTCAAAGCGCTGGATCAGAAACGCCCGGTACTCGTCGGTAAAGGGTTCTGGCGCGAAGGCCGCGTCGGGTGGTACGCCGTCCCGGTCCGGCTTATACAGGGCGCAGTGCATTTCACCCGTCCGCCGACCCAGCCGCTCAACGTTCTCGAACACGTCTTCGCGGATGGCAAACAGGCGCTGCGGTACGGCGTACAGAAAATCGTTGAGGTAATCGCCGGTCTGCGTCCACGAATCTTTGTTGGTCGCCACCATTCGTTGCATCATGCCGAGCGTTACATCCGGCCGGCGATCCGGCAACTGGACAGCCGGGTCTGCGCTGCTGCGCTGCCAGACAAAGCTGCCGCCGAAAGCCGGAATGTGTCCAAAGTTGCCAACCTCGGTCAGAAACTCGACCATCTCGACTTCGGGGTTGGTTTCGGCGAACAGCTTGCGGTAGAGTTTAAGAAAGTACCGCTCGCC
>CAXUEB010000004.1:28390-33648 GCA_964249775.1 uncultured Spirosoma sp.
TTCGTAGCCAAACACCAGCGCCGAGTTGCTTGAATCGACCGGCAGCACCCGCGAACTTAGCCTTTCGTCGCCGTCCGCTAAGCCTTTGCCCCGGTGAAACACCAGTTGCCCGTCGGCTTGCGGTAGGGTCTGATGTCCAAACAGGCCGGCGTAAAGCGCTTGTCGGAAGCGTTCGTCGTAGATAGCGTCGATAAACGTGCCGGTCTTGCCGCCGAGCGTGGCGTCGCCGATGCGCCCTTTGTCGGGTACGTCCGTCAACCGAAACGGTAAGGTTAGGGCGTCGTAATCAGCCACGAACGATAAGGGCAGCAGGTAGTTTTCGGGCTTGCCATCGGCGTAGTCGACTTGGACGATCAACAGATACGCCACGGACCCGTTGGCCCGATTGCCGTCGAGCGGAAGCGTGTGCACCGTTGGTACGGAAAACCCCGTTTGCGGTCGGGCTTTCCCGGCAAACCAACGACAGGTGTTGAGGTAAGAAGGCAGTAAGGTTTGCGCGAAGGCTGGCCAGAATCGGGTATCCAACGCTGCGTTGGACCAGGCGGTCGATGAAGTAAACAAGGGCGTACTGACCATGAACGGGATCGGGTTAGGGCGTAAGCAGTAAACCCACAAAGGCCGCTATCGACACGCTGTGAGTCAAAAAAATCTTGACTATACAACAAAAACAAAGGCCGGGTGTTGGCCGAAGCAGAACAAAGTCAGCGCGATTAAGCTTGGTCTGGTTTAATGGCCATGATTATCGACGTTAATACCAAGGCGACGGCCGCAAGCGGTTCGCCAACTTCGTCATGGCGGCCATCCGTTGGCAATGAATTTTGCGCTTAGTTTACCCGTTTTATTTTGGTGGGCAATCCGGCAAAAAACTCAGATATTCGTTTACATCAATGAGTATCTTTATAGACTAAACGTGTTAATTGTGAAACTCACTTCACGAAATTTGTAATGGTTGACCACTTAGTGTATATCGTAGAGGACGACGATGACGATCGTACGTTGTTGAAAACGGTGTTTGACGATCACTTTAAGCACTGTGAGTTGCGCTTTTTTGAACACGGTGCTCAGCTCATGACGCACCTGACGCACCGGTTAGACGGTCGCCTACCTGACTTAATTTTATTGGATTTATCCATGCCCGTGTTCAACGGCTTTGACACGCTTCAGGTTCTGAAGAAAGATTCGGAGCTTTGCGTGATTCCCACCATTGTGTTAGCCACCTCCAACCGGGAGAAAGATATTCGTCGGTGTTATGATTTGGGCAGTAACGCGTTCATGACCAAAGTTGTCGACTACCGGCAGTGGTTAGAATTGGTCCGGGCGCTGCACGCGTACTGGTTAGAGTTAGGCGTCGCCTAAACGCCGGCGAAACGTCTACCGTGACGAGTTAACCAATCGGCTCCGTTTTGCGACAAGCCGTTTCAGGCCCACACCAAGTGCCCTAACAGCGCCGAGGTGGGTCAAGCTAAGCCATTGTGATTGTGAACTTGACTGATTCCTCAAATTCCACGCCCAATCCGCCCCGTGAGGTCCCGCAGGACCTCACGCACGCGGCTTTGATCGAAATTGCCTTAGACTATTCGGCCAGTGCGACGCTGGTGCTGAGGGCTGTAAACGATTCCACCGGGCGGTTGACGACCTTCGCAACCGAACTGGTTAACCGCCGGGCCGAAACAGTACTGGGCCTAAGTCGCGCCAATGCATTGAATCATTCCATTGCCGAATGGTTGCCCAATGAACCTGGCCCCGCGCTGCTGCAAGCCGCCACGCAGGCGATTCAAACGGGCCAACCAAGTTCGTTTGAATCGGCTTACGTTTACCCACCGACGAACCAGCGCATCTGGTTCGAAATCAGCGTTCAACCGGTTGGCGATGGGCAGCGCGTGGTGGTTAGCCTGACGAACATAACCCCGCCCAAGCCGGCTGAACTGGCTGAACAAAGCGATTTGCTCTTGTTTGAAACGCTGGCTTCCAAGGTGCCCCAGATGGGCGTATTGGTGGTCGACCGCGCGGGCATCATCAACTTGGCGACGGGCTTAATTCCAGGGTTGCTGTCCGAACGCCGGCCAAAAGCGTTGACGGGTCAGTCACTCGTCGAGCAGATTATGCCGGACTACCGGCCGGACTGGGAACGCTATTTAGCTACGGTTCTCGAAGGCGAATCGCACTTCTTTTCGGACCATTGGAACGCCTGGCGGTGCGAATGCTACGTGGGGCCGGTGTCTAATCCGGCCGGTGCCGTCGTTGGGGGGTTGATCGTGTTTCGCAACGTAACCGAGGAGTATCACCAGCAGCAGGCCTTGCAAAGTCTCAATCAAGCCTTGCAACAATCGAACGAGCAGTTAGAGCAGTTTGCTTACGTAGCTTCGCACGATTTGCGGGAGCCGCTGCGCAAGATTCAGTTGTTTAGTAGTCTGATTGGGGAACGCGCGGCCGACCGGCTGGAATCAACCGATCAGGATTTATTGAACCGGATGCAGTCAGCCGCCCACCGGCTCGACGAAATGATTGACGCCCTGCTGTTACAGGCTCAGTTCGACGGACCGTCGCCCGCTCGGACGCTGATTAACCTAACGGACTTGTTGAGCACCGTCGTGGGCGACTTAACGGTTTCGATTCAGGAACAAGCTGCGATTATCGAACTGGTGCCACCGATGCCGAGTGTGTCCGGTGATGTTCCGCAACTCCGTCAGTTATTCCTAAACCTGTTGACCAACGCGCTGAAGTTTGTTGAGCCTGGAGTAGCTCCTCGCATCCACATCCGTGCCCGACTCGTTGAAGGGGAGGGGCTACCTGATTTATCGCTTCGCACGGATACTCAGTACGCCGAAATCAGCGTAGTCGACAACGGCATTGGCATTCCCGCCCAGCACATCGAACGCATCTTTGGCTTGTTTAACCGACTGCACGGGCGGCACCAGTACGCGGGCACGGGCATCGGGCTGGCCACCGTTAAAAAAATAGTGGACAACCACCAGGGTCGTATCGCCGTCAGTAGTCAGGAAGGCGTAGGAACTATATTCCGGGTTTACTTGCCTGTAGCGCCGGCGGTTGCCCCAACCTAACCGGGCAGGGTAACATTGGATAGGGTAAGGACGCAAAAAAGCCAGCTCCGGTACGTGAGAACTGGCTTTTTTGCGTCTCTTAAAGATGCGTTAAGACTTGGGCGATTTCTTAACTTTTGGGCGCGTCGTCGGTACGGTGATAAGCGTTTCTTTTTTTACGGTCCAGTCGGGCAGTTTACGAGCCAGTTCGTAAATGGCTTCGTCTTCTTTTACTTCCACCAACAGCGTTTTTCGACTTGCGTCGACTAAGTTGGTTTTGGCCCGAATGAGCCGCATATCGTCCGCCGGTAAGGGTGGACTGCCCTTGAAATTAAGTATATATCGCTCCTGGGCCATACCCTTGATTGTCATTGCGTTGGAAAATGTTCGCATAGTTAGCGAACATTTTTTACACAAACAACATTCCGATGCCCTCAAAGGTTGGCGTAAATCCGAGTGACTTTACGTTGGTGGCTAAAAAACGCACAATCGCTTCCGACCGGGCCGTGTTGCGCGGCATCGCCAGGATGTCGGTTTCGGCCGACAGCAGGCGGGCCGCCACGCCCGTTGCCATCGGGCAAGCCATCGACGTGCCGCTCAGGGGTGCGTAACCGCCCGGTACGGTCGAGACAATGCCCACGCCCGGTGCAATGAGGTCTACTTCGGGACCGATGTTGGAGAAAGCGGCCACAAAATTTTTCTGGTCTGTTCCGAACGGGGCCGCTGTGTTGGGCGCGTCGGTGGTGTTGGCCGGAAACGTGCCCCTGCGGCCCATGGCGCCGACCGCCAATGATACCGAAAACGAAGCCGGAAAACTAACCGGCTGCCGCCCATCGTTGCCCGTCGCTACGAAGCAGATAACACCGTTGTCGTGGGCAAAGCTGATCGCGTCTTCAATGGCGTCGTCGGGCGGCCCCCCACCGAGACTCATGTTGAGCAGGTCACAGCCATCGGCCACGGCCCGCTCGATGGCTTTGATAATGGCGAAGTTCGACGCGCCCCGGCTGTTTTTACCAAACACCCGGTAGGCGTACAAATCAACTTCTGGCGCGACGCCCCGCATACCCGTCGGCGGGTTTCCCGGACTGGCTTGTCCGTGGGCCGCAATGATGCCCGACACGTGCGTACCGTGCTCGTCTACGTCGGCAAAATCGTTCGGATCTTCGTTGGTAACCGTGCTCGCTCCGCCTTTGATAGTCAAATCGGGGTGCGGCCCCGCGCCCGTATCAATAACGCCAACTTTCACGCCCCGGCCGGCCGGCGAGTTCTCGCCGGGAGCCGGAGCGCCGGTCGCCGGGTAAAAGAAGTTTTTGGCGTCCTGGTAGTCTAAGCGAACGGGCTGAAGCGGAAAGGCGTCGTCGTTTTCTAAGGTGATTTTTTGTTTCCAAAAACTCCAGTAGCCTACTTTCGGGTACACGTAGAGTTGGTCGATGAGCTGACTGCTGATGTTCTTAAAGCGCACGACACCCTGCACGTCGGAAATGGCTTGTTCGCCTTCCCGCTCGTCGAAGTTGGTGAAAGCTACCACCACCGCGTCGGCGACAGGCTGGTTGGTTTTGGCGTCGGTCAGCCGGATGCGAACGCCCGCACGCGGCTGCCCCGCCAGCCGACGGGGTTTCCGGCTGACCTCCTGCTGCCAGCGCTGGGGGTAATAAAACACTTCCGGCACGATCCGCAGGCCGGGCAGTTGCGCCCGCAAGTCGGGCAGTTCGGCTTTGGGCAAGCGAATGAGCTTGGCCCCGCGCCGGCCAGTCGTGTCAAGCACTACGGCCCGGTCGGTCAGGTTGCCGTCGAGAACGTCGTCTAAGTGCGTATTCGTTTTCAGGCGCGAAAACACGTGCTGCGTTTCGGAATCGGTAGCTTCCTCCGGAAAACGAACGCCTAATTTGGGCAGTAAGATATAGTTTTGGAACACGGACTTGGCCATACGAAATAGACTTGACGAAATAAGACCAGACGACTACTTATTCAGAATAATTAACGCGGTTAACGCATAAATCGGTATCAAAATGGACCCCAGAAGGCGCACAACGGTTCCATCTAAACCTATGTAGAGAAACGGGCCGCCCAAACTGACCACATAGATCAGAAACGCCCCGGCCGAGAGGCTAATCTGGCGACGGTCTTTCACCTTCGAGACGCGCCGTAGGTAAAGCGGATTCAGGACAGCAAGAATGGCAAACACACCCCACAAGAGGCTCTGGTACAGAATTGGTT
>CAXUEB010000004.1:33658-40831 GCA_964249775.1 uncultured Spirosoma sp.
TTGGGTAGTACGCTGCCCGTCAGCAATCCTTCGATGGTGATGTAGGCGCTGATGACTTCCACGGGAATTAACTTCAGAAACTGCGCCTGATAACTATCGGCCCTGGCTGGTGGTCGAATCGACGCGGACCCCGTGGATGCCCTTTCGATGCCGTCCGGTTGGGGAAGATTGCGTTGCGTAATGATCGTGCGTTCCATGGGCGACTCGGTCGGGCGAATGACCAAACAAAATACGCATTTTTCGGGCAAATACCCACAAATTTGCCTACAAAAAAGCCGGACGACTTAATCGTCCGGCTGGCCATTTTCATTGGATGTAATCAGCGAATGGCCACCTCGCCCGTTTGAACGAGCCGCTCCGAAACCGCTGTGCGCTTCGTCGCCAGCGTAACGGTCTGGCTTTTTGTTTCGGTGCCGTTCGTGATTTCCAACTGGTAGGTGCCGTCGGGTAAATCGGTCAGATTAAGTTTTGTCCGATACTGCTGCGCTTTTCTGCCGAGATACCCGTTGTACAACACGGTGCCTTTGGCGTCTTTGAACCGGAGCAGGACGTAGCCGCCCGGTTGTTTGTCAACGGCAACGTGCAGTTTACTGTCGCTGGCTACGTAGACGCCGGTTTGGTAGGTAGCGGCTGCAACCGAACCGGTGCGCCGGAGCGACGGCCCGACCGAACGGCTGATGGGTTTTGCTTCGGTAAACGAACTCGTTGCAAGGGCGGCTGCGAACGTCAATGAAAAAAGGAAGGAGTGTGCACGCGTTTTCATGGTGTTAAAAATTGTTTTGGTAAGAAATCCATTGGGATCTTCCCGGTTGGTGAAACAAAGTTATTGTCTAAGGATAGTACTTTGTATTGCATACTACCGGATCGGTTTGTTTACTGGACGAACGGACGAAAATAAGGTTGTTCGAGCGAACGGCATCGGTGCGAAGTTCGGTCTCAGCCGTACCTTCGCAGTACGAATCAATAGCCTGTATAATGATTACGACTGGCCAACCAGTGCTGTACCGATCGCCGGCCATTTTTGAGCGACTGAACGGATTCGTTGCCGCCGAAAGCACCCGGCACGGAGGCATCAGCCCAACTCCGTTCGCGTCGTTGAATTTGGGTATCAACACAACCGACGATCCGGCTAACGTAGACGAAAACCGACGCCGGTTTTTCGAGGCCATTGGTACAAGCCCGGCGCAATTCGCCCATACGCATCAAGTGCATGGTACGGAGGTGCTGCGCGTCGCTGCTCCGGGCCGGTACGAGGGCTACGACGCGCTCATCACCAGCCAGCCGGGTCTGTTGATTGGTGTTACCGTTGCCGACTGCGTTCCCATTTTGATTTGTGACGCCCAGAATCAGGCCGTGGCGGCCGTTCACGCGGGTTGGCGGGGGACGGCGGGTGGCATCGTGACGAAAACGTTGGAGACGATGCGAAAACAATTCGGCACTGCGCCGGCGCGCTGTTATACTTACGTCGGTACGGCCATCGACGAGTTGGCGTTCGCGGTCGGGCCGGAAGTAGCCGCTCAGTTTGCCCCCACTCTAACGCCCATCAACCCGACAACCGGCCAAACGTGCGTGGATTTGAAGCGGGCCAACGTAGCCCAGCTATTGGCGCCGCCAGCGCAGATCGAGGTGTCGCCTTACTCGACGGTGCGGCACAACGCCGATTACTTTTCGTACCGGCACGACGGCGGGCAAACGGGTCGGATGCTGGCGGTCGTTGGCTGGATGACTTAAACAAAAAACAGTCCGCTGGGTTATTGTACTGTTTCTCAATTATTTTTCCATCTCAACGTTTCACTATCATGGGTAGTATCCTGTATTCCATTCTCATCGGGGCCGTTGCGGGCTTCCTGGCCGATCTTGTTTTCAAGCGGTTTTCTTTCTCCCTAATCGTTCAAATCCTGCTGGGTATTGCGGGTGGTTTCCTGGGCGGTTATTTCTTTGGCCGCGACGGCGGTCTTATTGAGCAAATTCTTACGTCGTTCGTTGGTGCGGTCATTATCCTGGGCATTGCAGCCTTAATCAAAGGATCGCAGAAAACAGTGTAACGTAATTACGTTCTACATAAGTAAGCCTGTTCAGGAATGAGCAGGCTTTTTTGTTTTGCCGTGCTTTAGTATTCCGACGCTTTTCAACCCGATCGACTCCTTATGAAACTACGCTTACTCTTTTGTTTGCTGAGCGGTCTGGTTGTGGCCGATACGCAGATTCCCATTGAAACGGCCCGCACGGCCCTGGTCATTCGGTCGATACGGCCGGTCACTTGACGACCGTGCACTTAGGCAAGCGGCTGCGCAATGCCGCCGAATACAGCCGGGTGCTGGGCAACGCTCGACTCTACAAAGGCCACTCGGAATACTACAGCGCAGCCTACACGCCCGCCGGTACGCGCTCGCTGCTCGAACCGTCCCTACAGGCGATTCATGCCGACGGTAACTCATCGGTTGATCGGGCATACGTGCGTCACCAAATGCGGCCCGCGGGCGAACGGCTGAAGCCCCTCATCTTCCAGGGCGACCAATACCGGCTGCTGTCGCCCCACACGCACGAGGCCATGTCGGTGCTGTACATCAGCGAAGACAAAGCAAAAGCCGTTTGGTTTTCGTATTTGGCTAACAACCGGTTCCGGGCCGGGACGCAAACCCCCATTCGGTTACGGGGCTTGCTGGCTGACAAGATATGTCGGGTACAGGAGGTCAACATGCTACCGGGCAAAACATCACCCATCAACGCGTCGGTTACGTATTCGGACGATTACCGGATGACGGTCGGCCTGAACCCCGTCGTTAATGATAATCGGACGAGTGTGGTGGTGGAAATTACGGAAGCGGGCAGGTAGCTAAGTTAAAAAAGGGATTGCAACGAACGCAAACGACCGGATCAGAATAGTATACCGGATTACGACAATGTATGTGTAAATTACCCCTTCGTTGACCGCTTCGTTTTAGGCGCTGACCCGCATGCCTACTCTTTACCATCCCGGTGCCCGGCAACCCGGCATGTTTTTCGGAAATATACGTGTCTGGGCGCTTTTAGGGCTGCTGTTGGTCCTCACCGGTCTGGTTAAATCGGTGAATGCGCAGTCGTTGCCGGCTCCTGAACTCATCACCAGCCAGCAGGGACTCCCCCAGGCGTTTGTGCCTTCGATTGTGCAGGACCGGCAGGGCTTTATCTGGGCCGCTACCCACGACGGACTGTGCCGCTACGACGGGCTGCGCTTCAAAGTCTTTCAACCCAGTGCCGACGGACGACCGTCGCTTTCCTTTGCGGGCGTCGATTACCTGACTCTTGATCACCAGGGAAAGCTCTGGATCAAGTCCGAGCGCGGTGATCTGGACCAGTTCGATCCCCGCACCGAGTCGTTTACTAATGTCTCGCGTCAGCCCGCGTTCCGGCGGCTGGTGGGCAGCCGGGGTCTGAACCGATTTTGCGTGGACCGGCAACAGCGGCTGTGGGCCATCATTGGCGAAGAAGAGTTGCTGTGTTTTCATCTGCGCACTAACCAGGTACGGCGCTTTCGTCACCAGTCCGGTCGACCCCACTCGCTGGGTGACGCCCGGCTCCGCGATGTGGTCGAAGGCCGCGACGGCACCATTTGGGTGGCTACCTGGACCGGCCTGAACCGGTTCGAGGAGAAAACGGGCCACTTCAGCCATTATCGACGAAAGCCCAACCCGACCAATTCGCCCCAACCCGATCTCATCACGACCTTGTACGTCAGGCCCAATGGGGAACTGATGACCAACACGCGGGACGAGCTGCTGGTCTTCAGCCCCCGCACCGGGCAATTCACGAGCTACAAACTACCCGAGCGGGGCGGTGAATGGTGGACGACCCACTACGTAACGGATAGCCGGGGAAACACGTATTTTGATCATAACAGCGTTCTGTTTCGCTTTTCCGAACGCTCCGGCGAAGGCCCCGTAGTCGTCGGACGGTCGAGTCAGCGCATTGACGACTGCGCCAGTTTATGCATTGACCGCTCCGACGTGCTCTGGGTGGGTACCGACGGGGCCGGTATCCGCAAGTATGATCTGCGGCCCAATCCGTTCCAGACCCGGCCATACGCGCGTAATTTCCACACCGATCTGTTAACCGGTGACTGGCTGGGCATACCCCCCGCCGGGCGGCCCAACCCGACTACCCTAATGGCCCTGAGTGCGTACCGGTTTCGCTACGCAGTCGATTCCGCCCAGAACCTGTGGTACAACGTGGGCAGTTCGGACGTGTACCGCATCAACCTGATGACTAAAGCTACGGAGAAACTGCCCCTGCCGGTCCGGTTTTCGGACGCGAACGGCGCCGTTAACCCCTGTCCGCTGGCCGCGGACCGGCAGGGGCGGGTTTGGGCCGTGCACGATTCGCTGGTCTGGTTCTACCAGGCGTCGCAGCGCCAGTGGACGCCGTTCCCCCACCGCATTCCCCGCCAGCGAACAACGATTATTCTGGCCTTCGTCGTCGACGAAGCGGCCCTCTGGCTGATGTCCCAGAACCAGGGCCTGTGGCGGCTCGACCGGCGGACGGGGCAGTTGCGCCAGTACGCTCACCAGCCAGCCGATCCTCACTCGCTGAGCAACAATTCGCTGTACTGTCTGAGCGCCGACCCGCACGATCCAGACCGGCTCTGGGTCGGTACGTTCGGCAGCGGGCTGTGCGCCTTCGACAAACGAACCGGCCGGTGTCGCCGGTACACCCAGGACGACGGCCTGCCCAACAACGTCATCTATTCGGCCCTGCCCGACCAACACGGTTACCTGTGGCTGGGCACCAACCGGGGCCTCTGCCGCCTGAACAAGCGAACCGGCGAAACGCGCACCTACACCCAGCCCGATGGGTTGATGGCCGACGAGTTTAACCGCTTTCATTATCTACACCTGCCCGCAATGCCCGCCCAGGATGAGCGCATCATCCTGGGCGGGCTGGAAGGTATCACCGCGTTTTACCCCCAGCAGGTGGGGGGCGATGCCTTTCGGCCGCCCGTCGAACTAACCGGTTTGCAAATCAACAACCAGTCCGTCCGGCCGGGGCCGGGGTCGCTGTTGGGTAAGCTGCCCGTTCAGGCGGTTGGGTCGCTGACCTTACCCTACGATCAGAATTTTATCACGGCTGAGTTTGCGGTCCTGCAATTCAACCGGCGCAACCGAATCCGGTACCGCTACCAGTTAGTCGGATTAGACAGGACGTGGATTGAAACGGACCGGCCGGTGGCTATCTACACCGACCTCCAGCCCGGCGACTACACCTTGCGGCTCAACGGGGCCAATACGGCGGGTATCTGGAGTCCGCACGTTCGGACGCTGGCCCTGACCATCCGGCCGCCGTTCTGGGCCACTTGGTGGGCGTATCTGGGGTACGCCCTGGCGATTGGGGGTATTGCGTTCGGGTTGATTCGCCAGTCAATAAACCGGCTCAAACTGCGGCAGTCGGTCGTGCTCAAGCAACGGGAGGTGGAATTGAAGCAGCAGGAAGCCGAACAACTCCGGGCGACCGACGGGATGAAAAGCCGCTTCTTTGCCAACATCACCCACGAGTTTCGGACGCCCCTGACCTTGATTCTGGCCCCCGCCGAGCAGATGATGGCCGAAACGCCCGAACCCCGCCATCGTCGGCGGCTGCTGACCATCGAACAGAACGCCCACCAACTGCTGCGGCTGATTAACCAACTGCTTGACCTCTCGAAGCTGGAAGCGAGCGTTATGCCTGTTAACGAGTCGCGGGGTGAACTGAACGAATGCATTGGGCGCTGGCTGCAACCGTTGGTCGAGCAGGCCACGGCGCAGGGCCTCGAACTAATCTTTACGTCGACGGTCGACGGTTCTCATTGGTTCGACGTGGAGAAATTAGAGCGCATCGTTTACAACTTAGTAGCCAACGCCCTGAAGTTTACCGAACGCGGTCGCATTACGGTTCGCCTGACGACCGCGACGACGGACTCCACTGATCGTAGCCCGACCGAACGCGGCCCGACTAAGCCCGTGGTGCTCACCGTGGCCGATACCGGCCGGGGCATTCCCCCGGAGAGCCTCTCCTACGTCTTCGACCGCTTTTACCAAGTCGAAGCCCATGACGTTCCGGCGGAAGAGTCCGGCGACGAAACGGCACCGGTCGGGCCAGTGGTCGGCACGGGCATTGGCCTGGCGCTGGTGAAGGAATTAGTGACGTTGCAGGGTGGCCAGATTGCGGTTGAAAGCCAGGTGGGCAACGGCACGACGTTTGCCGTTACGTTGCCTTACCGGTCGGCCCTGTCTATTCCGGCCGCGCCCACCGATTTGGTTTTGGCGAACGGGGCGGGCGACCACGTACAAGCAACCGCGACCGGAGCCGAAAGACCGGTCGATGGTGAATCGGCGGTACCGACCGTCTTAGTGGTGGAAGACAACGACGCGCTGGCGCACTTCATCGCGGAAAGCTTGCCCGAACACTACCGCATCGTCCGGGCGGTGAACGGGCGCGATGGTTGGGAACAGGCGCTGGAACAAGGGCCTGACCTTATTATCTCCGACGTCATGATGCCAGTCCAGGCCGGGCCGGAAATGGACGGCTTTACGCTCCTGGGCAAATTAAAGGAAGACCTGCGCACGAGTCACATTCCAGTTATGCTCCTGACGGCCAAAGCCTCGGTCGAGAACCGCATGGAAGGCTTGACACGCGGGGCCGACGATTACCTGACCAAGCCCTTTCAGGTGGCCGAACTGCAACTGCGGGTGCGCAACCGACTGGCCGGCAAACAACGCTTGCGCGAGTGGGTGCGGACGACGCTCGTCAGCCCCGATAGCCTGCCGACGCCCCCGGCCCCCGAAGCGCCCGACCCGTTCCTGACTCAATTGTATGACCTGATGGACACCCACCTGACGGATGCGGATTTCGGCGTGGACGGCATGGTTCGGGAACTCGGCCTGAGTCGCACCAACCTGTTCCGTAAAGTCAAAGCCCTGACCGATTTGTCGGCGGGCGATCTGTTGCGGCAGTACCGCTTGAAACGGGCCACGCAGTACCTGCGGGAAGGTCTGACCGTCAGCGAGACGGCCTACCGGGTAGGCTTCGACAGCCCGGCCTATTTTGCCAAATGCTTCCGGGAAGCCTACCAGCTTACGCCCCGCGAGTTTGCTGCCCAAGCCTGATTACCCGTTTAGGTTTCTCCGTACACCTTCCTGGGTCAAGTCGTGCTGAGCCGCT
>CAXUEB010000005.1:0-8769 GCA_964249775.1 uncultured Spirosoma sp.
TTCTAATGCTGACGGCCCTCGACTCAACGACTGATAAGCTTATGGGCTTTGAGGCCGGGGCCGACGATTACTTAGCCAAGCCCTTCGACTTTCTGGAGCTGGTGGCTCGCGTCCGGGCCTTGCTGCGCCGGTCGGCCCCGCCCGAAGAAGAACTGCCCGTGCTGCGGCTGGCCGACCTCGAACTGGACCTGCGGGCGAAGGTAGCCCGGCGGAGTGGCCGCAGCATTGACCTGACGGCCCGCGAGTTCGCTCTGCTCGAATACCTACTGCGCAATCAGGGGCGGGTCGTTTCCCGGGTTGACATTGCCGTGCAGGTCTGGGACATTGGCTTCGACACCGGCACGAACGTGATCGACGTGTACGTGAACTACCTCCGCAACAAAATCGACAAAGACGCGCCAGTGAAACTGATCCACACGGTCGTCGGCATGGGCTACGTATTAAAAGAAAAATAGCGTAGCCGCCCACCGAACCGCCCATGACGCTCCGCAACCGACTAACGCTGCTGTTTACGGCCATTGTGTCGGGACTACTCCTGGTGTTTTGCCTGACAATTTACCTCGTGGCCGAACGCCACCGCGCCAACGAATACCGGGAGCGGCTGCGCGCCGAAGCGCTCACGTCCGCCGAACTGCTGCTCAGCCGCGACACCGTAGGCCGGCAGTTGTATAAACTGCTGGACAAGAATCAGATGACGGTCCTTAACGCGGAGGAAATTGTTATTTACGATTACCGGAACCAGATTGTCTATGAAAGCGGAACCGATTACCTGAACGTTCCCCAAAGTCGGCTCGATCAGGTGCGGTTAACGGGCGAGGTATACTGGCGCACGGGGCCGCGCGAGATCGTGGGTGTGCAGTTTGGTGAGCCGACCAACCGCCACGTCGTGCTGGCGTCGGCGGTTGATAAATACGGCTTTAGCAAGCAGCGCAACCTGGCAGGCTTGCTCGCGACGGGTTGGGGTCTGGCCGTACTGATCGTGTTTGTAGCCGGGCGCATCTATGCCGGGCGGGTGCTCAGTCCCATTCGGCGCATCATCGGGCAGATTGATTCCATCACAGCCTCGCGGCTGGAACGACGGCTGGTCGAAGCTTCCGACGCCGACGAGCTAACGCAATTGGCCCGGCGCTTCAACCGGATGCTCGACCGGCTCGAAGATGCGTTCCGGCAGCAGCGCACGTTTGTCTCCAATGCGTCGCACGAGCTGCGCACACCCCTGACAGCCATCACGGGTCAGCTCGACGTTGCCCTGCTGGCAGGTGACGATCTGGACGACCTGCGGGCTACGGTGCGCTCGGTGCTGGACGACGTGCGCGATCTGAACCGACTCACCAACGGCCTGCTGAGTCTGGCCAACATAAGCGCCGACGAATCGGCGATAGCGGTGGGGCCGGTGGCGCTCGACGAACTGGTCTGGCAGGTGCGGGCTGACCTGCTGCGGATGCGCCCCGACTACGACGTAACGGTCACGTTCGGCTCGCTGCCCGAACCGCCGGCCGACTGGCGCGTAACGGGCAGCGAACCGCTGTTGCGCACGGCCCTGTTCAACCTGTTGGAGAACGGCGGCAAGTTTTCGCCGGACCACCGGGTGAGCGTCCGCCTGACGACCGAGCCGGACGGGTTCGCCCTGGCTGTCCATAACGAAGGTCCGCCCATCGCGGCCGACGAGTTACCCGAGATTTTCAAGCCCTTCCGGCGGGGCACCAACGGCCGGACCGTGGCCGGCCACGGCATCGGCCTTTCCCTCACCCAGCGCATCGTGCAACTCCACCAGGGCCGCCTGACGGTCGAGTCCGACGCCGAACGCGGTACCCGGTTCAGTTTGTTGCTGCCCCGGCTCTGAGCAGCCGCTCAGCCGCGTATCGACCGACGCTTAGTTCTAATCGTTTTCTAATTCCGTCCTAATTCGGCCCTAAAGCTGGGCCGACAACTTTGTCCTACCAAAGCCGGTCAGGAATCGATCAGCTGTTTTAACCGGAACCTGTTTTACTAACCGGTGCCGGATGCACTTCAGCAACCAAAATTTGTCTTAGGGCCATGAAAACGTCATCCTATTCGCTGCTTTGCGCGGGCCTAATCAGCCTGCTGACCGTTATGCCCCTGCTGGCTACGGACACCGGCCGAAATCCAGACCCCAAACCCAGTTCGTCGGGTTGGGTATCAGCCCCCGATGGGTCTTTCCAGGTACGGACCCACCAGGACCCGAACGGCGATCTGATTGTTCGGGTTAACAACCCTTCCCTGCGCGGCCTGACGATTCAGATGCAGACCTTGCGGGGCGAAGAAGTCGCCTTCATTCCCGTCAACAGCCCCCAGACGCCTTTCGGCACGAAGTTCGACGTCAGCGAGCTAACCGACGGCGACTACCGCCTGATTGTGGCCACCGACACTCAGAAGGTGACCAAGCTCATCAACCTGACAACGCCGACGGTCGCCACCCGCCGGGCTACCGTAGCGTTGGTTACCCAAGTTTCGAACCACTGATCCACCCGTCGGTCGACATGAACTCTTACACGCTCGATTTTACGCAACCTGAACGCCCCGAACGAAATAAGGTCCAGGCCAGTGGCCGGTTGCAGCAGCGTCGCCACCGGGTGTTGCGCCGAATAGCCCTGCTGACCAGCGGTTTGGTGTGCAGCATCGCCGTGGTGGGTTTGCTCCGCCAACGCACCGAAGCCCAGTCGCTCCGCGCGCAGTACGAAGCGCAGACTGTTCGGTACGATTCACTGCTGACGGCCAAGATCGAAGCGGACCGGCAGCTCGAACAACTACGAATTCGCTTGCTGAAGAATAATAATCCTTAATCAACAACAACCATGAAACGCTCCTTATTTCCCGTAATCCTGCTGGCTCTGGTGGGGCTAAGCAGTTGCACCGTCGTCCGCCAGGGCGAAGTTGGGGTCAAACGCACGCTGGGTAAAATCCGACCGCAGACCCTGCCGGAAGGCGTCCAGGGTTTCAACCCGCTGCTGACGCGCATCATCAAAATTCCGACCCGCACGGTCAATCTCGAAGTACGCGCCCCGCTGCCGTCCAAGGAAGGTCTCACCGTACAGTCGGAGGTGTCGATTCTGTACCGCGTGGAAGGCCGATACGCCCCCAAGATTGTAGAGCAAATTGGTCCTAACTACGACGACGTGGTGATTCTGCCTGTGTTCCGCTCGGCAGTGGCCGACGTTTCCTCGCGTTACTTCGCTAAAGACATGCACACCGGGCAGCGGGCCGACATCGAAGGTTCAATCCGCGAGGTGATGATGCAGCAGCTCAAAGACCGGGGCTTCGTCATCGAGTCGGTACTGCTCAAAAGCATTGCCTTGCCGGCCGGGTTGACCAAAGCCATCGAGGACAAACTGGCGGCCGAGCAGGACGCCCAGCGGATGCAGTTCGTGCTGGACAAGGAACGCCAGGAAGCCCAGCGCCGGATTATCGAAGCGGAAGGTACGCGCGACGCCCAGAAAATCATCAATGAGGGTCTGACGCCGATGCTGATTCGCTTCAAAACCATCGAAGCCTTTAACCGGCTCTCAACCTCGCCCAACAGCAAAGTTATTATCACCAACGGCGATTCGCCCCTGATGCTGAACGCCGACAAGCTGGATTAATTTCAGTTCCCCATCCAAACCGGGTGGTCAGATACCGTCCCTGGCTACCTGGTTATTCTAAACGGTCGGTTCCTAATCTGATCCAGCCATGTTTTACGTCACAAAGTATTTTGCGTTGCTGGTTTTGGCCGGCTTAAGCAGTTGCTCGGTTGCCCGTCACGGCACGGTATCGGTTCCCGACACCCGCGTTAACTGGCCTCAGCCGCCATCCGTTGGTAGGCAAACTGATAGTCAGATTTTCCTCTTTCGAGTCGATCAACGATACGCCATCTTTAACGACAAACCCGCCAACCAAGCCGTGCCGGCTCGCTACCGAACGGGCCATGAGCGCACTCCGGTTGGCTACCCGCAACCGGGTCTAACAAGCCGGCTTAACGACAAAATGACCCAGTTCGGTACCCCGCCGGTCGGCGGCCTGGGTCTTAGACACCAGTTGGCGGATGATCTGACGGGCCGTCCGTACAAGATGCCCTGGCTCGTACGTCCGTTGTCCGGGCCACAGCTAAACCGCACGAGCCAGCCCGTGAACGGCGAACGTACCGGTCTCGAACCAGCACTCGAAACGTTGAATCGGTTGCGCGCACCTGGCTATACTAACCCCATTTCACCTGTTTTTAACTTGAATTAATATGAACACCAACCACCCGTTAACGACCACGCCGGACCACGCCGGCCCCGAACCGGCCGACCTGTACATGGGTTTAGGCAGCGTAGCCTACGCCTTAGCCAAAGTTGACGGCCGCATCCAACTGGCCGAGATGCAGACCGTTAAAGAACTGCTGGCGGCCATGCCCCACGGCGAGCTGGCGTTGTACGCATTTTTGCTACGCGAGAACTGCGACGAAACCGTCGAAGAGGCTTACGCCTTCGGCATGCGTCGGTTTGCCTACAACCGCAAACTGCTGACCGAGCCAACCAAAAAGCAGTTTGTAGGAGTGCTACTGCGCATCGCCCAGGCTCACGACGACACATCGCGCAAGGAAGAAGAATTGATCAAGCGCTTTCGGCGCGATCTCCGGCGGCTTTAAGTAGCCCCAGTCCACCAAACGCGTTTCTAAAGTTTTGCCCCCAACCATACCATGCAACCTATTTCGTTCGTACGCCGGTGGCTCTTCACGAGCCTGCTGATGCTCGCCGGCGGGCGGCTAATCGCGCAACAGAATCTGTTCAACATTCCGGCGGGTGATCTGACACCCAAGAACAAATACTTTTTTCAACACCAGACTAATGCCTACGGCCTGCAACAGTACGAATCCAAGAATCACTTTGTGTACGGCGTGGGCGGTGGTTTTGAAGTTGGTTTGAACGTCGTCAACCTGAAAATGGACTTTCGGTCGCGCAACGGCGAGGTGGCGATGCTGCCGGCCAAACGGCTCGAACCCATGCGTCCGCTGGTGCAGTTGACGGCGCAAAAGTTCTTTTTTCTGGGCAGCCGGTTAAAGACCAGTGTCGGGACGCAGATCGGCACGAATTCCATGCGTTTAGGCAGCGACGCCCGCGCGACACATTTTACTTACAACACCTGGATCTACGAGCCGCGGCACCACGTCAAGATCGTAGCCGGGCCGTACGTATCCGACCGGGGTACCGTCGGGAGCGGCAATACGGTCGGTATGCTGGCCGGATTTGAGTTTCCGATCAGCAAAAAACTGCTGGTGATGGGCGATTTCGTTTCCGGCAACAACGCCACCAGCGTCTCGGTGCTCGGCGTCAACTTTCTGGCCAGCCGCCGGGTGCAGCTTTGTCTGGGCAGTCTGCTGCCCAACCCACGCAGCGGTAACCAACCCGGCGTCGTCTTCGAGCTAAACCTGCTGGGCTTCGACGACGGTCCGGGCCATTGATACCAACCGGCAAACGCTGCGTAGTTTTGCGAACGCGCGGTGGTCGGCCGGGCCACGTCAGCATGCCGACCGTGAGTGACGCCCAGAATTTGTCACTTCGGTAATATTAGTTGACCGAAACCCTTCTACGCCCTAATCGAAAGAAGCGAAGCAGGCGACCATCCATCACTGTATTATCCGGTCGCAACTTAGCCCGTAGCGAATCTAAGGCCGGTCGGCTGGTACGGATGCCAGTAATTTTGTTCTCAATAATTTCGTCGCAGCCCACCTGGTGCGTTGAACCGGTGACTGCCGAAGTAGCCGCCCAGCAGCTCACCCGCGAAAGCCGCGCCAATCCAGCCGTAAAGCGCCGGGTCGGGTGCGTAGCCCTTGCTCAGCAGTCCGAACAGGCCCGACAGCGAATTGGCGAAGATAAACAGGGCCGACGTAGCGGCCACTTCTTTGGGCCGCGCCCAGCGGAACAGGAGCATCAGCGGGCTAAGAATGATGCCGCCCCCAATGCCGATCATGCCCGACAGCAGCCCAATAACGCCCCCCGTGAGCAGACCCGCGTCCACCTGAATCGGTCGAGGCTCCGCTTCCTGACCGCGCACTGCCCAGAGCAGTCGCACCACTAAGAGCAAAACCCGGCCAGTAACCGACGATATACGGTACCGCTCAAGGGAATTTTAGCCCCAACGAACGCCAGGGGTACGCTCGCTATGGCAAACGGCCAGAATTCATCCCACCGAAAGTGCCCGGCTCGGTAGAACTGCACAAACGATACCGTCGACACGAACAAGTTCAGCAGCAAGGCCGAAGGCTTCAGCAAGGCCGGCGCAACGCCGAACAAGGCCATCGTGGCTAAGTAGCCGCTGGCCCCGCCGTGACCAACCGACGCGTAAACAAGCCCGACGCTAAACAGACAAAGTAAAAAAGCAGCGATGTTTCCATAAGCGGGTAAGATAAACCGGTATCGTCATTCGTTGATAAGCAACGAAGCAATTAACTCACTCGGTACTCCTTATTTTTACATATGCCCTTCCTTATTCGCTGGTCTGTTTACGTCGCTGCCTGTCTTTCAGTAACCGTTGCCCGCGCCCAGCCAAACCCAGTGGATGGTCGGCCGACCATTCCCATCAACTGGCCCTATCTCGATCCAATTACCGATTCGATCGCGGGGATTAGCCTCAACCGGGCTTATGACCTGCTGCAAGGCCGCCCGTCGGTGCCAGTCGTCGTTGGCGTGCTGGATTCGGGCGTCGATATTGAGCACCGCGACCTGCGGGACGTTATCTGGACGAACCCGGCCGAAACGCCCGGCAACGGACTTGACGACGACCGGAACGGCTACGTAGACGATCAGAACGGCTGGAACTTCATGGCCGCGAAGGACGGCAAAACCTACGAACGCGACTACGGCGAAGTCCTGCAAATCTACTTTATGTGGAAAAACCGCTTCGAGGGGATCGACTCGACGAAACGAACATCCCCCGTCGAAAAACGTCAGTACGCCACGTACCAATTGGCCAAGAAACAGTACGAGCAGCGCTTCCGCACCTACACCTACGATTCCACCCGCGATCAGCGCCGAATTACCATTGGCGACAATCCCACGGACCTGACCGAACGTTACTACGGCAGCGGCCGGATGCGCCTTGACTCGTCGGAACAGTTGGCCGTGCACGGCACGCACGTAGCGGGCATCATTGCGGCCCGGCGCGGCAACGGAATTGGCATCGACGGCGTGGCCGACAACGTTCGCATCATGCCCGTGTCGGTGGTACCGGCCGGCGGTGATGAGCGCGACAAAGACGTAGCCAACGGCATTCGCTACGCGGTCGAAAACGGCGCTAAAGTCATTAACATGAGCTTCGGGAAGCGTTTTTCGCCGTTTAAAGAGGAAGTAGACGCGGCTATCCGCTTCGCTGAAGAGCGCGATGTGCTGCTGGTGCACGCGGCCGGCAACAACGGCGAAGATTACGATTCGCTGCCGGCTTACCCCTCGGCCCGCTACGAAAATGGCCAAACGGCCGGGAACGTCATCGTCGTCGGTAACAACACCCACCGGCTGGACGAAGGATTACCCGCACCGTCGTCAAATTACGGGTACCAGACGGTCGATTTGTTCGCGCCGGGCAGTCGCATTGCATCAACCGTCCCGCGGAATCAGTACGCCCTGTTTTCGGGCACCAGCATGGCCGCGCCCCACGTGGCGGGTGTGGCGGCCCTGCTCCGGTCGTACTTTCCTACCCTAACGGCCGTGCAGGTCAAAAAGATTTTGCTCGACGGCAGCTACAAACCCGGCCTGATGCAGATGGTCCGCCGACCCGGCCGGTTAGGTCGACTGGTTCCGTTCGGTACGCTTAGTCAATCGGGTGGTTTGCTCAACGCCTACGAAGCCGTCAAGATGGCGATAGGCCTGACGGAGAAGTGAAAAGAACGGTGCAGGGTGTAGAAGGGTGTAAGTATCTGACGCAAGTACTTACACCCTTCTACACCTTACCCCCTTCCTACCATTCTACTTCCTGTTTGTCGTGCCAGAATTTACCTGTTTCGGTCGGGGAAGCGTCGGTAGCGAGCCAGACGATGGTTTCGGCTCCCTGCTCGACCGAACGGTTGGCACCCGAACCGCCCATGTCGGTGCGAACCCAACCCGGATCGACGCAATTGACGGCAATCTTACCCCGCAGCGCGCCCGCAAACTGTCGCGTGACGGCGTTGAGGGCGGCTTTTGAGATACTGTACGCCGGGGCGTAGGTGTTCATCTGGTTGAGTGCCCCGGCCCCGCTCGATACATTGATGATTCGGGCACCGTCGGGCGATAGATTCAAGTAAGGCAAAAAATCCTGCGTAACCAGAATCGGCCCGCTGACGTTAGATTTTAACGTTCGGTCGAGCATCTCGGTGTTGAGCTTAAGAATGTCTTCGCCGTGATCTTCCAGAATGGCCGCGTTGTTGACCAGCACGTCGAGGTGGTCGGCTTTCTGAGAAAAGGTGCCGACGGCGTGCTTGATGCTGACGGGGTCCGTTACATCGAGCAGGATAAAAGTGGCTTCGTAGCCCTGCTCGCACAGTTCTTCGGCGGCCTCGCGGCCTTTGGCCATGTCGCGGGCACCGATAAAAACGGCAAACCCCCGTTGGGCCAACTGCCGGGCAATCTCTTTACCAATGCCTTTGTTAGCTCCCGTAATGAGCGCCGTTTTTAGATGTTCGGTTTTCATACTAAGTCGTTCTTGGTTGATTAACCAAAACCACTACCGGGTGTTTACCAACCAGCCCGGACCGTAGGCTCAAAATGCAGTCCGTTTCGTTTGCCTTGTCGCGCGAATTGGCATCTTTGCTAC
>CAXUEB010000005.1:8779-16276 GCA_964249775.1 uncultured Spirosoma sp.
CTTTGCTACTTGATCGTATGTTTTACCGCTAATTTTGTGTGCCATGAACGTTGCCTATCCCCTTGTGTTTATCGGTTTGTTGTTGTCTGGTTTGGCAGCGGCTCAGAACCGCCCGGCCGCCCAGCCCCAATCGACTACGATGTCTTCTACGTCCATCCTGCGCTCGGGTGGTGCGGATACAACGGCCCCGGCGGCCCCGGCACCGCGCGATCCGGTTTCCGAAGGTCGGCGACTTCAGCGGCTTTACGATGAATACCACGGCGTCAACAAGAAGTCAACCGCCACAACGCCCAGTTCGGTCTCTACATCGACCGCGAGCCGCCCAACGCCACCGCCAACTTCGCCCACCACGCAGCCGACAACCACCCGTACTGAGAGCCGCGCCATGAGCACCCGTCCAAACCGGGCCGACGAACGAATGTCGCGGGTCCGCATCGGCGTTCGGGGGGGCGTTACGTATCCTGTTTATTTAGAGCGTTACGTCGGCCTCGACCTCGATCCCGTCATTGGCTTTGTCGGTGGTCTGGTGCTCAACGTCGGTGCGGGTAAGGTTTCGTTCCAACCCGAAATCAACTACAGCCGAATCTGCTTCAACAGTACGTCGACGGGTATTCCACCTGCCGGGTCGATTAGCCTCCGGCGCGCTTCGGACCGGTTTGAAGTGCCTTTGTTCGTGAAGTTTGCCACCGGCAGTTACGCCGGCAGCCGGTTCTTTGTTAACGTTGGTCCTTACGGTTCGTACCTATCCAGCGTCAGTACGGAAGGGCGAAATGCGTCGCTTGATGCTACCGGCGGGCGGTTTGGGTTCGGAGCCGCGGCCGGCATTGGTACACTCATCAAGGCCGGACCGGGCCACGTCAGCGTCGAAGTGCGCGGCCTGTATGACATGGGCAACACGGATCAAGGATTCGTTGATTCGCGCGTTATCGTGTCGCAGGCGACGCTCGGTTACGTCATTCCGCTGGGCGGCCGGTAGACGTATAGGTCACTTACCGTAGCGCCAATGTAGCGCGGGCCAGGTTACGAATGAAAAACCTGCCAGCGCTGCCTTACAAATACGCCAAACTCTTTTCCCAAAGCATCTGCGCATTGGCGTCGGTGATGTCGCGGTTGTAGGTCGTTTTGGGCTGGCTGTCAGCGAAGTAGCCACCATTGTTGCGTTCGCCGATGGATTTCAAGGGAGCCGACGCCAGAAACACCGTGGTTTGCGCACCTTTCTCGGGCGAACGCATCAGCGGGCCAGCCACCGCAAACACGCGACCCAGTAAACCAGGCGTGTCGGCTCCGAAGTTAGTCTGCACCGCCCCCGGATGCACTGAGTACGACACGATGCCTTGCCCGGCCGTGCGCTTAGCCAGTTCCTTGGCAAACAGCAGATTGGCTAATTTATCGTCGCAGTAAGCAAACGTGGGCGATAGGTCGTCAATCCGGCGAAAGAACCGCGCGGCCCGGCCGCCGAGGTAAGCCGCCGACGATAGATTGATGACGCGGGCGGGTTGGCCGGTTTGGGTTGCAGCCGCCTTCAAACTATCTAAGAGCTGATTCGTCAGGATAAAATGACCAACGTGACTGGCGTAAAACGACTTCTCAACCCCGTCGATAAACTCAATCTTGGCGGGCGTGTAGCCCGCGTTGTTGATAAGCACGTCGAGTGCCGGATACTTTGTTCGCACTTCTTCGGCGGCCCGGCGCACCGAATCCTTGTCGGCCAGGTCGGCCAGGACAAGGTCGACCGTCACGTCGGGATTAGCCCGCTGCACCGTCGCCTGAGCTTCGCGTCCTTTCTTTTCGCTGCGGCACAGCAAAATCAAATCGAATGAGCGCTGCGCCAGCGCTTTAGCCGTGGCTAAGCCTAAACCAGAGTTAGCGCCCGTAATCAAGGCAATTTTTCGTTTCATAGGTCAGGTTTGTCGGCCTAAACATCCAATCGGCGTTTCGACCCTCCTCAACCCAACGCCTGGGTTAAGGCTTTGGTTTGGGAAGTTTCCAGCGACGTTTAGCGATTGATCCGCCAATTGAAATAAGCTGATAATTCATGGGGCGGTTGGTTATACCGTTTATCGTTTTACCAACTGCCCCATTAACTACTGACAGGCTTACCCTTACGCATCGAATGCCGGGGCAAACTCGTTCTGGGCAAACTGCTCCAGTTTCACCTTGCCAAGCGTCGGCTTGTTCGCAAAATAATCTGCCTGCATCGACCCGTTGCGCATGGATTCGCCGAGTTTAGTGTACTGGGTGGCCATTTCTTCGTTTAAACCCGCCTGCAACATGCCCTGCGTGTTTTGCTCATCGGGAAAAACAACCCAGGGGGTTTCGGGCTTACCGACGGCTTCGCCCAGCACCTTGGCAATTTCGGAACCGGTCCGTTCGTCGCTGGCAATGTAGCGCACCTGATGCCCCGTAAAATCCAAGTTCAGCAGTTCTCCTAACGCTACGTCGGCAATGTCGTCGGTGTGGGTTAGGGCAATGCTGTCGTCACCGAAGTTACTGCCCATGATGCCCGCGCCCTTGACCATACCAATCATGCCGAACAGGTTGTACATGAAGTACGACGGCCGGAGGAACTTACTGTTTAAGCCGTCGACCTGCGCTAATTTCTGCTCGGCGTCGTACAACCCGTCGACCGGTCCTACGCCCTCACCTAAGTGCGCCCCTACGCTGCTCAGCAACACGGCGAAGCGAATGTCGTTGGCCCGGATGGCCGCGATGTAGTTGTCGGCAATTTGATTCTGGAACGCCCGCCAGTCCGTAACACCCCACTTAGAAGGAATTAGCAGGTAAGCGGCATCGGCCCCCGCAAAGGCCTGTATCACAAAATCGGCGTCTTCAACGCTGCCCACGGCGGCCGTTGCGCCGAGCGCTTCAATGGCCGGCGCGTTGTCTGGTTTGCTGGTGACCACCGTAACGGTGTGCCCCGCCTTAACGAGGCCTTCGGTAATGGGTTTGCCCGTGTGGCCAATCGAGCCGGTAATAACGTAATGCATGGTTTGCTTGAGTTACTGATTAAAATAATAATTTCCAGCCGTTAAAGAACAAGTCCTTGCCGGGCTGACCGGACCACGGCTGGTGTGTATCGTCGGGTTCTGCGGCAACGGCGTCGTTTGCTTTGACAATGGCCGAGATGCCTTCTTTGGCTAAGCAGCGGCAGATGTCTTGGGTAGTGGCATCGCCCTTCCCCAAGAGCAATCCAATGGTTTCGGTATGGTTTTTCATGACAGATCTTTGATTAAATTTGCTTGCACATACAACTAAATCATCAAATTTTTTAAAGCCCTTTTTCTAACGCCTGAGCCGCGTTAAACACTTGTTGCGTGAGTTGACACACATTGTCCTCACCAATGGCGGCCGAATAACGAGCACCAGCCCGGTTCCAGGCTTCCGTAATCGCCGGGCGCAGGGCTTCGCCTTCTTCTGTCGCGTAGATCAACGTTTTCTTGCCTTCCGACTCGCGTCGGACCAACTGCTTCTGCTCTAACTTTTCCACCAAACGCGTGATCGTCGATGGCGTCAAGTACAACGTTTCGCTTAGTTGCGACGGCGAAACGCCGGGCTGATCGACCACTTCGCACAGCAGGTAGGCGTGCGAGTACGACAGTCCAAATCGACCAAATTCCTCGTCACCGACGGCCGTGATGGCCCGCGCCAGCGCATTTGCCGAAAACAGCAAACAAGCACTGTAGCGCGTTACGGCTTTTTCGTCCTCGGTTACTATCACTTTTTCAGCGTTCATGTCAGTCCAACAGCCATTGGCGGGGCAAAAGTTTCCAATAGTTGTATATGCAAATAAAAAAGGTGTAGAAGGGGTAGGGTGTCAGGTATAACCGTTCGCGTTCGCCCCTTACACCCTGCCTCTCTTTAACTTTACACCCAGAATTTCACTACTTCAAGGGCAGATGCACTTCCGCCATCATGCAGCGGGCGGAGCCGCCCCCGTTGCCTTCAATCATGGATAAATCGAAATGCAGCAGGGTGGCGTAGTCGTCTAACAAGTCAATTTGTTTGGGCGTTAAGGCTTCAAACGCGCGGGTCGACATAACCAGCAACTTCTGGCCTTTCTGGGTCAAAATCATCAGCAGGTTACCGGCAAAATTAGTCATCTGCTCGGGTGAAATGTCGATGATGCGCTTGTTGAGTTTTTCGAGTTCCTGCCGCACCATCAGCCGCTCGTCGGGATTGGTAATGGCGGCTAAGCACACCACCGCGAAGGTGTCGGCGATGGCCATCAGCACATTGGTATGGTAAACCGCTTTGCCGCCCGCGTCGGCCGCGTGGAAGGCGACAGTTCGGTAACCCGTTTGGCGGCTGAACTCCCCCAACACGTCGGGGTGCGTCCGGGGTGACAGGCAGGCGAAAGCAACTTTGTTCATGCGGTCGAGCACCAAACTTCCGGTACCTTCCAGAAACTTGCCATCCTCCTCAAAGTGGGTTAAGTCCACCATTTTGGCCACGTGAAAGCGACGGGCAAGGTCGTCGATAATGTCCTGCCGACGCTCCAGCCGCCGGTTTTCGGCCTGCATTGGGTACAGCACCACCGTTCCGCTGGCGTGAAACGATACCCAGTTATTGGGAAAAATAGAATCCGGCGTGTAAGGATCAAGTTGATCGTCGTATACCAGCACCTCCACGCCAATGGCCCGCAACTGCCGCACCATTTCGTCAAACTCCCGCAAGGCATCTTCCTGGGCTACGTCCTTTGTTTGCGCGGCCAGTTTAATGTCCTGAAACGCGTTCGACTCGGCGGTTTGCTCATTAAAGCCGAAGCGAACGGGTCGAATCATGAGAATGCGGGAAGTAGCCTGGGATTGCATAGAAGCGTAGCTGGGTTGACAAAAACCGCTTAAAAATAGCAAAAAAAGCCTGTATTCGTGAAAATCACCTTGTCTATGGTTGCCGTCGAACACCTCCCGCTCACGAACGCTGCCTTATCCAACCTGGTCGACGCTCAGGGGTTTTACCGCGTCCCGGCTTCGCTCAGCGACTGCTGAGACCTGTTGGTCGAAGCCGACTACCGAGCCGACTACTACGATCACCACATCATTGCCACTATGAGCTACGAAAGTGACATTCACAGTCGAATTACAAACCGAATTGCCCATCTTCTCTTTGGTGTCTACATGGATGATTCTAATTACGTTCTCTACAACAGCAACCGGCCAGTTTACGTTGAGTCGTGTGCGGGCAACGGCACGGGGGTTTTCAACGCCGACGGCATGGTAGTTCAGGTACCCCGGCAACCATTTGAATACCGAAAGGGGGCGGCCGACGCTTCGGTAAGCGCCGAAACCAATCCGGTTTTGCTGATCGAAGTGTTGTCGCCCAGCACCCGGTCGTATGACTTTGGCACGAAACTTCCTTGTTACAAACAAATACCGTCGCTGCAAACCATCCTGTTTATCGAACAGGACAAACCGCAGGTAATGGTTATGGAACGCCAGGCACCCAATCAGTGGACTGACACAACGTACGGACACCTTGATGACTCGTTTCGGGTAGCGGGTGCCTCCCTCACGCTTAGCCAAATCTACCGGGGCGTGTACCCGTATTGACGACCAGATAGTTACGGCCGCGTAGTGACTACACCGCTTCCCGCAGCAGCGGCAAGCTCATGCAATGCGAGCCGCCCCGTGCCCGGCTCAATTCGGCTGAGGGCAGCATGATAAACGTATTCTCGATGGTTTCGGGCGACGATTCGCCCCGCTCAAACCGTTCCAGGAGTTTAGCCGCGCCGATAACCTCGAAGCCCGCTTCGCGAAACGCGTCGGCGGTTTTCTGGTTGCGGTCGTAGCCCACCACCACGCCGTCTTTTAGGGCCAGCAGGTTGCAGGAGTCAGTCCACTGTTCGCGGGCACCGAACGGGAATTCGCCGTTACCCGAGTAGATGAACTGCACCGGTTCGGTAGTCCCCAGGTCGTTTTTGCTGATGTCGGCCAGCAGATCTTCGAGGTTTTCGATTTCAATGGGTTTGTGCTCCAGCCCTTTGATGAATTGCAAGATTTTCAATTCTTCCGACAGATCTTTCGGCGCAAAGAAGTGCAGCACGTCGCGTTTTTTAACTTCATCACCGGTGCGGGCGAGCGAGCCGAGCAAGACCCACACGTTGCGCTTGACCTGCGTAAACACGGTGTCGATGTGCATATAATCCCGCTTCTTAGGAATTTTGATGATCGTGACCGTATCGACTAAGTTTTTGCTGAACACCAAGCGCATGACCTGCTGAGCCGCGTAAAGCGTGGTCCGTTCGCTGACGCCAATCATCAGGTGGCGCGGGGCAATCATCATCACGTCGCCCCCTTCGAGCGTGGCGCGGTTAAGGTCGCGGTTGGCATCGGCGTCGGGCAACAGAAACGCGTGTTCGTTGTCAGGAATTTCCAGGATTTTGTCTTGGTAGTGGGCGAACAGCGGATGGTGAAAAAAGATGTACTGCGTCAGCAAGGCTTCGCGCGTGCGGGCCAGTTTAGCGGGTTTATTGAGCAGAATGTGATCGTTGATGACGATGCCAATATCGCGCGTGAAAATGAAATTTGGCAGGGGCGCGAACAGCATTGTCTGATCGGGCAGCGAGCCGGAAATCATAATCTTGGCCAGTTCAATCGGGTCAAACTGGTTGAGTTGCCCCTGCGTCCGAAACGGCGTTCGCTCGATGCCGCATATGGCCGCAATAAGCCGGGTGCGAATAATCTCGTCGGCCAGAATATCCGACAGTAGGCACTGAATATCGACAACTTTATCGGACCGGAAGTAATCGGCGTGGTCGGGCTTAAAGAAATTCCGGTTCGAGTCGGGGCCGAGGCCCGCAATTTTACCCCGCACTTTGTCGGGGTCCAGAAAATATAACAGCAGTTTAACGTAGTAATCGTACTCGTCCCGGCGCATCATGTCTAAGTGAACGATGTCCTCGAAAAGCCAGTCCTGCGCTTTGGACGGCACCACTTTGCCTAAACCGCGGTCGGGACTGTGGATCAAGAGCCGCCGGAGCGTTCCTACTTCGGAAGAAACGTGAATGCGGGGCGCGGACGTTGCCCCTGGTTTGTCGGTGGTTGACGGCTCGGTAGCGACCCATTCGGTTTCGGCCGCGTCAATTCCATTTTTCATCTAAATACGAAGAACCTGCGCTTAGAGCAAGTTCCGATTCGCAAGATACAGCTTTACGGGGCGAAAAGAAACCAACTGGTTTGACTGGATGCCAGCTAACGCGTCGGCTCTTGATTCGGCACCGGTCCAAAGCACTATCCATCAGCAGAGGGCACTCAACAAACCGACACTTCACCTACTCAACGGACCAACCGCGCGCTTGGCCCCAACTTAGAATCTTACATTAGACTGTTTACCAACGCATTACAGGTTCAACTCTTCGCTTGCTTACCTACTGTTTACTTAGAATACCGGCACGTACACAGCGCGGCATATTTTTTGCCAATTCAAGAAGCATTGTATTCGTCTCGACATTTCCCCAAAGCAGCTCATGCGTATCGCTACCGGCAAACGCTTCTACTG
>CAXUEB010000005.1:16286-24948 GCA_964249775.1 uncultured Spirosoma sp.
GTTACCTTCCTCAACTCGTTAACGGTACTGGCTCAGTCGGGAACGGTTTTTCGGGACTACAACGCGAACGGCATCCGGGATGCGGGCGAGCCGGGCGTGGGCGGCATCACCGTCCGCTCCTTTGCTAACCGCGCGGGTGGCACGGACACGCAAGTCAGCAGCACCACAACATCGACCAGCGGTACGTATTCGTTGACGGGCGGCATGGGAATTGTGCGGGTCGAGTTTACCCTGCCTTCGGCTACCGTTCGTCCGACGGGTCCGGTCGCCAGCATTGACTATCCGGGCGTTAGAGGCTCCCAAAGTGGGACAAACGTTCAGTTCGTGGAGTCGAGGGCAACCGATGTCAATTTTGCCATCAACAACCCGTCGGACTACTGCGGGGCGGCCGACGTTGAAGTTGTAACGACGTGTTTCGTGGCTGTTGACGCGGTCAGAACCGTTTCTTCGGCGAACCGGCCGGCGCTGGTAGGCGTACCCTACAACGTCAAAGACGATAGCAAAACCATTCTCGACCGGGCGGAAATCAAAGACATTGGATCGGCTTGGGGGATTGCTTACAAACGCCAAACCCGACAAATTTTTTCGGCTGCTTTTACCAAGCGCCACGTTGGTTTTGGCCGCGGTGGTCCGGGAGCCATTTACGTTACAGACATCGGTTCGGGTACGGCCGTCACGACTGAATTCTTTAATTTCGGTCGGACCGCCGGCACCAACATGCACACCGACATACCGGCCGATCTGACGCCCAACGGCCGGCTCGACAGCTACGACATTCCGGCCTTCGACGCCGTTGGCAAAACCAGTTTAGGCGACCTCGAGCTATCCGACGACGAGCAAACGCTGTACGTAGTTAATCTGCAAAACCGGAAGCTTTACACCTTGTCCATTGCCACAAAAGACACCGTTGGCTACGCCATTCCGAATCCGGGCTGCCGTAGCGGTGATTACCGGCCGTTTGCCCTAAAGTACTACCGGGGCCGGGTGTACGTGGGCGTTACCTGCACCAACGAAAGCGTCACCACGCCGACGGATACGGTTGGCCTGAAAGCTACCGTCTACGCGTTCGCCGGTGGGACGTTCAGTCCCGTGCTGTCGTTCCCGCTAACGTACCCAAAAGCGCCCACCAACGCCGATAAGACCGGCGTCGCGCGGGCGGAACTGTGGCGGCCCTGGACGGCCACCTTCCGGGCCGACCGCAACGAACCTACGTTAGTCAGTTATCCCCAACCCTGGCTGACTGGCATTGAATTTGATACCGACGGGGCCATGCTGCTGGGCATTCGGGACCGCTACGGCGATCAAATGGGCTTTCAAAACCGCAAGCCCATCGCCGGGGATCAGGCGCTGGTGAGCGCCATCAGCCCCGGCGAGATTCTACGGGCGGGCCTCTGCGGGCCGGACGCCACGACCTGGCAACTGGAAACCAACGGGTCGGTTTGCGGCAGTACGCCCTCGGCCGAACAAACGGCCGAACGCGGTCCGGGAGGGGGCAAATACTACTGGGGCGACCGTGTACGTAATGGAGCCAACCACGGCACCAGTTCGATGGGGGCGCTGGCCCTGTTACCCGGCAGCGCTAAAGTCGCCATGACGGCCGTTGATCCAACGGATGTATTCAATACGGGCGGTATTAAACGAATGATTAACGCGACGGGAGCTAAAGACGGCAACCCGACGGGTACGGTTGACAATCCGGCCTCGGGGGCGACTTTGTACACGGAAAGCCTGTATACCTACGGCAAAGCCAACGGTTTGGGCGACCTGGAGTTGCTGTGCGGCCCGTCGCCGATTGAAATTGGTAACCGCTTCTGGCCGGATTCCGACCGCGACGGTCTTCAAGACCCCGGCGAAGATGGAATCGAAGGTGTTACGCTCCAACTTTTTGAAGGCCCAGCCGCCACCGGAACGCCCATCAGCACGACGGTTACCGGCACAGACGGTCAGTATTACTTTAACGGAACCAACGTACCGGGCGGGCTGAAGCCCAACACTGTTTATACCATCCGGGTAGCCACGGCGCTGCAAACGGGGCCGTTAGCCGCCTACAACGCGTTCGCCCAGGCCAACGCCAGCGGCACGGGTACGCCCGGCATTGCCAACAGCAAGGTTACAGCGTCGGGCGTGGTTAGCTTGACGACGGGTAGTTACGGCCAAAACAACTTCAACTACGACATCGCCGTCGTGAACCAACCGTGTTCGGTGAGCCTAACCGCCACGCCGGGCACCTGCCAAACCGCCACGAATCAGTACACGGTGACGGGCACGGTTAGTTTTTCTGGCGTGGGAGCCGGCAGCCTAACGCTCACGGACGGCACGGTTTCGACGGTGGTGTCGGCGACGGGCACGAGTCCGCAAAGCTATACGTTGACGGGTTTGGTTTCCGACGGAGCCAACCACACCGTCACGGCCGTTTTGTCGAATACGGTCTGCAGCCCGTTCAGCGTTACCTACACCGCCCCGGCTTCGTGTTCGGTAACGCCGGTGCTGACGTTGGTTAAGTCGGTGAGCCGTTCCCGCGCCAGCGTCGGCGATCTGCTGACGTATTCCGTCGTGCTGACCAACAGCGGCACGGCCCTCGCAACGGCAACGACCGTCCGCGACTCGCTTGGCACCGGCGTAACGTATCTGACGGGATCGGCGGTGGCTCCCGCCAGCACCAGCTTCGTGCCGGGTAATCCGGTTAGTTTATGGCAGGTGCCCGCGTTAGCCGCCGGGCAAAGCCTGACGCTCACCTTCCAGGCGCGGGCCGACAGCATGGGCATTTTGTACAACACGGCGACCATTCCGGGCGACACGGTCACCGCCTGCACGAGCGTTCCGGTGCGGGTTTGCGTGGGCGAGACGTACCTTTTCCGGTTGTCGGCCCCGGCTGGTCGCAGCAGCTACCGCTGGTACAAAGACGGCGTTGAGCTAACCGCCCAGACGGGCAACACGCTGGACATCACCGCACCGGGCGCGTACAGCTTAGCCGTCGACGACGTGACGGGCAAGTGCCCCGATTTTTCGTGCTGTCCGTACATCGTTGTGGAAGACAGCTTGCCCCGTTTCCAGGCGACCGCCGTGGCGGCTACCTGCGTGGGCAACGTGCCGCAGGCCAACGGCCGGATTGTGCTGAGCGGCTACGACCCGACTCACACGTATCAGTATTCGGCGGGAACGAGCTTTAACCCGGCCGCTTCGCTGTCGGGCGCGCCCAAGGCGTTAGCAACGGCTCCCAACGGGGTGATTGTCGGCAACCTAACCGGCGTGACGACTCCAACGCAATACACCGTGCGCGTGTATAACGGCGCGGGCTGCTTCACGGATGTCATCGTAACGCTGGCCCCGACAACGTGCGTTTGTCCAACCGACGTGTGTGCCCCGTTCATCGTTAGCCGAACCCGAAGCGGTCCGGGTCGGTAAGCTGCTTTGCCGTTTGAGTTTACCCAACAGCCCACCGGACATCCGGTGGGCTTCTTGTTTTCGGCTTGCTTAGGCGATTCGGCCCGGACAGCCCAACTTTTAAGCGCCCGATTGTGTTAGTCAATAAGACGCGTACCGATTCGTCTGTTAACTTTGCGGCTTTATTTTTAGGTCGCATACGTCATAATCTATTATGTTATCCATCAATAATTTACACGCCACGATCGGCGACAAAGAGATATTAAAAGGCCTCAACTTGGAGGTTCGGCCGGGCGAAGTCCACGCCATCATGGGTCCCAACGGGGCCGGCAAGAGTACGCTGGCGTCGGTGCTGGCCGGCCGGCAGGATTACGAAGTAACGGACGGTAGTGTCCTGTTCGAGGGCCAGGATTTGCTGGAGATGGCCCCTGAAGAGCGGGCCGCCGAGGGTATATTCTTGGCGTTTCAGTACCCGGTCGAGATTCCGGGCGTGAGCACGACGAACTTTTTGAAAACGGCACTGAACGAAATTCGCAAGCACCGCGATCAGGACCCGCTCGACGCTGGGCAGTTTTTGAAGCTGATGAAGGAAAAAATGAAGCTCGTTAACATCGACCAGTCGCTGTTGAGCCGGTCGTTGAACGAAGGCTTCTCGGGTGGCGAAAAGAAGCGGAACGAAATTTTTCAGATGGCCATGCTCGAACCAAAGCTGGCGATTCTGGACGAAACGGATTCAGGTTTGGACATCGACGCGCTGCGCATCGTGGCCGACGGCGTTAACAAACTGCGGTCGCCCGAGCGGGCTACCATCCTGGTGACCCACTATCAGCGGCTGCTCGATTACATCGTTCCCGATTACGTGCACGTGCTTTACAAAGGCCGCATTGTGAAATCTGGCCCGAAAGAACTTGCCCTCGAACTCGAAGAAAAAGGCTACGATTGGATCAAAGCCGAAGTCGCTTAAATTAGGGTTTGTCTGTTTGTTTGACCTGATCACAGTCACCTTCCAACGCAGAACAAACGCTCAAACAGACAAACAAACGAACTTCAACTTATGACTCCTTCTTTTTCATCCTACAACGACTTCAAGAATCAGTTGCTGACGGCGTTCCGAACCAGCGAAGAACGCATGAACGGGGAAAGCAAAACCCCGCTGCATCAGGTTCGGCGGGCGGCCCTCAACCAGTTCGATCTGCTGGGTTTCCCGACTATCCGGCATGAGGAATGGAAATACTCGAACGTCAGCGCCCTGCTCAAAGAAGCGTTTGACTTGGAGACAACGTCAACCCTGACGGCCGACGATCTGGCTCCGCTGGAAATTCCAAACTTGGACGGTAACGTCCTGTATTTCGTCAACGGTTTTTACCACCCCGAATTGTCGCGGATCGTTAGTCCGCCCGAGCAGGTTCAAATTCAAAGTTTTGCCGAAGCCCTCAAAGCCGACCCGGACTTCATCGGCTCGCACTTTGCCCGCTACGCCGACTACCAGGACAACGCCTTTACGGCACTCAACACGGCTTTTGCCAACGACGGCGTTGTCGTGCGGGTGCCGAATGGTGCGACCGTCGAGCAGCCGATTATTCTGCGCTTCATCACCGACGCCCGCGAGAAAAACATTGTTTCGCAGCCGCGTAACCTCGTCATCGTGGGCAAAAACGCGGAAGTGACGATGGCGGAATCGTACCGGACGCTGGGCGAACGTTCCGGCTTTGTCAACGTCGTGACGGAAATTATGCTCGATCGCGACGCCCGAATGCAGTTCTATAAAGTGCAGAGCGACACAGAACGGTCGTATCACATTGGCACGACGCAGGTCAGTCAGACGGATAACAGCCACTTCTATTCGGCAACGGTGACGTTGAATGGCAACTTTGTCCGCAACAACCTGAACATCGTCCTGAACGGGCAACACGCCGAAGCCTATATGTACGGGCTGTATATGCCTAACGGCCGGCAGCACGTCGACAACCACACGCTCGTTGACCACGCCATGCCCAACTCGTACAGCAACGAGTTGTACAAAGGCATCTTGGACGACAGCGGCACGGGCGTGTTCAACGGTAAGATTTACGTGCGGCCCGACGCCCAGAAAACTAACGCGTATCAGTCGTGCAAGAACGTAGTTTTATCGTCCGGCGCGTCGATGAACACCAAGCCGCAGTTGGAAATCTTCGCCGACGACGTGAAGTGTTCGCACGGCACGACCACCGGTCAATTGAACGACGAAGCCTTATTTTACATGCGCTCGCGGGGCATTCCGAAAGACGAAGCCCGGACGCTGCTGCTCTACGCCTTCGCGCAGGACGTGCTCAGTCAAATCAAGATTCAGCCTATCCGCGACTACCTGGAGGGCGTTGTTACGCAGAAGCTGACGAAGTAATGGAGTAGGTATGATATAGGATGTATGATGTATAGCTGACGCACGGTACGTCATACATCCTATATCATACCTACAAAACGCACCTTTCCCCGCTTCGGATTGTTGTCTTAGTAGCATATCTTCTGCCTTTTCATGCAAACGGCCACAGACAACACCCTCGATATAGAACTGATTCGGAAGGACTTTCCGGTGCTTGACCAGCAAGTCAACGGGCGTCCGCTGGTGTACTTCGACAACGCAGCGACCAATCAGAAACCCCTGCCGGTGATCAACGCCTTGACCCGGTACTACGAAGGCTACAACGCCAATATTCACCGGGGTATTCACCACCTCGCCGAGCAGGCAACGGCCGCGTTTGAAGCGTCGCGCCGGGCGATTCAGCAGTTCCTAAACGCCAAGCACTGGGAAGAGATCATCTTTACCTACGGCACGACGGACGGCATCAACTTGGTGGCGCAGACCTACGGCCGCAAGTTTCTGGGCGCGGGCGACGAGATTATTATCTCGACGATGGAGCACCACTCCAACATTGTGCCCTGGCAAATGCTGTGCGAGGAGCGGGGCTGCGTGCTCAAGGTCATTCCCGTGGACGATAACGGCGAACTGATTCTCGAAGAGTACGAAAAGCTCTTAAGCGAGCGGACCAAGTTTGTGTCGGTTGTGCACGTCTCGAACTCGCTCGGCACCATTAACCCCGTCAAGCAAATCATCGACATGGCGCACGGCGTCGGCGCGGTTGTGCTGATCGACGGTGCGCAAGCTTCTTCGCACCTGGACCTCGACGTGCAGGCGCTCGACGCGGACTTTTACGTCTTTTCGGCCCACAAGCTCTACGGTCCGACGGGCATGGGCGTTCTGTACGGCAAGAAAGCCCTTTTGGACGCCATGCCGCCTTACCGCGGTGGGGGCGAGATGATTAAGGAAGTGTCGTTCGAGAAGACGACGTACAACGAGTTACCGTACAAGTTCGAGGCTGGTACGCCGAACATTGCCGACGTGATCGCCGTGAAAACCGCGCTGGAGTACATGGCCAGTTTGGGTAAGGAAAACATCGCGGCCCATGAGCAGGACCTCTTGCAGTATGCTACGGAGCAGCTAAAGGAAATCGAAGGCTTGCACATCATCGGGCAGGCAAAGGAAAAGATCGGCGTTGTATCGTGGGTGATGGACGGCATTCATCACCAGGACACGGGCGTCATTCTCGATCAGCAGGGCATCGCCGTGCGAACGGGTCACCACTGTTGCCAGCCCCTGATGCACCGCTTCGGCATCGCCGGAACTACGCGGGCGTCGTTTGCGGTTTATAACACCAAACACGAAGTCGACCGGCTCGTGACGGGCATCCGCCGGGTGCAGAAAATGATGTTGTGATTAGCCAAACCGTTTTGACTATGTTAGCGGAAACCCTCCTTAATAAAAGTCAAGTTATTAACAGCTTTCAAAACTTACCCGAACAGGTAACAGCCTACGAATTGATTGATGCGAGATTTTTGTCAGAAAATATCGATTAGTGCATCAGGCCAATGTATTGCGCGTATTAGCGGTTCGACCGATGGGCCAGCCGCTTGGTAGAATTTAACAGTATGACCATTAACGAGAAACAAAACGAGATCATCGAAGAGTTTGACTTGTTCGAGGATCAACTCGACAAGACGCAATACATCATTGACCTCGGTAAGAAGTTGCCGCCCATGCCCGAATCGGCCAAGACGGACGAAAACCGGATTATGGGCTGCCAGTCGAAAGTCTGGGTTGATGCCGAACTAAAAGAAGCCGGGCTGCATTTCTACGGTGACGCTGAGCGGACGGCCCAAATCTCGAAGGGTTTGATTAGCCTGTTGATTCGGGTCCTCGACGGTGAGAAACCCGAAGATGTTGCCAAGGCTGATCTGTACTTTATTCCGCGCGTCGGCATGGGTAATCTGATTACGTCGTTGCGCTCTGGCGGGCTGGCCTCCATGGTCGAGCGCATGAAAGCCTACGGCCGCCTGTATGCGAATCAGCCCCAAACGTCAAACGCATAAGAACCATGACGGACGAAGAATTAAAAGACCAAGTTGTTCTGGCCCTCAAAGGCGTTTACGACCCCGAGATTCCGGTGGACGTGTACGAATTGGGCTTGATCTACGACATCAAGATTTTTCCGGTCAACAACGTGTATATCCTGATGACGCTGACTTCACCGTCGTGCCCCTCGGCGGGTTCGATTCCGAGTGAGATCGAAGAGAAGGTACGGGCCGTGCCGGGTGTCAACGATGTAAGCGTCGAGTTAACCTTCGACCCGCCCTACTCGACCGAGCTAATGTCCGAAGTCGCTAAATTGGAGCTTGGCTTCATGTAAGTAAGCAGCCGCAACGACAAACTACAAATCACAAACGTTTTTAACTTTTAAGGTATGTATCCTCCTCATTTGCTTATCCCCATGCGGGAAGACCTGACGAGCGTCGGGTTTCAGGAATTGACCACCGCCGATGACGTGGTAAACACGATGGAAAACGCCGATGGTACGACGCTGGTCGTCATCAACTCAGTTTGTGGCTGCGCGGCCGGTGCGGCTCGTCCGGGCGTGAAAGCGGCCGTAGCGGCCAGCCCGGTTAAACCCGATCACATGGTAACGGTGTTTGCCGGTGCTGACTTGGACGCTACGGCCAAAATGCGGGAGTACCTGCTTCCTTACCCACCGTCGTCGCCCGCTATCGGTATTTTCAAAGACGGCGACTTGGTGCACTTCATTGAGCGGCACCACATCGAAGGCCGTTCGGCGCAAATGATTGCGCAACACCTCGAAATGGCGCTGGAAGAGTTCTGCACCCCGCAGAACGCGTAATGTTATAATGATTTTTAGTAGCGCCGACACTCCTGTCGGCGCTACACGTTTTGCAAATATCCGCCCATTTT
>CAXUEB010000005.1:24958-30307 GCA_964249775.1 uncultured Spirosoma sp.
CGCGTCAGCAACAAACGCTAAATATTGCTGACGCGTGTTGCACCGACAGGAGTGTCGGCGCTACGTTTTACGTCACCGCAAATAGCTTTGCCAGCAACCGCGACAAGGGCAACAGGCAGAACACCAACATCGCCAGCGGAAACGACGCGAAGGCCGCAACCCAGGCGGCATTCATGACGATAAGCGATAACACGCCCGCGCGCACGGCCAAGCCGATATTTTGACCGACTGGCTCACGAACAGCCCGCCAAAGCGGAGGAAAAATGTAATAGCCGAATAGAAGCAAAAACGGCAAGGCCGTTCCTAACTGTTGCTGCCGCTGGGCCAGGGCTGCCACGCAGCCAATGACGAGCGCGTAAAGCAACCCGGCCAGCCGCAACGTTCCAGCGCTACCGCCGTGTACTTCGCCCCGGCTAATCATCGTGATGGCCGCGATGTAAATAATGGGGATTAACCCAACCCACGCCCACGGGCCTACCTGTTCGGGCAGGATGCTGACGCCCAACAGCAAGTTAAGACCCCGGCACAAGCCCATGTTCAACGGTCCCAGCAAACGGTGATGCTTACCAAACCGGTCGTACACCACTGACGCGATGGCGATGCCAATGGCCAACAGCCCAGCCATTTGATTGACTTGAACCGACGCGGCAACTCCAACCGCCAGTAAAACTACGCCCAACGTGGCAGCCGCGCCTTGGCTGATGAGACCACTCGGAATGGGGCGCTCGGGCCGCTCAACGGCGTCCAGTTTGGCATCGAACACGTCGTTAAACACGACGCCCCCACCGTACAAACCCACCGTTGCCAAACACAGCCAGCCCACCGGAGCCGCGGCCGGACTGCGATCCTGAAAGTGCCCCGCAATGGCCATACCCGCCAGTACGTCGGCGATGGCCGTGAGGAGATTGGCGGGGCGAGCCAGGGAAAGAAAAGCTTTGAACGTTGTCATGACGTGGTGTCGGTTCGGAGAAGCCGACACGGTACTTACCGAATAATGGTTGATTCTTTATCAATTCGCGGAGCCTGCCCACCGCGCAGCACCGAACTGCCGTTATAGCGCTGGCTTTGGTCAACGTCCAGCGGTTGCGTTAGCTCATTCAGGTTAAGCTGACCGCTCCGGGCAAAAGCCGTGATGGCGTTCTCGAACGTGACGAGTCGAATGGCTTCGTCCGCAATGCCCCTCTCGCGCATTAGGGCAGCCGTTTTTGGTACGGCCAGCGGGTCGCTGACGCCCCAGTCGGCGGCCGAATTAATCATGATGCGTTCGGGGCCGTACTGCTTCACGATCTCGACCATCCGTTCGTTACCCATCTTGGTAAACGGGTAAATTGTGAAGCCCGCCCAAAAGCCCCGGTCGAGCACTTCGCGGACCGTTTCCTCATTATTGTGGTCCACGATGACCATGCCCGGCTCCAAACCATGCTCGACGGCGATGTCCATGCTGCGGCTGGTACCCTGCTTTTTGTCGCGGTGGGGCGTGTGGATCTGCACGGGTAGGTTTGCTTCTTTGGCCAGTTCTAACTGCGCTCGGTAATACTTTTCTTCGGCGGCCGTTTGGTCGTCGAAGCCGATTTCGCCCACGCCAACCACGCCTTCCTTGTAGATGAAGAGAGGCAGAATTTCCATAACCTGCTCGGCCAGTTCTTCCTGATTCGCTTCCTTCGAGTTCAGGCCGATGGTGCAGTAGTGCCGAATGCCGAACTGCGACGCCCGAAACCGCTCCCAGCCGATCAACGTAGCGAAGTAATCCCGAAACGAGTCAACGCCGGTGCGGGGCTGCCCCAGCCAAAACGCCGGTTCAATCACCGCCACCACGCCCGCGTCGGCCATGGCCTGGTAATCGTCGGTGGTTCGTGAAATCATGTGCACGTGCATGTCGAAAAACGACATACCGCGAATAGTGTCTCTGAAATCCATAGGTCACTAAGCAATTAAGGCGTTTACCCAACGATTAAGCCGTAAAGTTCACGGCAAATTCAACTTATCCGTAAGCGAACCTAAAGCCCGCTTTTACTCATTTTCGTAAAACTTCACAGAAGTCTATTCGTTTTATAGAAAGAACAGTACAGCAATTTTTACAATGAATACGACGCAACGAAAAGCCTGGAGGAAGTGGAGCTTGTACGTATCGCTGCTCCTGATGCTTGGCGGAACCTTAACCGCCTGCCGCGAAAACGCCCTTGATGGATTAAGTCCAGCGGATAGTCCGGTGTACATTACGAACTATGACCGCTCAGTCGATTTCAGCCAGTATAAAACGTTCAGCTTACCCGATTCGGTCGTCATTCAAGTAAACGATCAGTTTGCTACGTCACTGACCAGCACCGAGAATCAGTTTGTGACGGGCGTAGCTAATGCCTTAACCGACCGAGCGTTTCGGCGGGTTGCGCAGGGCGACACGGCCGACCTGGGCGTGGCGGTTATTCGGGTCAACAACCAATACACCGGCGTGGGCGTGAATACGTATTCATCGTATTACTCCAATTATTGGGGTGGTTTTGGCGGACTCGGCGGCTACGGCTACTCGCCCTATTACCCGACGTATTACACGTATCAAGTAACGGACCAGTACTGGGAAATCCAGATCGTTGATCTGAAGAACCGGCCCGTTCCGACCGGTACTGAGCAACCTCAACTAACGGTCATTTACGACGCGACGGTACGCGGCACGGACATCACCGACCAGTCGAGCGTAAGCGCAGCCATCGCGGCCATTTTTAGACAGTCAACGTATTTACAGGCTTCCCGCTAAGCAACCATGAAACGTATTCTCACTGTCTTTGCCTTATTGACCATCGCCACGGCCGCCCGGTCGCAGAATGAGCCGGGGTACCACGACGTTTTTGCGTCGATCTATGACCGGTACGTAACATTCAACATTGCGGCCCGCTACGGCGTTTCGCTGCCGATGGGCGGTCAGAAAGAGTATATCGACCGGGTGTCGCCCGCTAATTTCGCCCTCGAAGGCGAGTGGCTGTTTCCAAAACGCTTCTCGCTGGGTTTGAAAACGGGTTATCAGTATAACCAGCAGCGTCTGGGTCGCGCTATATACTCATCGACGGAGGGCACGATCGGCCAAGACGTATCGGCTGTACAGACCCACACGCTGACCATCATTCCGGCGATGGCATCGGTTTCGTACTATTTCGCCGAAAACTCGGCCGCTTTCCGGCCCTACGTTCAATTGGCAGGGGGTGGTGCTTACGTAGATTACTCCCGTTTTCTCGGCACGTTCCTCGCTGCTCAGGCAAGCCAGTTCAAGGGGGCCATCGCGCCAGCCATTGGTCTGAAATATTACGGCAAACGCGAACAGGGCTTCGGTGCCGAAATTCAGGCGCAGTACCAGAACGTATTTTTCAGTTACGAACAACTGCGCAACTCCGCCCCCTCGCTGATGCTGTCGGCGGGAATTGTTTACCGGTGGTACTAACGTAATGTGGGTTTCCACCGCACCGGTGGAAACCCACATTACATAAGCAACTCAATATTTGGCGGCAGAGAACGCCCGGCGGCCCGGCGTTCGGCGGCATAGTCCGCCAGCGTCTGGGACAGCCGGGCGTTTTTGCGTTGGTCTAAGCCGATGATTTGCGTAATGTCTTTGTCGGTAAAGAACGCCTTTAAGATCATCTGATTCCAAGCCGCTTCGTCGAAGTAGTCGGCCGGATAGGGATTGTGCAGCATAATGGCCGACTGCACACTGGCAATGTTGTTGCGAATGCCTTCCGTCGCCTGAAAGTGCCACGCTTCGGGAAAGGCCAGCACCGGTAAGGCCGAGTACAACGCGACTAATTCGTTTAGTTCGCCGGCTTTGAAGAGTTGCGAGATAGTCTTGACGTAGGTCGCTTCGTCATGGGCCGGTATTTGGAGCAACCACCACACGCGCGCCAGTTGGTCGCGCGTCCAGCCCGCGACGGTAAAGCCGGGGCGCAGCCGGTTCAGGTCAGCGGCAACGTCGGTGGGTACGTTCACTTTGGTTTTAGCCACGAAGCGCGGTATGGCCGTGAAGACGCGGTAGAAAAGGGCGTTCTGCGGGTCCTGCCGAAACGCGTCGGCTTGTTCGGTCAGGTAGGCGACCTGCGTCTTCACGTCGCTTTGCTGGCGGATCAGTTTAAAAAGTAACTGGGCGATAACGGACTTATTCATGGTGTAAACGTAGGCAAAGTCTACCGTCGATTACTTTTTCGCCTTGGGATGCGCCTGATCGTAGGTTTTCTTTAGCTGTTCCAAGCTGGTGTGGGTGTAAATCTGCGTGGCGGCTAAGCTGCTGTGACCCAGTAAATCTTTAATGGCATTAAGATCCGCACCGCGGTTGAGCAGGTGCGTCGCGAACGTGTGGCGCAGCACGTGCGGGCTTTTAGTGGTGAGCGTTGTAACGAGGCCCAGGTGCCGCTTTACAATGCGTTGAATGAGCACCGGGTAAGCCGCCACGCCCTTGTCGCTCACGATTAGCACCGACGCGTCGACTTGACCAGCAAACGTTTGCTCTTTTAGGCGAGTGTAGCGCTGCACCAACTCGAACAAAGGCTGGGTCAGCGGCACGATGCGGTGTTTGTTGCGTTTGCCCAGTACGATAATCGTCTTGTCGTACTGGTTTACGTCCGCCGTCTTCAGGCCAATCAGTTCACTCAGCCGAATGCCGGTGCCATAAAGCAATTCGATCACTAATTTGTCGCGCACGCCGTCGAACGTATCGGCAAACTCGACCTCGTTGAGCAACATCTCCATTGGCTTCTCCTCAACGTACACCGGCAACTTCTTACTGGTTTTAAGCGCCTGAATCTTGGTCATCGGATCAACATCAATAATCTTCCGGCGCAGCAAAAACCCGTAAAAACTCCGCAGCGTAGCGATTTTGCGGTTCACCGACGACTTGTCTAATCCACTCTCAACCAAACTGACAATCCACGACCGGATGTGCCGAAAGTCGGCCCGCTCGGGCTGTTCCACGTTACATTCCGTCGTTAGAAACGCGCTGAACTGCGCCAAATCGTTGGCGTAAGCCGTCAGCGTGTGGTGGCTCAGGCGCTTCTCGTAGCGGATGTGCTGGAGAAAATCGTCGGAACCGGCAGGCGGTTCTGCTTGATTCATCGAATGAAGCGGATTTACGGTGATGGTCTGAACCGAATAGTCACGGACTGCCAAAACTACTCAGATTACGCTAACCTATCTCGGTTGTAGGTAAACAAAAAAGCAGCAAACATCCCTGCTTGCTGCTCCCGTGTCTTGGTTGGTTTTCCAGACGGGCTGACTGCGCATTCACCCCGTTCAGACCAATTGCGCACCACCGGCGTTCTGGCCGGGCCGACGTTCGGCTGGACGGCCTACTGCTCGGTGTGATTGCCGTACATT
>CAXUEB010000005.1:30317-30636 GCA_964249775.1 uncultured Spirosoma sp.
CCGCGACCGCAGCTCGCGCAACACGCCCGTCTTCTCGAATTTCTTCTTGAAGCGCTTCAGGGCCTTGTCAATCGACTCGTTGTCTTTTACGTTAATGATAAGCATGTTGTAATGTCAGATTTAGCTAAAACCGGACGGCAAAGGTAATAGATTTGCGGCCATGAAGCAAGCCATTATCGACTTAGGAACCAATACCTTTCACCTGCTTATCGTCGAAAAGTTGGGCAATGGGTATCAGACGCTGTTTCGCCAGAGCCGTCCGGCCAAAATTGGGCAGGCGGGCATCAATCAAGGCATCATTACCGAAGAAGGCATCCTC
>CAXUEB010000005.1:30646-33634 GCA_964249775.1 uncultured Spirosoma sp.
TCCTCCGCGCCTTGGGTGTTCTGACGTATTTCCGGGATGTTCTGGCTCAGCATGACGTGGCTCCCGACCAAGTCGTCGCTACCGGCACCAGTGCGATTCGCGTGGCCCGCAATCAGGCCGAATTCATCGAACGCGTCCGCCAGGAAACAGGTATTTCGATTCGGGTCATTTCGGGCGAACAAGAAGCCGAATACATCTACCACGGCGTTCGGGCGGCCGGGGCCTTGGACGAGCGCACCGCTTTGGTGATGGACATTGGCGGGGGCAGCGTGGAGTTCATCCTGGGCAATGGTTCGCGTCCTTTCTGGAAACAGAGTTTCGAGATCGGCGGGCAGCGGCTTCGCGAACGCTTTATGACTAGCGATCCGATTTCAGCCAGCAGTGTCCGGCGCTTGCACGATTATTTTCAGGAGCAGCTACTCCCCTTGGCGAATGCGGTGCATCAGTACCAGCCGGTCGTGCTGGTTGGCTCGTCGGGGTCGTTCGATACATTGGTCGATATGCAATTCATGCACGACCGCGGTCAGCTTCCCCCAGCCGAACAAACCGCCTTTGACCTGCCCGTTGCCGAGTTTTACCGGGCGTATGAATTATTAACCACAAAAAACCACGACGAGCGGATGGCCCTGCCCGGTATGATTGAGCTGCGCGTCGATATGATCGTGGTGGCCGTTTGTCTGATCGATTATGTGCTGAAAGCGTACAACATCAGCCAGATCCGAACCTCAACGTATTCGTTGAAAGAAGGAATATTGAGCCAAATGGAAGCGGCCGGGCGGGCGAACCCGTGACGCGGATGGAACGGATTCGCACGGATAAAAATCTATGTAGATCCGTTCCATCCGCGTTATCCGTGTTCTATTTTTAGTAAAACCCGCCCCGTTTCCGCTTTATATCCAAATCCTGAGACCCGATGAAAGCTGAAACAAACGCCCGCTCATCCTACCGTAACCTGATTTACACCGTCTTAATCATCGCGGCCGTAGCCGTAGCGCTGGCCTTTCCGGGGCCGTTTACCCAAGTTGGCGACTTTCCGCTTAAGAAACTAATCGTACCCCTGTTGCAACTTATCATGCTCGGCATGGGTACAACCATGTCAATTAAAGACTTTGAAGGCGTAGCGAAGCAACCGCGGGCGGTCTTTATCGGCGTCGTGTGCCACTTCGTTATCATGCCCTTGCTGGGCTACACGCTGGCCAACACGTTTAGCTTTCCGCCGGAGATTGCGGCCGGCGTCGTGCTGATTGGCTGTTCGCCGAGCGGCCTGGCCAGTAACGTCATGTGTTACATTGCAAAGGCCAACGTACCGCTCTCCATCACCGTCACGACGCTCTCTACGCTGCTGGCTCCGTTTCTGATGCCTGCCCTGATGAAACTGCTCGCGGGTCAGTTCATCGAAATTTCGTTCCTGAAGATGATGATCGAAATTATGCAGATTGTTATCCTACCGGTAATCGTTGGGCTGATTCTCAACCGCATCTTTCGCCAGTCGGCCGTGCTTATCAACCGCGTGATGCCGCTCGTGTCGATGGCCGGCATCGTCCTGATCGTGGCCATTATCACGGCCGCTGGCCGCGACAGCCTGCTGACCGTTGGTTGGACGCTGGCCCTGTGCGTTCTGATTCACAACCTGACCGGCTTTACGCTGGGGTATTGGAGCGCCCGCCTGTTCGGCATGGACGAACAAAGTTGCCGAACGGTGGCCATTGAAGTAGGGCTGCAAAACGGCGGTCTGGCGTCGGGTATTGCCGTGCAACTGGGCAAAGTGGCCACGGTGGGCCTCGCTCCCGCGCTTTTTGGCCCGATTATGAATACGACCGGCTCGCTGCTGGCTACGTACTGGAGTCAGCACCCGCCGAAAGAAGTGGCGGATGCGTCCTTATCGCTGGCTTCCCAAAATCAGCCATCCTAAAGTCGTGGCTCCTACGCGTTAACCGTTAACTTCCCCGCCGACGCTGTGGTTCAGCCAATCTACCGCTGGCTTGACGCGAAGTTGTATATACAACTCCTTCTGTTTAGCTTTACGCCGTGACGACCGAAACCTATTGCATTGCGGGGCGGCTGCGGATGTTGTCGCGCATCATCACGGGGCGCTACAACGAAGCGTTTGCGGCCGAAGGCGTAACCTTTGCGCAGGCGGGCCTGTTGATGCGCATCTTCGCCCAGCCGGGCGTTCGCCAAACCGAACTGTCGAAGCAGTTGCAGATTGAGAAGTCGGCGATGAGCCGCGACGTGCAGTTGTTGCAGAAAAACGGCTGGCTGACGGCCAACCGACGAAACGGCTTGTTTCTGACCGACGACGGTGCTCAGTTGGCCAAGCGGTGCCACAAGATCTGGAAAGTGCTCAACGCGCAAATTCGCGACGAACTCGGCCCGGACGCCGTGGACGGTTTAACCATTTTTTCGGGCAAACTATTACCTACTACCAACTTCTGACTGTTTTTCCGAACCATGCCAACCGAATCGCCCGTCGCCGAACTCTTAGCCCAACTTTGGCAGATTAATCAAACCACCGTTTCGGGTCCGATTCGCAAGTTAACGCCCGACACCTACCGCAACCGCCTGACACCCGAAACGGCCTCGGCGGGTTTTATTGCCCTGCACACGGCCGAGGTCATGCACCGGTTTGCCAAAACGCTGTTCGGTCGTGAAGTTTCAATTCTCTTCCAAACAACGGGTGGCGTATCGGATTTGGGCAACCCGCTCGATCTGGCGTCGGTTCAGCGGGCCGTCGACGAAAGTTACGCGATGATTGCCGACCACGTCCGGCAAACGTCGGATGAGCAGTGGGCCGAGGTGATTGCGTCGCCGTTCGGTTTGAACGCTAAGGCATGAAGGCACCGGTTTGGTTAGACACCTACGGCCTAACGGGCCAACGCCGGGGCGACAAGCGCTGGGCCGCCACGCAACGGCCGGGCATTCGCTACGTCCGGCTCTCGAACGCGACATTGCGGGTCCGGGTTGCGGGCAAAGGCAACCAAACAGTAG
>CAXUEB010000005.1:33644-36810 GCA_964249775.1 uncultured Spirosoma sp.
ACAGAAGTCTTCGCGGCCGACCCGCCTTGCGGCATTAGACACTTCGACACCCTGTTCGAACGGCTTTCGCCTACCCTGCGGGTCGTGTGCTTTGAACAACCCGGCTTTGGCTTTTCGATGCCGCACCGAACGTTTGGTTTTACGCCCGCCGATTACGCCCGTACCCTGCGCGAGTTGTTGCACGCGCTCAGACTGGAACCGTATACGCTGGCTTTTGAGTGCATGGGCGTGTACGGCGCGTTGGCGGTAGCCGCGGCTGAGCCGACGCTCGTTGAGCGGCTGTTTCTGATGCAGGCCCCGGCTTGGTCGGAGCAGCGGCAATGGGTCGAAACGGTAGACCCGCGTAACCTGCTGCGCCGGCCCGTGGTGGGGCAACTGATTGTGCCGTTCGTTAAGCACCGACTCACCGACGTTTGGTACAAGATGGCCCTCAGCGACCGGGCGCAGGTGCCGAACTTCGCGGCTCTGGCCCACGAAAGCTACCACCATAAAGCAGGTTACTGCTTGGCGTCGCTCTTGAGTGTTTGGTACAACGCGCCGACCTTTTCCGTAGAGACGGTGACGCAGCCCACCTTGGTTGTTTGGGGCAACGGCGACAAATCGCACGCTAAAACCGACAAGCGTTCGACGCTGACGTACCTAACCAACGCGAACTACGAAGAGTGGAACGACGCCGGCCACTTTCCCGAACTCGAACAGCCCGACCGCTTCGTCCAGAAACTAACCGATCTTCTCAACGCATAATTGAGCACCTAATGACCGAGCACCACCTCACGGTTCAGCGAACGGCCCGTTACTACACCATCGGCACCCTAACCGACCAAACGCAACGGGTTTGGTTCTGCCTCCACGGCTTCGGGCAGTTGGCGCAGTATTTCGGCAAGAAATTTACGGGCTTAGACGACGGACGAACGTTGGTTGTTGTGCCGGAAGGGTTGTCGCGGCTGTACCTCAACGGCGAATACAACCGCGTCGGTGCGTCGTGGCTAACGCGGGAAGATAAGGCCTACGAAATTGAGGATTTCCTGGCGTACCTCAACGCGCTGTACGACCGCGTACTGGCGGGTGTAAATTCCCCTAACTACCACCTTACGCTGCTGGGTTTCTCGCAGGGCGCGGCCACGGCCTGCCGCTGGCTCGACGCGGGTCACATCCGCGCGGACCGACTGATTCTGTGGGCGGGTTACTTTCCGGCTGGCTTGGGCGACGTTATCAATCCGGCGAAACTGGCCGGCGTCGAGACGCACTACGTGTACGGTCGGCAGGACGAGTACATCGAGCAAATGCCCGACGCCGAAGGGTATCTGCGCCAAATGCAAACCGACGTGCCCGAACTGAAACTTACCGCTTTCGACGGCGGGCACCGAATCGAGCCGGGCGTGTTAGGCCAATTAGTGACCGGGGCGCAAGCGATCCCGTAGGCGTTGCAAAAGGGATGGCTTTTCCACAACGTAGCCAATGACAATTACCTCGCCCATTAAAGCGGTGTCTTCCTTAAGCCGAATCAACACCGAGTCGGGTTGTCCCAATCGAACCGGAATTTCCTGATAAACGAAACCAATCCAAGAAACCGCTAAGGTAACTTCGTTGGCTGCGATGTCAGTCGGCACAGTTATCCGAAAGGTACCCGTTGAATCGGTCTGCGTTCCCCGCCCAGTCCCCTTAAGTTGGACGGTAACCCCCGCCAGGGTACTACTGTCGGATTCGGCAACTACCCGGCCCGTGATGATTCTGGACGAATGAACCGGCGCAGCCGTTGCCGACCCGGCTTCAGGTCGTTTTTCAACGGCCCCGTCAACGACGATGACCCGGTTTGGTTTCGAAGCGGGCAGTTGCGCCTGCGTCGTTTGCCAACCCAGCAAGCCGGCCGTTACCAAGCCCGCCAGACGTTGGTAGCCAAGCGAACCGTTTGTTTCCTTGCGCAAGGGACGATTGAGTTGGTCCGCCCGAAATCGACCGCAAACGTTACCCACCTGCTGGGCCATCGTCTGCATCACCGCTTCATCGGTCATGCCCGAGAAGTCGATGACGGTCTTCTGGCATTGGCCGCAAAACCGGCCGCCTTCGTCGGGTTTCATGGTAGACCACGACTCCGAACAGGGTGCTGGTAATTGAAACGACTTTGATTGGCTCACGGCGCGTGCTTTTAGGTAAATATACCGCTTTTCACCGTAGGCTGTCTGCCCATTCTTACCGAATCAGTGCATTGAGCGCGCGGTGAAAAGACGGGATGAACCACGCAAACACCACTACCCCGGCAATGTTGAACAGCATGTGGGCATTGGCTAATTTGCGGCCCGGCTGGGCGTTGCCGCTGATCCATTCGACGGTACTGACGAAGGGTTGAATCAACAGCAAGCCAATCACAACGCAGGCGATATTAAATAACAAGTGAAAAACGCCCGCCCGGACGGCTTCTTTTGAGCGACCAATGACGGCCAGCAAGGTATCGGAGCAGGTGCCAATTTCGGCTCCGAGCATAATGGCGATACCGGCCTGCGTGGAGATCAGGCCCTGCGACGCGAGCACGATGGCAATGCCTACCGTCGCCGACGACGATTGCACGACCAGCGTCACTAAGCCACCCAGCAGCGCGCCTTGAATGGGGCTATCTAATTTTTTCATCCACTCGAAAAACGGCGGGTACTCGCGCAGCGGCTCCACGGCCTTGTCCATCGTCCACAAGCCGAAAAAGATAAGTCCGGCCGCAAAGATTACTCGCCCGATTTGATGGCGAACTTCGTTTTTGCCAATCACGCTCAGCAGCAGCCCCGTGACTAACAGCAAGGGCGAGAATCCGGCGATGTCGAGGGCAATGATCTGGCTGGAGATGGTTGTGCCGATGTTCGCGCCCATGATGACGCCGAACGATTCGACGCTTGAAATCAACCCGGCGTTTACCATCGTCAGGACCATAATGATCACGACCGACGACGAATCAAGCAAGGTCGTTGCCACGGTACCGGTGGTGATGCCGCTGACCGTGTTCTTTGTAAAACGGGTCAAAAACGCCTTCATGTTGTCGCCGGCCAGTTCCTTGAGCGTATCGCCCAACACACCAACGGCGTACAGAAACAAGGCCAGTCCCCCGACCAACTGCAACCCAACACTGATAAAATCGACCGCTGCCTGCTTGTCCATACGGATGAGAACGAAGGGCTAAAGG
>CAXUEB010000006.1:0-11671 GCA_964249775.1 uncultured Spirosoma sp.
CTGCGAGGTCGACGCAGTCGGCATCGGGGCCAGCAGGAGCGAGTTTCTGACACCGTGTTCCACTACGTCTTTGCGCAACGTTTCCCAATCCCAGCGGTTTGACTTGGGCTTGACGCCCCACATATCGAACTGGAAAATCCCCTGCGAGATGGGCGAGCCTTTCCACGTTTCGTAGGGGCCGTATTCTTTGGCCTGCTCCATCGACGACGTCATGGCCCCGAAATAGATCGTCTCGAAAATGTCTTCGTTCAAGCGACGCGCTTCGTCCGACTCGAACGGCATCCGCAGCATGATGAACGCGTCGGCCAGTCCCTGCACGCCCAAGCCAATCGGCCGGTGGCGCATGTTGCTCCGGCGGGCTTCCTCAACCGGGTAATAGTTGATGTCAATAATCTTATTGAGGTTGCGCGTCGCCGTTCGGGTCACTTCGTACAACTTCTGATGGTCGAACCGCAAGATGCCGTCCGTGCCGCGCGTGATAAACTTAGGCAGGGCAATCGACGCCAGGTTACACACCGCCACTTCGTCGGGAGCCGTGTACTCGATAATCTCCGTGCACAGGTTCGACGACTTGATCGTACCGAGGTTTTTCTGGTTCGACTTCTTGTTGGCCGAATCCTTGAACAGCATGTAGGGCGTACCGGTCTCGGTCTGCGACTCCAGAATCTTGTACCACAGTTCCTGCGCTTTTACGGTCCGGCGGGCGCGGCCTTCGCGTTCGTAGCGGGTATACAAGGCTTCAAACTCGTCGCCGTGGCAATCGGCCAAACCAGGGCACTCGTGCGGGCAGAACAAAGACCATACGTCATTGTCTTCCACGCGCTTCATGAACAAATCGGGCGTCCAGAGGGCGTAGAATAGGTCGCGAGCGCGGACTTCTTCCTTGCCCGAGTTCTTTTTCAGGTCTAAGAATTCAAAAACATCGGCGTGCCACGGCTCCAAATACACCGCGAACGAACCTTTGCGCTTGCCCCCACCCTGATCGACGTACCGGGCCGTGTCGTTGAAGACGCGCAACATCGGCACGATCCCGTTCGACGTACCGTTGGTGCCTTTAATGTACGTACCCGTCGCCCGGACGTTGTGAATGCTCAGGCCGATGCCGCCCGCCGACTGTGAAATCTTGGCGGTCTGCTTGAGCGTGTCGTAGATGCCGTCGATGCTGTCGTCTTTCATCGTCAGGAGAAAGCAGCTCGACATCTGCGGCTTAGGCGTTCCGGCGTTGAATAGCGTCGGCGTCGCGTGCGTGAACCACTTTTCCGACAGCAGATTGTACGTCTCGATGGCGGCTTCTATGTCGTCCATGTGAATACCCACGGCGACGCGCATCAGCATGTGCTGCGGACGTTCGGCGATGCGGCCGTCGATTTTGAGCAGGTACGACTTTTCGAGGGTTTTGTAGCCGAAGTAATCGTAGCCGTAATCCCGGTCGTAAATGATAGTTGAATCGAGCAGGGCCGCGTGCTGCCGCACCACGTCGTACACCTCCCGCGAGATTAAGGACGCATTTTCGCCGGTTTTCGGGTCTTCGTACAAATACAACTTCTTGATGGTACCAGAGAACGATTTGTTCGTCTCTTTGTGGAGGTTCGAAATGGCGATCCGGGCGGCCAAAATAGCGTAGTCTGGGTGCGTGGTGGTCATCGACGCGGCCGTTTCCGCAGCGAGGTTGTCCAACTCCGTCGTGTTAACGCCGTCGTAGAGTCCGCTGACCACTTTTAAGGCAACCTGTACCGGCTGCACGTAGGACGGGTCAAGGCCGTAGCACAATTTCTCAATCCGGGCGGTGATCTTGTCGAATTTGACCGACTCCCGGCGACCATCGCGTTTGATTACTTGCATGGGCAATGGAGATTAATGTTGATATATAAAAAGTTTTGAATGCAATTAGCTGGTGAAATTTGGTTCTTTCAGTTGCTCTGTTGAACAGAGACGTGTCGAGAAGGGGATGAATTTTTAAAATTGTGGTGAATTAGACGGAAAAGCAACCTCAACCGTTCGGAATTTTGCGTTGTCTGCGCCTAAGGGGAACGCCGTGGATAGGTTATCAAATTGTTAAGTCGTATGACTTAGTGACTTAGCAATAGCCTACCCGTGCGATAGCTTACAGAGATAGATAAACGATTTTTATTATTTGGTGCGCGGAGCGGGTTTGCTCCAGCGAGCCGGCGAGGAAGGTAAACGTTGCTCAATGTAAGCAGAAAGAGCATGTTCGTTACCATTTCAATCCCGCTTATTTAGCGAACGGTCCGGCTTTATCCAGTTGATTACCAGCCCGAGAAAGAACGAGCCGAAAGGCTTGCCAATCCCCACTGAACGCCGTACCTTTGCAGTCCTTTTCGGTCGGAAACCGAGAAGATGACAAGAAACTGAATAGCAGACCATGAAAAAAGGCATTCACCCGGACTACCGCGACGTGGTATTCCACGACCTGTCGAGCGATTATAAATTCGTAACCCGTTCGACGGTTCAGACCCGCGATACGATCGAGCACGAAGGTAAGACCTACCCGCTCGTCAAAATCGAAGTTAGCTCGCAGTCGCACCCCTTCTACACTGGTAAGAACGTCCTGCTCGACACGGCCGGCCGCGTCGACAAGTTCCGCAAGCGCTACGGCACAAAGTAATTCGTAAACCTATAAGGTTTCGGAGACCTTATAGGTTTGAATGCAAACGCCCCCAGCACGGCTACGTGTTGGGGGCGTTTGCGTTGTGAATTAAGCCAGATTGGGCTTCAACCGCGTACCTTTGCCGAATGGCTTTCATTCAAACCGACACGTTTCAAATCCACGGCTACGAGTGCGACGCGCACGGCCAACTGGGCATTCCAGCCCTAATGAATCTGATGCAGGAGTCGGCCAACCGCAACGCCCTCGATTACGGCATCGGCATTGATGATTTGGGGCGGCAGGGCTACGGTTGGATGCTCTCACGTTTCCGGCTCCAGATGCAACAATACCCTCGCTATGGTCAAACCGTACAGATCATCACGTATCCAACGTTCGTTGAGAAGTACTTCATCTACCGCGATTTTCGCGTCCTGGCCGGTGATGGTGCCCTGCTGGCCAACGCGTCGAGCACGTGGTTAGTGTTTAGTACGGAAAAGCGGACGATGGTGCCCTTACCCGGCTTCATTCGGTGCTTAACGCTGCCGTTTGGCATTGATCCGTTACCAAAATTACCCCTCAAACCCGATTTTCTAACTCACCCGTTTCCCCCAACGGAGGCTAAAACAGTTGATGTCGGCTGGTTCAACATTGACCAAAATCAGCACGTCAACAACGTAGCCTACGTGCAGTGGCTGCTCGAAGCGATGCCCCACGAAATGCTGCACACTGGCGAAATTGCCGAAATTGATTTAGTTTACCGAACCGAAAGCCACTGGGGTGACCAATTGCGGGTGCAATCGACGCTTGAGGCTGAGAAACGGTTTCTGCACCGGATTGAGCACGGCGCGGCCGGCAAGGAAGTCCTGCTCGCCCGCAGCCAGTGGCGGTGATAGGTGTCATGCTGACGAAGGAAGCATCTTCATAGCGTAAACGTTGCTGGTCTCGAAGATGCTTCCTTCGTCAGCATGACAAAAACAAAGCATGACAACATCCCTAAATACGTCTGTTCTCGATGCCGTGCTGGGTGGGCTGATGCGCCGGTACAGCGAACGCGTCCCTGATGTACAGAACATCATCCGGGCGATGCTGAACGAAGGCATTATCGACGCGCCGGACGAGATCGAAAACGATCACATCGCCTTTCGGACCCTGGGCGTTCCGAACCTGGGCTTGGCGTCGTTCGAGAAGATTTTTCGGCACTACGGCTACGAAAAGCGCGACGAGTACAACTTTATCGAAAAAAAGCTGACGGCCTACTGGTATAGTCCGCCCGCGGGATGCAATCTACCCCGCATCTTTGCCAGTGAACTCCGCGTTGATGAACTTTCCGCCGAAGCCCAGCGCGTCATTCTCCGCCACACCGACACAGTGATGGGTGATCCCGTCGATGCGTTAGATCTAAACGATGCCGAGGCCGTTGACCAGTTTCTGCACCAACCGCTCTGGACTACGCCCACGCTGGATGATTATCAGCAACTCCTGTCCGAAAGTGAGTACGCGGCCTGGGTCATTTACAACCGGTATTACCTGAACCACTTCACCATCAGCGTGCACAACCTCAAACCGGGCTACAACACCATTGAGCAGTTCGTAGCGTTTTTGGAACGGCGGGGATTTCGGCTCAACTCGGCAGGTGGCACCATTAAGATCAGCCCGGACGGTGGGTTGCGGCAGGCGTCGACCGTAGCGCAGATGATCGACGCCGAGTTTGCCGAAGGAAAGACATTTCGCATCGCTGGCTCTTACGTTGAGTTTGCCGAACGGCGCGTCTTGCCCCAATTTGAGTACTTGGCTCCCGAACAAATTAACCGCCAACACCGGCGCGAAGGTTTTGAGACGGGTAACGCCGACAAAATTTTTGAGAGTACGTTTACCAACCAGAGTTTTATCTAATTATGGGTGCAGCGTCATCTACACAAAACCAAAGCCCAACGGCCCGCGCAGTGGCCGTTTGTTTTTGTTTAGATGCCGCACTTACCGCCGAGCTTCAACAATGTAACGTATGCCCCCCTCGGTCGTGTCCAGCGTAACGTTGCTACCGGTTGCTGTCCCGATTTTAACGGTTCTAAAGTATAAGTCATAATTACTGCCGTTTCGACGCACTTCGATATCCTCGGCCGTGATAAACTCGTAGTCGTCTTCACCCGTTTCTTTAACTTTAACTACGAAACTTATTCGGTCGGTTGTGTTAGCAGTTTGGTTTACAATCAGTTCCGAAGCGTAAGTAATACCATTAACTGTTTCGGGGTACTTCTCGTCAACGTCAGCCGCCGTGCCAGGGCCATCCAAAGCAATCCGGGAAACTACGTACGTACCAGCTACGGCCGCTGCTGGGTCAGCCGGGGCAACATCGTTATCTTTTTTACAGGCCGCAAAGGCAACCAGCACAACAAGGAAAAGAATTAATTTTTGCATGATTCGCGAGCGTGTTAATCGTCTGCGAACATAACGCGCCTGAACGGCTCTGCTTGCTATTTATCGCGCGAATGGCCCAACAAAAATCATCAGCGATCGTAATTTGCCCGAAAGCGGTTCAGATTGGGCACGTTCGGCCGCCGACGTTTGGCTTCGTAGTCGTAGATCACGCGCCCGAGGTTGCCCATGAACGGCAACCCAACGGTAGCGTATTCGTACTGGTCATCGTTGAAAATACCGTCCTCGTTGACGTAGATAACGGCCGCCAGCATAAACTCAATGCCCCGGTCGAAATCAACGATGTAAGCGTTGTCGATCAGATAGCCGTAGGCATCGCCTACTTTGTTGAAAATACGGACGCTCCGCGGAAACGTCGTTTTCTGGTCGCCGGCGAGTAAAAACTTACAATAACTGTCGTGATACACCGTACCCGGCCCGGTCGAGTCGTAGCGCGGGTAAGTCGTTTCGCGGGGTAACTGCGACAGGTACTGGTACAAAAACGGGTAATCGTCGGGCGCGAGGTTGAACCGCTGCCGGGGCGCTACCTCGTCGGGAAACAACACCGCCTTCAGCATGGCCTGTTGGTCGTCGAGGGCAAAAAAGTTTTTGTCAGTAAACGAAAACGGCTGACGAATCAGCGAGTCCCCGCGCCGGTACCCCACGCCCTGCTGAATCACACTGTCGATTTTGGGCGTCCGTTCGCAGGTTTGGCCCGGCTGCTGATAGACAATCCGGCCCGTGCTGTCCACAAATCGCACGGGATTCGTTTGCTGGTTTTGCCTGGCCGTCAGCGGCACCGACAGCCGGTGCACAATCCGCAGATTGCGGTAGCCTTTGCGGTACAAACGCGCGTTGAGGTCGCACTGCCCCATGAATTCGTAGAGCCGATTAAAAGCGTCATTGTCACTAACCAGCAAAATCTTTTTGGCGTAATGGGCCACTGACGGTAAGCCGTTCTGAGCCGACGTATCCTCCCGAACGGCGATTTGTCCAGGGCCGGCCGAATCGGTCAACATCGGAACGTTGCGGCGAATGCCGAGTTCGTTTAGCTTTTCCAAGGCCAGCAAGACACCGGGCAGTTTAACCGTACTGGCTGGGTAAAAATACCGGTTTTTGTCAACCCGGTAGCGAAACGTTCGGAACGACGGCCGGTTCTGCGCATCGCGGTTGATTTGGGTGTACAGCACCTGCACGTCGTACTTAGCCGGGTTGCGCAGCACGGGTCCGAAGAGTTCGGGACTTTTACGCAGCAAATCGTGCAGCAGTTTATCCGTCTTTGGTTGGGCGTTGGCTTGAACCACAACGACGCACAACCACGCGCAGAGGAGGTAGACTGCGCCGGAACGCCGGACGGGTTGGCGCGGGCTAAAAGGCGTATTCATAGACAGCGTTCGCCAAGGTTTGGATGTCGTCGAGGGTATGAAACGCGCTGACAACAAGGCGCGTATTGGCCCGGTCGGTGGGCGTTGGGTAGGCAAATGAATAAATAAAGATACCCCGTTCGAGCAGAAACGGATACAGGTCGTTGTGTTCCGTGAAAAACACGGGGTAACCCTTGGCGTGATTGAACAGACCAGTTGGTAGCAGGAGTGCTTCGGCCAGCTTTAGATTCTCGCGGAGTCGACTACGGCCTTCGGCGTAGAGCGCATTGGCCCGCAGAAAAGCGTCTAAGTAGGCCGGTGGAACGGGCGAACAAGCTCCGAAAAACGCCGTTTGGCGCAGTTCGGTCAGGGTTCCGTTATCGGCAAACACGACGCCCCCCGGTAAGCCCAGCGCTTTGGCCATCGACGCCGTCACGAGGGTACGAACGGCCGGTTTCTGAGGAAGTTGCGGCCAGATGCCCCGCCCTTCTTCTAACACGCCCAAGCCGTGCGAATCGTCCACAACGAGCGTAACAGACCGGTCGTCGGGCAGATCGGCCACCCAGCTAAAATCGAAATAGGCCGAATGAGCCGCGTCGATCGAATTCGTCAGAATGACCACTGGCCGGTCCGTAACCGGCTGCCGGCGCACCTGATTAGTCACCTCCGCGGACCAATCGCCGAACGACACCTGGGGCAATGAAACCGACGCATCGGTCCACAATGCCGGGTGCGTTTGCGGGCCGTACAGAAACGTCGCTCCCTGACTACGCAGGTAGTTGATAATTAATTGCCCGGCCATCATACCCGACGATAGCGTCAGGGCAGCCGCGGGTTGGCCGTCCGGTACAGTAATCATACTGGCCAGTTTAGCCTCTGCGGCTTCGTAGACGCCCAAGCGCAGGTTGCCGTTGCGCGAACTGCCATACGCCGTACCGTACCGGCCGATTCCTTCGCTCAGCAATTGCCCAAAGGCCGGGTGTTGGGGCACCCCTAAGTAAGCCGTACCGCTGAAAAATAAGTAATCCCGGCCGCCGTGGTGAATGGTACGGTTGGGTAGCTGGTCAATCGAAAAGGATTCGGTCATGGGTGTCGCGGGGTTTGGTTTAACAAACAAACCCCCGTACCGTTCCCGTCGGCGTAACGAACCCGACCCTTGTCGAAGGTCACGCCCTTGGCCGGATCGTTGGCAATGAGCAGCGCCCCATCTACGTCGGCGTAGTCGAGCAGGGGCAACAACTGCGCGATAGCCGAAATGCCCACGCTCGACTCGGTCATGCAGCCGACCATCACGCGCAGGCCCAACGCCCGCGCCCGCGCAATCATCCGCCGGGCGGGCGTCAGTCCTCCGCACTTGGTTAATTTAATATTGACGCCGTGGAAATAACCCGCACACCGGTCAACGTCGGTCTCGACAATGCAACTCTCGTCGGCCAGGATGGGCAACGCGCTATTTTCGTAGACCTGCTTGGCCCCCGCCCAGTCGTCGGCGGGTAAGGGTTGCTCAATAAATTCAACGCCCAGCGTGGCCAGTTCGGGCGCGAATTGCAGGGTTTGCCTAACCGTCCAGCCGCAGTTGGCATCAACCCGAAAGCGGGCTGGGTCCCGGCGGAGAACCGCGCATTCGGCGTCGGCGTGCTGACGTAACGCCCGAACCACTTCGAGATCGGTTTCCGGGCGGCCCAGTTTAATCTTGTACAACGGCCACGGCCATTCTTTCAGTTTAGCAATCATCCGGTCGGGCGTGTCTAAACCAATCGTATAGCTCGTCGGGGGAGCCTGCGTCGGGTCGAGGTGCCAAAGTTGATAAAGTGGTTGCCCCCGGAGCCGTGCCCACAAATCCCAGGCAGCTTGGTCGAGCGCGCAGAGCGCAAACGGGTTGTCGGTTAAGGCGGGCTGAACAGCCGTCCAGAGTGCTTCGGGTCCTTGCGTCAGATCAAATGTTTGGATGCGATCGCGCAGCGCGTCGAGAGCCGTTACCATACCGTCGATGGTAACGCCGTAGTAGCGCGTGGCCGTAGCCTCGCCATAACCGCTCAGGCCTGAACCGTCGTCGCGGAGTTCGACAAGTAGCGTCGGCTGCACGTCGCGGCTGTCGTGCGCAATAACAAACGTGTGCTTTAGGCGAAGGTCAACGCGGTGCAGAAAGAGTTGCATCAGCCGGTGGGTTTCCGGCAAAGATAGCGTTACAGTTTAATCAACCCATGCCGAATGGCTTGCATCACCATGCCTTGCCGGGTTTTAACCTCCATCTTCTGAAACACGGCTTCGCGGTAACCATCAACCGTGCGCGGACTGACGCACATGCGGTCGGCAATCTGGTTGTAGGTTAGCTCACTGCACGCCAGTTTAAGGAACTCAGTTTCGCGGTCGTTTAGGTTGAACGGCGACGACCCGCCGGTTTCGGGCGCGTTGAGGCTTCGGATAAGTTGATGCGTCAGAAAATCGGAATAGTAAAAACCCTTGGTCATGACCTCGTCCAACGCCCGGCGCAGTTCGGTCGGGCGGCAGCCTTTAAGTAGATAACCGCGCGCACCGTTGCGCAGCATCCGAACGATGTGTTCTTCGCGGTCGGTCATCGACAGGGCCAGCACCCGCACCGACGGGTAGAGTTGCCGGAGTTGAACGGCGGTCTCGAAGCCGTCCATTTCGGGCATGTTAAGATCAATCAGGGCAATATCGGGCAGCGATCCCCGACTAATCTGGTTAAGCAGATCACGGCCGTTTTCGGCGACGAACAGGACGTTGTAATTCTCAAACCGTTTGATGTAATCCGAAAGGGCTTCGGCCAGTAAGTAATGGTCGTCGGCAATAGCAATGGATGTGGGCATGGCGTAGATTGTTAGCTTTTAGTCTGAAAGATAGACGGTTAACTTATCGTACGCAACCGGTGCAGTCGGTTATTTTTTAGACGGTGAGCTTAGGTTACAGGTGGTTACGTTGGCGCGGTATGCGAATCTCGACGCGGGTGCCTTCACCGGGTCGACTAACGATTGTACACGTACCGCCCAGTAGGCCGGCCCGTCGGGATAGGTTACTCAGGCCGGACCCGGCCTCTTCGAGCGGCCGGATAGCCACCTCTTCCGCGCGGAAGCCCCGACCGTCGTCGCGGGTGGTCAAGACAAACGTATCGAATTGATACGCTGCTGTAATGATGAGCATGGGTGCGTGGGCGTGTTTAAGGGCGTTATTGAGTGATTCCTGCGCCATGCGCAGCAGCACCGTCTCGACCTGCTCACCGAGTGAGTACGGTTCGCCGGTCGTGATGAGTTGAGTACGAACCCGACCGGCCCGTTGAATCCGTTCCAGTTCAAGCGCCAGGCTGGGCAGCAACCCAAACCGCCGAACCGTATCGTGATTGAGCGTTTTGGTCAGCGTCCTGACGTCATCAATGATTGTGATAACCACCTCACGCGTTTGTTGCACCGACTGCTGCGCGCCCGGTTCGGTCACTTCGTCTTCCAGGGTATTCAACCGCATGACGGCCACCGTCAAGAGTTGGCCGATGTGGTCGTGAAGTTCTTCGGCGATTTGTTGAAGCGTATGGTTTTGTATTTCAATTTGGGATTGAAGGAGTTCGCGTTGGTATAAAGTTCGTATTTGTTCTTTATCATTCAAGTAACGCTGGTACTGGCGCTGATGCATTAAGACAAAAAGAATTGGGGTCACCGTTATTAGCAGCAAGAATGCGGTAGCTATGATTACTAATTCTATTGATTCAGTGAAGTTTTGCATCGTAGTCCGATAAAGAAGTAGATACACATTATCATAAATATTACATTATGAATCTTCCATATTACGCCAATATTAACGTAGTTCGCCTTAATTAATGTGTTGTACGACAGAAAGATAAAGAAATTACTGGCGTAGTAAGTGAAAATCCCATTAACGTACCAAAAGTCACGAACATGATATTGTGCTTAGGTTGTGCCGATAACTGTTTGACGTAATAAATCAGGCAGTACAGGGTAAGCATTAAACTCACAAGACCATAAGACAGGCTGTCGAAAGTAGGTACTATTGTGGAAGTTTGTACGGTAAGTAAAGAATTTATCTGATAAATAAGAATAAAACAAAGCAGTAAGTAAGATAAATAACGAGATACGTATATTTTTATAAAGAACAAAGAAAGTATAAAATACGTCCAAGAGAAGTTAAGTGAGTAAGCGAACAGATTGTCTATTCTTAATTCGTTGAGCAGATTGGCGTATCCATTGAAAAAAAGTTGACACCACAGATAGTACAGGATATAGTCCCTCCTTTCCCAGCGCGTTGTAGTAAAAGCAACAACCAAGAGTAGCAAAGGAGGAACCGTATCCAAATAGTCAATAAGTTTACTGACTACTGACCCCATCTCGATTAGATAAATCGGTTTATTGTGTCAATGAGTTGCCGTGGCTCACAGCCTGGTGGTCTTGGACATCCGTCGATTGACTGCCCAGTTGGCTGCGCTAGTTCGTCTGCTTTAATGATTTCCGGCTGAGCCTTAACGGTAGCCGGAAACGTTCCAGTGTCTGGATCACAAGTGAAATCCAGCGTAATGGTGATGAACTCGGCCTCGTCGGGTACGTCGCTAACCATCCGCTTTACATCGGACGTTCTGAACACGTATTGTAGCATGATCAAAATTGATTAAGGTGAAACGTATATTTCAAGCGTAAAGAAGCAATTACAACTGCGTATAAAACAAGGTTGCTTGCAACGGTAGGACGTTTTGTCAGCATCAACTATCTGTGTACCAAACTACTGAGTGATAATTAAGGGTATATTTCCCAATCGAATACGGGGGATTACCCGTAGGCAAATCCGTCCCTTACCCACCCGATTTTTGGTCTATTCCCCCTATCCAGCCGGGCGCTTACTAATCAATTTTACTCCACTGGTCCGTGCTCACCAACGGCCATCCATCCACCTCAACCGTTACCCCTGAATGCGCAGTCCCGTGCCGAAGCGCTTCGGCACGGGCATCGGTGGGCACACAACGAATGAACTCGCTACTCACTAAATTAGAACGGTAGTCGTATTTTTACCTACCATCGGTGCTGATAAAGCTCTATAAGTATACGATTCGCCTATTTTATTTTACCAACTTTCTCTTGTTGAACAATCCAACCCACGCCCATTCGCCGTAAGTCTGTCCGTTGGTCGCCCCAACATTCATTACAATTTCAACCAGACAAGACTTACAACATGAAGACGCTCAAAATTACGTTTGCTTTTATTGCCTTATTGGCCGCGGGTCAAGCTTCGTTCGCCCAGGAACAAACCGTCACGGTGGGTGGTGCGC
>CAXUEB010000006.1:11681-35712 GCA_964249775.1 uncultured Spirosoma sp.
GTGGTGCGCCGATGTATCCGTCGAAGAACATTGTCGAAAACGCCGTCAACTCGAAAGACCACACGACACTCGTAGCCGCCGTGAAAGCCGCCGGTTTAGTCGAAACGCTGCAAGGCCCCGGCCCGTTTACGGTGTTTGCGCCGACCAACAAAGCCTTCGACAAGCTACCCAAAGGCACAGTCGAAACGCTGGTTAAACCTGAAAGTAAGCAAGCGCTGACGGGCATTCTGACCTATCACGTGGTATCGGGCAAGATGAGCGCGGCTGATCTGATGAAGGCCATTGCCGACGGTGGTGGAAAAGCTATCCTAACGACCGTTGCCGGTGGTTCGCTGACGGCCATGCAACGGGGCAAGAAGATTATGCTGACCGACGCTAAAGGCGGTATGTCGACCGTGACGATTGCCGACGTAAATCAATCCAACGGCGTGATTCACGTCATTGATACGGTATTGCTACCCCAGTAATTCCGCTCCTATCCAAATGCGAAAGCCCGGCCGAATTGGCCGGGCTTTGTCGTTACTACACGGAATTAAACTCCGCCGAATAGCTGAAAAATCCCGAAAACATACGGTAAGCGTGGGCAGTTTAGAGCGTAAAACTTGGCTATCGTTAGCCCGCTAACTTAACAGCTACTCATGAAAAACGCAGTATTGATACTCGCTTTGCTGGTTACGGTCGCATCAGCAAACGGATTCGCCCAATCAGGCAGTGGTAAGACCGGATCGAGCGGTAGCGCACAAAAATCCAGCAAAGGCGGTGCTACGTCGGGCGGTACGTCGACCGGTGGCAACATTGGCGCTCAGCGGGGCAGTACAACCAAACAAGGCTCGATGAGCGCAGCCAGCAAATCGACGACGAAGGCCAGCACGAGCCGCAAGACAACGAATTGAAATACCCTTTCGGCCGAATCAAGCCCTACTGCCTGACTCGGCTACGCACACAAAACAGCAACGCCCGACTGGTCGGGCGTTGCTGTTTTGTGTCTATTCGGTTAAACTTTGAGCATCACCGTCTTATCCCATAGGCAAATCATCTTCTTACGCGTCATACGCCAGCACCGGGGCCAGCCACCGTTCGACTTCCTCCAGGGGCATGTCTTTCCGGTGGGCGTAGTCGCGAACCTGGTCCTGACTAATCTTGCCGATAGCGAAGTACTTGGATTCGGGATGCGAAAAGTAGAAACCGCTCACCGACGAAGCCGGGTACATAGCAAAGCTTTCGGTCAATTCGATGCCAATTTTACCCGCGTCCAATAACTCGAACAACGTCGCTTTCTCAGTATGGTCGGGACAAGCCGGATAGCCAGGAGCGGGCCGGATGCCCTGGTATCTTTCCTTAATCAGCTCGTCGTTGGTTAGGTTTTCGCCCGTTGCGTAAGGCCAGAACTCGGTACGGACGCGCTCGTGCATCCGCTCGGCGAAGGCTTCGGCCAAGCGGTCGGCAAGAGCTTTGACCAGGATGCTGTGGTAATCGTCGTGGTCGCGTTCGTACTTATCCAACAGGCTCTCAATACCGATGCCGGCCGTTACGGCAAACGCGCCAATGTAATCTTCGCGACCACTGTCGAGCGGAGCGACGAAGTCCGCCAAACAGAAGTTTGGCAAACCAGGCGCTTTCTGGTTCTGCTGACGCAGAAAGTGAAGCACGGTCTTGGTATCGTACACCAGCGCCCCGCCCGACTGCGCGACGGCTGACGAAGTACCCATTGGAGCGCCAGCCACGGCCGCCTGCCGACTCACTTTGTATTCAACGTGCCGGTGCGAACCGTGCCGTTCGCAGGCAATGTCGCGCTCGTATGCTTCGTAATCGTGCAGCAACACGTCGTCGTCGGCAGCATTAGCCGGGTAAAAGCCGACGACCGCTTTTGCCCGCAGCAGCTTTTTGTCAATAATCTCCCGTAGCAGCCGGTTGGCGTCGTCGAACAACTGCCGCGCTTCGCTGCCAACGATCGAATCCTCGAAAATGGCGGGGTACTTGCCGCTTAACTGCCACGTTTGGAAAAAAGGCGTCCAGTCGATGTACTTAGCCAGTTCGGCAATTGAGTAGTCCTCAAAATAGCGGTTACCCAAGAAGGCCGGTTTTGTCGGCTCGAAGTCCGTCCAGTTGATGGGTGTCCGGTTGTTGCGAGCTTTCTCGATGCTGTGCAAATTCTTTTCTTTCTGCCGCTTGGCGTGGTCGATGCGCAGTTTGGTGTACTCGGCTTTGATGTCACCGAAAATCTCCTGCCGCGTTTCAAGCTGTTCGCTCGTCAACCGCCCCGCGACGGGGACGCTGCGGCTGGCATCCAACACGTGAATAACCGGCCCCGAATAGTGCGGGTCAATCTTGACGGCGGTGTGCATCCGCGAGGTCGTCGCCCCGCCGATGAGCAGCGGCATGGTAAAACCTTGCCGCTCCATTTCCTTGGCCACGCCGACCATCTCGTCCAGCGACGGCGTAATCAGCCCACTCAAACCGATGATGTCCACGTTGTGCTCGCGGGCCGCGTCGAGAATTTTCTGAGTGGGCACCATCACGCCGAGGTCGATAATTTCGTAGTTGTTGCAGCCCAGCACCACACCGACGATGTTTTTGCCAATATCGTGCACGTCGCCCTTGACCGTTGCCAGGAGGATTTTTCCGGCCGACGATGACTCACCCTCGCTTTTTTCGGCTTCGATGAAGGGCGTTAGGTAGGCGACGGCTTTTTTCATTACCCGCGCCGACTTCACGACCTGCGGCAGAAACATTTTGCCTTCGCCGAACAGGTCGCCGACGATGTTCATGCCGTCCATCAGCGGGCCTTCAATGACGTGCAGGGGCCGCTCGACCTGCTGCCGAATCTCTTCAACGTCCTGGTCGATGTAATCCGTAATGCCTTTGACGAGCGCGTGTTTAAGCCGTTCGCGGACGGGTTCGAGCCGCCAGCTATCGTCCTGCACGACTTCTTTGCCCTTGGCTTTCACCGTTTCGGCAAACGTCACTAAGCGTTCGGTGGCGTCGGGCCGGCGGTTGAGTAAGACATCCTCGCAACGTTCGAGCAGGTCTTTCGGAATGTTATCGTACACTTCCAACTGCCCGGCGTTGACGATGCCCATGTCCAGCCCGGCGCGGATGGCGTGGTACAGAAACGCCGAGTGCATAGCTTCCCGAACCACCTCGTTACCCCGGAAGCTGAACGAAATGTTCGACACCCCCCCGCTCACCTTCGCCAAGGGCAGATTCTGCTTAATCCAGCGCGTGGCGTTAATAAAGTCAACGGCGTAGTTGTTGTGCTCGTCAATTCCTGTGGCAACGGTCAGGATGTTGGGGTCGAAAATGATGTCCTGCGGAGCGAAATTTACGCGATCGACCAAGATGCGGTAAGCCCGTTCGCAGATTTCGATACGTCGTTCGTAGGAATCGGCCTGCCCCTGCTCGTCAAACGCCATCACCACCGCAGCCGCGCCGTAGCGCCGGACCAACTGCGCCCGCTCCACAAACGCGTCTTCGCCTTCCTTGAGCGAAATCGAATTGACGATGGCTTTGCCTTGCACGCACTTTAAACCGGCTTCGATGACCTCCCACTTCGACGAGTCAATCATAATCGGTACGCGGGCAATGTCCGGCTCCGACGCAATCAGGTTCAGAAAAGTCGTCATGGCCTCGACCGAATCCAGCATGCCTTCGTCCATGTTGATGTCGATGACCTGCGCGCCATTTTCAACCTGCTGCCGGGCCACCGATAGGGCCGCGTCGTAATCGCCTGACTTAATCAGCCGCGCAAACGCCTTGGACCCCGTTACGTTCGTGCGCTCGCCGACATTGACGAAATTGGTGAGTTCGGTAATTTTCAGCGGCTCCAAACCGCTTAGTTTCTGATACGGCTCCGTCGGCGGCAATTGGCGGGGTGGGTATTTGGCCGCCACGTCGGCAATGGCCCGGATGTGGGCGGGCGTCGAGCCGCAGCACCCACCGACAATGTTGACGAACCCGTCTCGGATAAAGCCTTCGATCTGCGACGCCATGCTGTCGGGCGTTTCGTCGTATTCGCCGAATTCGTTGGGCAGGCCCGCGTTGGGGTAGGCCGACGTAAAGAACGGGGCTTCCTTGGCGAGCGTCTGGATGTACGGCCGCATGGGTTCGGCCCCCAAGGCGCAGTTCAGCCCGACGCTCAGCAAGGGCAGGTGCGACACCGAATACAAAAACGCTTCGGTCGTTTGGCCCGACAGCGTCCGGCCGCTGGCGTCGGTAATCGTGCCGGAAACCATGATTGGTAAGGAGTGAGGAGGAGCGCCCGGCGTCAGCCATTTCTCACCGCCGGGCGGCTCCGTCCTCACTCTTCGCTCCTCGCTCGTACTAAAATACTTATCAATCGCGAACAAGGCGGCCTTGGCGTTGAGCGTATCAAAAATCGTTTCAACCAGCAAAAGATCAACGCCCCCTTCGACCAAGCCGGCGACCTGCTCGTAATACGCGTCGACCAGTTCGTCGAACGTGACGGCGCGGTAGGCCGGATTGTTGACATCGGGCGACAGGCTGGCGGTGCGGTTGGTCGGTCCCATCGCCCCCGCCACGAAGCGGGGCTTATTGGGGTTTTGGCGCGTGAACTCGTCGGTGACTTCCTTGGCGATGCGGGCCGATTCGTAGTTTAGCTCGTAGGCCAGTTCCTCCATGCGGTAATCGGCCATAGCGATGGACGTGCCGCTGAAGGTATTGGTTTCGATGATGTCCGCCCCGGCTTCGAGGTAATGCCGGTGAATTTCCTGGACAACCTCGGGTTTGGTCAGCGACAGCAGGTCATTGTTGCCTTTTAAGTCGTGGGGCCAGTCCCAAAAGCGCTCTCCCCGGTAGTCGGCGTCGGTCAGTTTGTACTGCTGGATCATGGACCCCATCGCGCCGTCGAGGACGAGGATGCGTTCGCGCAGAAATTCAGTAATTGTCTTCAAAGGTACAATCCGGTTATGCCGTTGCCCAGAAATTGGCAACGTCGGCAGGTAACGTCAGAAAAAAGCTTACCGGAAAGCAACAGAGAGCAGGGGGCTTTATCTGCCCCGGCAAGGCCGGGAGGAACGTGGCACCTTCACCAAGCGGGTGGGTTGCCAAGACATCATCGGGTCCGATCCCTCCGTCTTTCTGGATAAGCTACGACAAAGTTAACACAAAAGACGCTTGATAAATTCGCAGACGCTTGATTATCATCGCCACGTTAGCCGGTACTTACCGGGCGAACGCAACGGGGCGGTTGGGCTTATGAACGACATCCTGGGCCAGCTTCCGGGCAACCTGTCTGTACGCGTCGGCGTCGGGGTGCAGGCCGTCAGGGGCCGTTTTCCATATGAGTAGCCGGGCGTAATCAAGCACGTTTACCCGAGCTTGCCCGAACAGTTGCCGCAATTCGGCGTCCATTGGATACTCCGGGAAGACAACCACGTAGAAGTTATCGTTGCCAAACTGATTGCGGTACAGCTCCTTCGATTTGCGGACGAGTCCAACAAACCGCTGGTAGTGTTCCGTCGTGTAGCGCTTAGGAAAGTTGATTTTGAACAGATTAACAATATTGCTCCGGTACATCCAGTGGATTAGTTGCATCCGAACCGGGTGCTTTTGGGCGTAGGTGCCTTCGACGACGCCACGCTTGGGATCGACGTGGGGCAGAAACCCGTTGGCGTTGTGCGCCCAGAACGTACTGGGGGTTGCTCGCGCCAAATGGTCGGTGATAAACGTGTAAACAGCAATGCCATCGCGCTCGGCAACTTCTTTGCGCAGGTTTACGGTTTGCAGCAGCGCCAGCATGTTGGCGGGTGATTGCCCAGACACGCCATAATTGTAGGACCGAAAACCCGTTGCTTTCTCGAAAAAATAAGGTAACGTACTGGTATCCGCGACGGCTTCGCCGTAGGTAAACGAGCAGCCCAAAAACAAAGCGTACCGATTGGCCCAGCGGCTGGTCGATGGGGTAATTCGCCGGGATAAACTATCAATTGTGTAGGTAACGGCCACCGGGCGGTTGGCGTTGGACTTGGCACGGGGCGCGACCGAATAAACCGTCTGGTACTGCCCCGGCGCGGGTCGGTAAGTCCCTAATCGATCGTTGTGAATCAGGCGCAGCTCAGTTGATTTTTGCGTTTTGTTTCGGGCGTTACCTGTCTCCGTGGATATCGTTGGCACGCCTTGCCGCCAGCGCAGCACCAAACCGCACACGCCTTCCAGCAACCCGTAGCAAACAACAAAGCTAATCAGGGACAGCATCATTCCTTTGGCCCACTCTCGGCCGTAGCGCAGCACGTAGCCGATAAAGCCGACAGTCACCACGCCCGCTACTCCGTACGTTGCCCAGCGCCACAGATCCGCTTCGAGCGCCGACTCGGGGCCGAAGATTACCCTGACAATCAGGACGGGCATAGCGATTAGAACGGAGCCTTTAATCGCCCAGTAAACGAAGCGGTAGAACGAACGGGACGGTTTCATTGGACCTGCTGTGCGCGGAAACAGCCTAACCATGGGACCTTGAACTCGGCCGGTGGGGTTCGGCAATCTGCACCCATAAACAGCCCACCGCAACTACTATACAAATCTGGTGGTCTTGATAGAGAAAACAAAATCGTTTCCTTGTAAAGCCAAAGAAAGTATCTTTGGCCCGCTCATTACGTTCACCCAACCACCCATACGCCTTGAAACTGGCAGCCATTGACATCGGCTCTAACGCGGCTCGTCTGCAAATCTCTACGGTGCTCCTCAACGACAACGTCGTTAGCTTCAAACGCGTCGAGTACGTCCGCTTCCCGCTCCGGCTGGGCCACGACGTATTTAATTTCGGCGAACTGACGCCCGAAAGCGAGGCCCGCACCACCAAGCTCATGCAGGTCTATAAACTGCTGATGGAACTCCACGAGGTGGAAGCTTACATGGCCTGCGCGACGTCGGCCATGCGCGAATCGCACAACGGCCACGAGATTGCCAAGCGCATCGAAGCCACAACGGGCGTAAAAATTCACATTATCGACGGGCAGAAAGAAGCCGAACTGATCAACAACGTGGTTGTTCAGGCGCTCGACGACCGGCAGTTTCTGCACATCGACGTAGGCGGGGGAAGTACGGAACTCAACTTGTACGTAAACCGGCAGAAGGTCAACTCGAAGTCGTTCAAAATCGGCTCGGTCCGGCTGCTGGAAGGCAAAGAAACCAAAGGCTCCTGGCGGAAAATAGAAGATTGGGTCGAGGACAACGTCGATCCGTCGCGCGAGGTCATTGCCGTGGGCACCGGCGGCAACATCAGCAAGCTGTTTAATTTGGCCCTGAAAAACGACGACTCAACGAGCTTGACCGAGATCGAGCGCATCCGAAACCACATCGCTGGCTTTAGTTTGGACGACCGCATCAACAAACTTCGCCTGAACGCCGACCGCGCCGACGTCATCGTGCCAGCCGCCGACATTTACATCTCGGTCATGAAATGGGCCGGTGCCAAACAGATCATTGTTCCCGATTTAGGCTTAAAAGACGGCATTATTCAGTTGGTGTACGCGCACCTGAGCAAAAAGAAAAAGCTGGTTTAGCGCACCAACTGCGTCGCCGAATAAGGCCACTTTCAAGCGAAAGTGGCCTTATTGTTGCCAATGGCTGCCCATGACGCAACACTACTCCACAACGTGCCTGTTTGCCCACCCGTGTACACCGTCCTCCATCAGCGAAATCCGCCCCTGACGGACATTCCAGCGTTTTGTGAGCCCGGATTTTTCTTTAATGAGGGCGTTCATCTGCGGCAGCAGGCCAACGGCGCGTTTCATCTGATTACGGCCCTCAATCAACGCACCCAGCAAGCCGCAGCCCGGTGTGCGTTCTTCATTGAACCGGACGGTGCCGTTAGCCCCGGCGCAGCTCCGTTCGGCTCGGTGGAGTTCGCCGAGACACTGCCCGATTCGGTACTGGAAGACCTGTTGCAGGTACTAATTGATAAAGCACGGGCGACGGGTGCACCGACGCTGCGGCTGGTCAACTACCCCCACTGCTACGCCCCTCATCAGGCCAATCGATTGATGGCTAAACTAACGGAGCAGAATTTCCGGCTCGTCCGTACCGACCTAACTTCGTACTTACCGGTTGAGGACAACGCTTTTGTGGCCAACCTACACCCATCGGAACGCCGGCGGCTGCGCAAGTGCCGACGAGCCGGATTTCGATTCAGCCACAACGCACAACCGAACCTTGAAACCGTCGTAAACTTTCTCCACGAAACCCGTCAGCGACAGAATTACCCGCTCACGCTCAGCCCCGAACGCCTGACCGATCTGCTTACCCGCTTCCCCGGTCAGTTTCCCGTTTTTTCGGTAATGAACGGGGCGACGACGGCTGCGTTGATTATCGCCGTGCGCGTCCAGCCGGATATACTATACGCGTTTCTGCCCGCGTCGTGCCCCGACTACCGAACGTTTAGCCCAATGGTGATGCTTATCGACGGCCTGTACGCCTACTGCCAACAACAGAACATTCGCCTGCTTGACCTCGGCGTATCGCTCGACGCCGACCGGCAGCCCAAGCCCAGCCTGATGCGTTTCAAACAAAACCTCGGCGCGCTGTCGTCGCCCAAGATGATTTTTGAGAAGGTATTGTAGCTCGGCCGTAGCTCTGGCACCGCAACGGCGCGGGGCGGCCCGTGCCGACCGTTCTTGCCGGAGCAGCATGCGTCAGCAATAAACAAAGTCAGCCTGTTTGCGGCCAGTTGCTGTCGCGCGCTGCTCCGACAGAAGTGTCGGAGCTACGTAAATTCGCTATTTTTGTAAAAAATAGGCACCTGTCGTGGTGCCGACCGCATGCTTGAATCTCTGTTTGTGAGCGTCAGCGGGTTTCTGACGAACCTCATCGCTTCGTTTGTTTCAATTCTGAAAGTGCTGGTGCGGGGCCGCTTCCGGGTGCGGTTCCCCGCTCCGCAACGGCCGGTGTGCTCGATTCTGGGCAATGGTCCTTCGTTGACCGAGTCACTACGGGAGCACGGAGACTTTCTGCGGTCGACCGAAACGGTGGCGGTAAACAACTTCGCGTCGTCGTCGGCTTACGTCCAGATGCGGCCCCAAAATTACGTCCTGCTCGATCCGGCGTTTTTCCAGTACCACGCCGAGCACAAAGGCGAGCGCCACGATGTTCGGCAAACGCTGGAAGCGATGCGGTCGCAAACAGAATGGCCGATGTTTCTATACGTGCCTTACCAAGCCCGGCGTTCCTACTTCATCGAGCAACTTCGGCAAGACAACCCGCTCATAACACCGGTATTTTTCAACTACACCGTCGTGCGCGGCTTTCGGTGGCTGCGGCATTGGTTGTACCGGACAGGCTTGGGTATGCCGCAGTCGCAAAACGTCCTGGTGGCGTCGCTGTGTTTGATGTTGAACCGGCGCTTTGAAACGATTTACCTGTTCGGAGCCGACCACTCGTGGCACGAAGAGATCCGGCTGGGCGAGGCCAACGAACTTTTGATGCGGCAACCGCACTTTTACGATAACCCCAAGGACGTACCGCTCATTCCGGTCTACGACGTGGTGAAAAACGAATATTCGCGCATGTCGGCGCAGTTTCTGTCGCTGCACAAGGCGTTTTACGGCTACGAAGTCTTGCGCGAATACGCCCATAGTCTCGGCGTTCGGGTACTTAACGCCAGCGCCAAGAGCTACGTCGACGCGTTTCCGCGGGTGAAATTAATGACCCCTACCAACCAACATGCTTGACTTAACCAACCAATCCATACTCATCACGGGCGGCACCGGCTCGTTCGGCAAGCAGTTCGTCGACATGGTATACCGGCGCTTTCCCGACGTAAAGCGCGTGGTGATCTACTCGCGCGACGAGCTAAAACAGTTCGAGATGAGTCAGCATTACCTGCAATCGAAGTACAAGTCAATCCGGTTTTTCATCGGCGACGTGCGCGACGGCGAACGCATGAAGCGGGCCTGCGAAGGCGTCGACATCATTGTCCACGCGGCTGCCCTGAAGCAAGTGCCCGCGGCCGAATACAACCCGATGGAGTGCATCAAGACCAACGTCTTCGGGGCCGAAAACGTCATCAACGCGGCCTTTGACAACGGCGTGAAGCGCGTCGTGGCCCTTTCGACCGACAAGGCGGCCGCGCCCATCAACCTCTACGGGGCCACGAAACTGTGCTCGGATAAGCTGTTCGTGGCGGCCAACAACATGAAAGGCAAACGCGATCTGCGGTTTTCGGTCGTGCGCTACGGCAACGTCATCGGCTCGCGGGGGTCGGTTGTACCGTTCTTTCTGGACAAGCGCAAGAATGGCGTCCTGCCCATCACCCACCCCGACATGACGCGCTTTAACATCTCGCTCAACGAAGGCGTCGAGATGGTGTTTCACGCCCTCGAACACGCCTGGGGCGGGGAGATTTTTGTGCCCAAAATTCCGTCGTACCGCATCACCCAACTGGCCGAAGCCATCGGTCCGAACTGTCGGCAGGAGATCGTCGGCATCCGGCCGGGCGAGAAGCTGCACGAAGAGATGATTACGGAAACCGACGCGCTCAACACGATTGAAACCGACCGCTATTACGTCATTACGCCCTCGACGCCCATTTGGGAGATTGACGATTACCTAAACGCGTTCGGGGGCCGGCGCGTCGACATGGGCTTCAAGTACAACTCGGGCACTAACGACGAGTGGCTGAACGTCGAGCAACTGCGCGAGCAGATTCGGCAGCACGTCGACCCGGCGTTTGCCATTTAGCCGAACACGACATGAATCAACCCATTCCCTACGGCCGCCAGCACATCACGGACGACGACATTGCGGCCGTGGTCGACGTGCTGCGCGGGCCGTTCCTGACGCAGGGACCACACATTGGTAGTTTTGAGCGGGCGTTTGCCGACTACATCGGCGCGCGGTATGCCGTTGCGGTGGCTAACGGTACGGCGGCCCTGCACCTGTGCTGTCTGGCGCTGGGTGTGACGGAAACTACGCGGGTAATTACGACGCCCATTACGTTCTCGGCTTCGGCCAACTGCGTGCGCTACTGCGGGGGTGAGGTTCACTTCGCCGACATTGACCCGGCAACCGCCCTGTTGGACGTTAACGCCGTGCGCGCGCTGCTTGAACGCCATCCGAAAGGCTACTTTTCAGGCGTTATTCCGGTCGATTTTGCGGGTTATCCGGTCGACATGGCCGCGGTCCGCGAACTGGCCGACGAATACGGGTTGTGGCTGCTCGAAGACAGTTGCCACGCGCCGGGCGGCTCGTTTACCGACGCCAGCGGCCAGATACACCGCTGTGGCGACGGGTCGCTGGCTGAACTCGCTATTTTCAGTCTGCACCCGGTGAAGCACATCGCGGCCGGCGAAGGGGGCGTTATCACGACCAACGACGAGCGGCTCTACCGGCACCTGCTCCGGCTGCGGACGCACGGCATTACCAACCAGCCCGGCGATTTTACCTTCCTCCAACCCGGTGAGCCTGAACGGGGCGGCTGGTACATGGAGTTGCAGGAGTTGGGCTACAACTACCGGCTGACCGACATGCAGGCGGCCTTGGCGCAGAGTCAGGTGGGCCGCGCCGATGTCATGCTGACTCGCCGGCGGGAACTGGCCCGGCGCTACGATGGAGCTTTTGCCGGTACGTCGGCGGAGATAATAGTGCCGCCCGCGTCGGTGGGTCACGCGTATCACCTGTACGTTGTTCAGGTCGACGACCGCAAAGGTTTATACGATTTCCTGCGGACGCGCAACGTCATGGCGCAGGTCCACTACATTCCCGTGCATCTGATGCCGTACTACCAGCAACTCGGTTGGCAGCGGGGCGACTTCCCCCACGCCGAACGCTACTACGCCCGCTGTCTAAGCCTGCCGATGTTCCCGACGTTGACCGACGACGAGCAGGATTACGTGATTGAGCAGGTTAAAACGTTTGCGGGTTAATGAACAAAATCGCAATTATTCTGGCACGGGGCGGCAGCAAGCGCATTCCACGCAAAGTCATCCGCCCGTTTTTAGGAAAACCTATCTTATTGTATTCGATAGAAACAGCATTACAATCGGGTCTTTTTGATGCGGTCATGGTTTCGACTGAGGACGAGGAGATTGGGGACTTGGCTAAGCAGCACGGGGCGGTCGTGCCGTTTCTACGCAGTGCCCAAACCGCCAATGACTTTGCTACATCGGCGGAGGTGCTGCTCGAAGTGCTGGATCAGTATACGCTACGCGGAGAATCATTCGACTACGCTTGCTGTCTTTATCCTACCGCCCCCTTTGTAACCCCTGATTTGTTACAAAGGGCATTTACACGCCTGATTGAGCGTCAATTCGACACCGTGTATCCGGTGCAGCAGTTTAGCTTTCCCGTTCAGCGGGCAATCTTTCTGCGCGATGGAACCGTAGAATGGCTCCAGCCTGAACACGCCCTGACTCGCTCACAAGATTTAGAACCAGCCTACCACGACGCCGGACAATTCTACTTCATAAACCTCGAAGCGTTTCGAGCAAAGCGGCTCCTGATTACGGATTACTCCGGTGGCATCATCATCCCGGAGATGGCCGCGCATGATATTGACACGGAAGCCGATTGGGAAGTTGCGGAGTTCAAGTATAAACTATTACTCAAGACGTTGGCTGAAAACCGGCCACCACTGGGTAAGTGATAGTAAGGATAAACGCACATACCAATCGCGCCGGACTGAATCTGGTGTCCGTGCATGAACAAGATCATTTTCCGCGCTGACGGCAACGCACAAATTGGGTTGGGGCACATCATGCGATGCCTGGCATTGGCTGACATGCTGGGCGGTGCATTCGCACGACGCTTCGCCGTGGTGCGGCCCGCGCCGGAGGTTCAGGCGCTGATTGAGTCGAAGGAATTATCCGTTGTACGCTTGTCGACTCAAGATGTCAGCGAATTAGTCCGAGTTCTTACCCCCAACGACATTGTTGTTCTGGACGGGTATTTATTTGACGAAGCGTTTCAACGGCAGGTTCGAGAAGCTGCTCACAGGCTGGTCTACGTTGATGATTTGCTAACCGGCCGTCAGGTAGCCGATGTAGTCATCAATCATGCAGGTGGTGTTACAGCAACCGACTACAACACCGAAGCGTACACTCAGTTTTGTTTAGGACCGCGTTATGCTCTGCTCCGACCTGAATTTTTACGCCCCAAAAGCTTTGGATCGTTGCCAATTGGTGGGCCAATCTTCGTTAGTCTGGGTGGATCTGATTCAGAGAACCGGTCGTTAATGGTGTTGAAAGCGATTGAACAGCTTGACCCGGCGTTACCCGTGCGGCTCGTTTTAGGTCCGTTTCATCCCGATCGAATATCCCTTGAAGGTTTCAAGGCTCAATTACCCAATCTGACGATTCTGCAAAACTTAGATGCCGAACGGATGGTGTCCGAACTAATCCATTGCAGTCTGGCCATTACCGCGTGTAGTACGATTGCTTACGAAGTTTGCGCCGTTAACCGTCCGCTGATTGGTATTGTTACCGCCGACAATCAGGCGCGGCTGGCTGGGTTCCTGGCGGACGAAAAGCTGGCCCTGTCGGTTAATTTTCCCAGCCTACTAAGCCGGATGAAGCCGTCTGTACCGCTCGAATCCGCTCTGCGAACGGCCATCCAGTTGCATCAATTTTCGGACGCAACCGTCGAGGTAACGTTGACCAATCAGCGCCGGTTCTTCGACGGATGCTCACCCGAACGCGTCCGGGCGTTGTTCGACCGCCTGTGCGTCTGAATCAACCGGCCGGAATTTTGCTATCTTTGCTTAAGACAATACGCAATGACGATGGGAACAATACAGCCTTCCTCGATACAGGACCCGCTGGGTTTGCAACGATTCGCGCTGACCGAGTCGGCGTATGATTTAGTCAATAGTCTAAGAGGTGTGTAGGCCGATTGAGACATACTGAGCGTCAAAAGCCTGTGCCGGACCAGCAGCTAATTAATTATTGGCAAAATCGCTCAAAGCTAATAGCGCGACCGTATCGACAGTTGCATGAGCAGGATTTACCAATCATTGAACAGTTTGTACTACCACTTGCAGTTGAATGGCGTCAAGTCACCTCACCACTTAGGAAGCTTCAATCCCTAATCATGCCAATTAATTATAATCAAGAATCCTATCAGCTTTCCGATACACGAAATCAAATTCTCTTCAAGGAAGAAATTATTCCAGATGCTTTTGACGAAACAGCTCCGGCCGTTACATCAAGAGCTATTTTTTTAGGCGGACAATCCGGTAGCGGCAAATCGGGTTTATTGGCTGCGATGCTACAGACGTTCTCAACGGCTGAAAGCGCAGTTATTGTCAACTCTGATGCTTTGCGTGAGCACCATCCTAACTTCACTAAGCTTCAAACGACTAATCCGCAGCAGGCTTCCTTCTTGGTAAACCCTAATACCATTCTGTGGCAGCAGAAGCTTATTGCGGCTTCAGTTGAAACTAAACGTAATCTCATTTTAGACGGCACTCTGGCGGGCGATCCCACGCCTATACTGGCGACAATGCAACGCTTACGCGAAGCGGGTTGTTTTTTACAAGTCAGCGTACTGGCCGTTCCGGCCTGGGTAAGTCAGTTTGGCATATATAACAAGTACAAGACGGTCGTTGGCAGCACCTACCGGAGGCCGCTCTTGCGTTGAGCAAAGCCCGAAATCGCGACTGGACGCACGAGGAGCAAACCGCCTTTCTGACGGACATAGAATTCGTCGCCGAGCGAATGCGGCAACGCGGGGTCAGTCAAGAAAACATTGATGCATTTTATCGCCAGGTTGAATGGCTTCTCTGACGTATCGCCCCGCCCGCCCCACCGACGTTCAATTGTATTTCGATTGGGCCAATGAACCCGACACCCGGCGGCAGTCGTTCAATTCCGCGCCGATTACGCTTGAGACACACACGGCTTGGTTTACGCGCAAACTGGCCGACCCGAACGCGCTGCTACTGGTGTTCGAGAATGAAGCCGGCGAAGCCGTTGGACAGGTACGTTTCGAGCGAAACGCTGACCAAGTCATCATTGGTGTATCAATCGATCCAAGGCATCGGGGCAAAGGCTTAGCCAGTCAATTAATTAAGCAGGGCTGCGCTGTTTGTTTCGAGCACTGGGGCCAACGTACAATCTACGCCTACATTAAACCCAATAACCGTGCATCAGCGCGGGCCTTCGAGCAGTCCAAGTTCGTGTTTCTGCACGAAAGCAGCAAAGTTGGCGAGCAAAGTTTAGTTTACCATTACAAAGGATGAATAGACTTTCGTAGTTTTAGCCGCTTAATTCATACTTGTTTTGTGTAACAAACACTTTGCTAAACATTCACTATGCGCTTTGTACTTGTACTCTCCGTATTTTCAGTATGTTTCCGTACGTATGCACAAGATTCTACTACCGATCGGTGGGTGGATACTGGAGACGAAACTCAACTTGTCTTGCCATCAACTACCAACGGCAGGGTATCTATCCTGAAAGGCAATCCCAATGCGAATACGTTCAATGAACTTCTTCGGGTTGGTGTAACGCATGCTCCTACGGATTACATTGGATTCCGAAATGGAACCGCTACGAATGGTTTCAACCCAGTGTTGCTGTCTTACAACGAAAGCTTAACTAATGCTTCGACATTAACGCTGGCGGGCGTAACCAACTACGCCGGGGACGTTGGTACCTGGCCAATGGTCTTGTTCGACACAAGAAAGCACTTCGATAATACGCTGGTCAGCGGGGGTACTACCGTAGAGAACAGACCCTTATTTGCCTGGCGTAACTACACTACGGTCTACATGCAAATGCTGGCGAACGGTAATCTTGGGATTGGTACTACGTTACCGCAAGCGCAATTGCACACTACTGGCACGGTTCGGTTCAGTGGCATACCGTCCGGTTCCGGCAGTGGGGTACTCATGACCGACGCGTCTGGCAATGTAAGTCGGTATAACTTGCCTGCCAATTCAGTATTGACTTCGTACAGTGGCCCCCTGGTTGCTAACGCGTTACTTAAACTTAATGCGTCGGGAACATTATTGAACAGTCAGCTAACGGACGACGGCACTAACGTAGGCTTGGGTGGTGCGCCGATTAGCGGGGCTAAACTTGCGTTGTACGGAACGCTCCGTATGATGTCGGACGAGCGGACAAAAACGAACGTGACCCGGATGACCAATGCCCTCCAGAAGATCAACCGTTTGAATGGTTATTTTTATGATTGGAAAGGCCAGGTGGCTCAACGAGAAGTCGGATTCTTGGCGCAGGAAGTAGAACAGGTATTACCCGAGGCCGTCTCACAAAACGCCGAAGGAATCAAATTTCTGAATTATGACGGCGTCATTCCGCTGCTGACCGAGGCCATTAAAGAGCAGCAGAAGCTGATCGGCGCACAGGGCGAGTTGATTAAGCAACTTCAACAGGAAGTTAAGGCGTTGAAGAACAGATAAACCCCCACGATTACGTTATAAAACTGTTCGCGAATCGCTTCACCGAACCTTTCGGCGGATTTGATACGTTGAACAGTTTTATTTTATACTAAAGAATGTCATTGCGCAATGACGCTTTTTCAACCCATTCCGGTTACCCACCAGACCATCAGTCCGCAACACCGGCCGTTCGTGATTGCCGAGATGTCGGGCAACCACAATCAGTCGCTCGGTCGGGCGCTGGAAATTGTCGACGCCGTCGCCGACGCCGGTGCCCACGCCCTGAAGTTGCAAACCTACACGCCCGACACGATTACGTTCAACGGGCAGTCAGACGAGTTTTACATCCGCGACAACCAATCGCTCTGGGCCGACAAGAATTTGTATAAACTCTACCAGGACGCTTACACGCCCTGGGAGTGGCACAGGCCCATTTTTGAGCACGCCAAGAAGCGCGGCCTGATTGCGTTCAGCTCGCCGTTCGACACGACGGCCGTGGACTTTCTGGAATCGCTCGACGTGCCGCTCTACAAAGTTGCGTCGTTCGAGAATACGGACCACATCCTGCTGAAGCGCGTTGCGCAGACGGGCAAACCGGTGATTATGAGCACGGGCGTGGCCAGCATCGCCGACCTGCAGGAAAGTGTTGGGGTGCTGCGGGCCAACGGCTGCCGCGAGCTGGTCTTGCTCAAATGCACGAGTACCTACCCCGCCACGCCCGAAAGCACCAACCTGCGCACCATTCCACACATGCGCGAACTGTTCAACGTACCCATCGGCCTGTCGGACCACACGATGGGCATCGGCGCGGCCGTGGCGGCCGTAGCGCTGGGCGCGGTGGTGATCGAAAAACACGTCACCCTGCGCCGGGCCGACGGGGGCGTCGACTCGGCCTTTTCGCTGGAACCGGACGAGTTGAGGGCGCTCGTTGTTGAAACCGAACGGGCCTACCTCGCGATGGGCCATATCAGCTACGAACTGACACCGAAAGAACAGAAGAGCTTGCAATTCAAGCGGTCGCTGTACGTCGTGCGCGACATGCGGGCGGGTGAGCCGTTCACCGCCGACACGGTTCGCAGCATCCGCCCCGCCCACGGCCTCCACACGCGCTACTACGACGACATTCTGGGCAAAACTGCGACGGAAAACATAGCGGCCGGCACGGCCCTTCGTTGGGCACACATCAATTCAGCAGAGACAGATTACGATTTGCGAGTAGCGTCGGAATTGCAAAGCGCAAATCGTACTTCGTAATTCGCACTTCACGTTGGGCATTATTAAACGCCAGACCATTCAGGGCACTGTTTTCACGTATGCGGGCATCGTCATCGGCTTTCTGACGATGGGGCTGTTGCTGCCGAAACTGCTCACGAAAGATCAGAATGGCCTAATCGGGTTGCTTATTGGACTGTCCATCATCCTGACCCAGGTTGCCAACTTGGGCATCAACGGGGCCGGCGGACGCTATTTCCCCTACTTCCGCAATTACGAGCGTGGCCACGGTGGCTTCCTGCTCTTGGCAACGGGCATCTCAACGCTGGGCTTTGCCGTGAGTATGGCCTTGGTGTGGTTGGCGCAGCCGTACATTGTGGCCGAAAACGCCGAAAAGTCGGCCTTGTTCGTGCAGTATTACTACCTGCTCGTGCCGCTAACGTTTGCGTCTCTGTATTTCAACCTGTTCGACAACTATGCTAAACTGCTGTACGACAGCGTGACGGGTACGTTTTTGCAGCAGTTTGGCCAACGCTTTTTGTTTCTGCTGGCCGTACTGACGTACTGGCTGGGTTGGGTTGACTTCCGAGGATTACTCACGTTGTGGCTCGGCTCGTATCTGATTGCAACGGTGTTGATGGTCGGCAAAGTGATTCGTGACGGCCATTTCACGCTTCGGCCCGGTGACCTGAACCTGACGCCGGACATGCGCCGGTCGCTGATTCGCTACGCCGGGCTGACGTTACTGACGGGCCTGTCATCGCAGGTAATTCTGCACATCGACAAAATTTTGGTCAACGATTCGCTGGGCTTAGCCCAAACCGGCATTTATTCGATTAGCGCCAACTTTGGGGCCGTTATTGCGGCCCCGGCCACGATGCTCTACAAAGTGTCGGGTGTAATCGTCGCGGATTCGTGGAAAGCCAACGATCTGGGCAACATCGCCCAGATTTACCGGAAAAGTTGCTTGAGTCAACTCATTATCGGTATGCTGGTGTTCGTAGGTATCGCGGCTAATCTGCCCAACGTGTTTCGGGTGCTGCCCGCCGGTTACGAAGCCGGCTATTTCGTCATTCTGTGGATTGGCTTGGGCAAACTCATCGACATGGCTACGGGTGTCAACGGCACTATCCTGGCCACTTCGCGCTACTACGCATACGATTCAGTATTCTTTATCCTGATGGTCGTCGTCACGATCCTGACCACGCGGGCGCTCATTCCAGTGTACGGTCTCGAAGGCGCGGCCATCGGCGCGGCCATCGCGACGCTGCTGTTTAACGGCCTGCGAACGGTCTTCGTCGGGTACGCGTTTGGGTTGCAACCGTTTACGTGGCGCAACGCAGCCGTCGTCGGCGTGGGGCTGCTGGTCTGGTGGGTCGCCGTGCAGCCGCCGTATTTGAGCGGAAACACCTGGCTCGTCGCGGTCGACGTGGCCGGGCGGTCAACGCTGATTACGGCCTTATTTGGCGGGCTGGTTTACGGCCTGCGCCTATCACCCGACGTCAATCAACTTGTCAACCAATCCATTGAAACGGTCCGGCAAACTTGGCTTCGCCGGTAACCTCCTTTCCGCTTAGTTTATGCGCGTCGCGTTGCTCAGTACGTTTCACCTCGCCGGGGGGGCCGCCGTCGCGGCTTCGCGGCTGCACCGCGCCTTGCTCCGGTCCGGCATCGACAGTACGCTGCTGATCGGTGCGCCCCGGCAGCAGGAACGCTGGCAACCCGAAGCGGGGGCCGTCTCGCTCACCGATACGCTCCTGACCGACGGGCTGGCGATGGGGCGGTTCGTGGGTGAGCGACTGGCGTTTTTGCCCCACGAGAAAGATCCGTCCGTGCGGTTTCTGTTCTCGCCGGGCGCGTTCGGAACGGGGCTGTCGCACCATCAGATCATCGAAGCCGCCGATGTCATTCACCTGCACTGGACGACGTTTGGCATGGTATCCGTGGCGGGCATCGGCGAGTTGCTGCGTTTAGGCAAACCCGTTGTCTGGACGATGCACGATATGTGGGCATTCACCGGCGGCTGCCACCACAGCGGTACGTGCGAACGCTACCAAGGGCAATGTGGCGAATGCGGGCCGTTCTTGAAACGCCCCGCTCCCAACGATCTGTCGCATCGGGTCTGGCAACGCAAACAGCGGGCTTACGCGCGTGGTAACCTGACGCCCGTCGCGTGTAGTGAGTGGCTGGCGGGTCGCGCTCGGCAAAGCCGTTTGTTTGGTTCGTTCGGCGTGCGGGCCATTCCCAACCCATTAGACACCGATCAGTTTGCGCCAACCGACAAAGGGCTGGCCCGGCAAGAATTGGGCGTTCAGAGCAACAAACGCTTACTCCTGTTTGCGGCTGCTAAGGTTGGCGCTGCGGGCAAAGGCTTTGCTTATTTTCGCGCAGCCCTCACGCGCCTGCACACCCAACTACCCGACCCGACCACCGTCGAACTGCTCATCTTCGGCGCGGGCGACGCCAGTCAGTTGCGCGACCTACCATTCCATCACCACTTTCTGGGACCGCTGAGCGACGTTAAAAACATTCGTCTGGCCTACTGCGCGGCCGATTTGTTCGTCATTCCGTCGCTGTTCGAGAATTTACCCAACACGATTATGGAGTCGATGGCCTGCGGCACGCCGGTGGTTGGGTTCGACGTGGGTGGTATTCCAGAAATGATTCGTCACAAACAAACCGGCTACGTAGCTGAATACCGCTCGGTCGAGGACTTGGCCGCCGGACTACGTTGGGTGCTCGACCAGCCCGCCGATGCGTATGACCAGATGGCGCAGGCCACCCGGCAGTTCGTGCTCGATCACTACGAAGAATCGGTCGTGGCGAATCGTTACCGGGCGCTGTACGACGAGTTGCTCGCCCAAAACGCTTAGACCGCTATGAACGAGCCGCTTATTTCGATCATCACCGTTACGTACAACGCCGGGCGGTATTTGGAGCGCACCCTCCGCAGCCTCGTGGCGCAGGGGGGGGCGTTGGCCGACGCGGAGTACCTGATTATCGACGGCGCGTCGACCGACAACACGCTCGATTTGGTAAGACAGTACGAACGATTCGTAACGCGTTGGGTGTCCGAACCGGATCAGGGTTTATACGACGCCATGAACAAAGGGCAACGCCTGGCGCGGGGTCAGTACGTCTGGTTTATGAACGCCGGCGACGAACTCCACGACCCACAAACCCTCGGCCGGCTCCTCGACCGAATCCGAACCACGCGGGCCGACGTGTATTACAGCGACGCGCTGTTTGTTGAAGACGACGGCGGCCGGCGCGCCGGCGCGTCGGTGGGCTTACGAAGCGTCGTGACGCCCCACGTGCTGCCCCATAACCTCACTTGGCAGGACATGGCGCTGGGCATGAAGGTGTGCCACCAAGCGTTCGTAGCCCGCCGGTCCATTGCCCCGCCTTACTTAACTGATAACCTCAGTGCCGACCTGGATTGGGAGATTCGTTGTCTGAAAGCTGCCAACCGAATCGAGTACGTCGAGTTTGTCTTGTGCAAGTACCTCGTCGGTGGGCTGTCCGTTCAGCAGCACCGGCGCTCACTGACAGACCGGCTCAAGATACTGGTCACGCATTTTGGACTGTTACCGACGCTGCTGAACCACGTGCGCATCCTCCAGCGGTCGTGGCAGTTTAAACAAGGCAGGAAAAGCAAGCCGGTTTAAGGTTAAGACCGTAACGTGCCCCACCCCGTGCGTTCTGGTTCCACACGGCTTTTTAGAGCGTTTGTGAAAATTGCGTTAATCGTGCGTCATAATTCCTGATTCGTTGCCTTTTGACGGAGATTGCAGATAAATTTGCACGCGTATTTGCTAAAAAACCACAATTAATTTGTCTGATTCGCCCTAAAAATTAGATTAATCAATGAAACGAATTGCTGTATTTACCTCGGGGGGCGACGCGCCGGGTATGAACGCCTGCATCCGGGCCGTAGTCCGGGGAGCCGTTTACCACGGTCTCGACGTGTTCGGCATCCGCCGGGGCTACAACGGCATGATAAACGGCGACATTTTTCAGATGTCTTCGCACTCGGTCAGCAACATTGTTCAGCGCGGGGGTACCATTCTGAAATCGGCCCGGAGTAAAGAATTTATGACACCCGAAGGCCGCGCCCGCGCCTACGAACAACTTCAAAAATTTGGCATTGAGGGATTGGTCGCCATCGGTGGTAACGGTACGTTTACGGGCGCAACGCTCTTTTTCGACGAATACGGCATTCCAACCGTCGGCGCACCCGGCACCATCGACAACGACCTGTACGGCACGGATTACACAATCGGCTTCGACACGGCCGTGAACACCGCCCTCGAAGCCATTGATAAAATTCGTGACACGGCCGACTCGCACGACCGCATTTTCTTTATTGAAGTGATGGGCCGTGATTCGGGCTACATCGCCATTCAGTCGGGCATTGCGGGCGGGGCCGAGTTGGTGATGGTTCCCGAAGTTTTAACCCCCATTTCGGAAGTAGTCGAAACCTTGAAAGCCGGCTGGAGCCGGCAGAAAGCCTCGTCGATTATCGTCGTGGCCGAAGGCGAAGAAGAAGGCAACGCCACCGAAATTTCCGAAAAAATTCGCCGGCAGGTTGAGCACGATATTGACATGCGCGTCACCACGCTCGGGCACATTCAGCGGGGCGGCATCCCAACGGCCTACGACCGGATTCTGGCCAGCCGTTTGGGTCTCGGCGCGCTGGAAGGCCTGATGAATGGCGAGAAAAACGTCATGGCCGGCGTCGTCAACAACGAACTGATTTACACACCGTTCAAGGACACCATCCGCCTGCCTAAACCCATCAACGAGGATTTACTCCGAATGGTAAAGATTTTGTCGGTGTAGAAAACGGAGTAAGGTATAAGTGTTCTCGTCGGGGGGACTTACACCTTACTCCCCTTCTCACAAATACCCCACCGCCCAATACACCGCGTACCCGACCAGTTCTTTCATCAAAAAGTACGCATTCGCGAACGCTTGTTCGTTGGGAAGCAGCCACTCGCCCGGCGCGAATGACCGGCGGCTACTCCGAAACCCACTGGGGAAGGGAATGACCGTGATGCCCGCCTTTCGGAAACACGCCACCGCCCGGCGCATGTGGAACGCCGACGTAATCAGTACGCACCGGTTCATGCGAAAGCGTTCGCGGAGCATCCGAGCCGAGAAGACAGCGTTCTCGTGCGTATTAACCGACTGGCTTTCCAGCGTAATATCGTCCGGCCGGACGCCGGCCGTCCTGAGAAACTGCGCCGTTAGCTGCCCTTCGTCGCGGACGCTTGCGGCCCGAAACGGCAGGCTTCCCATACCACCGCTAATTAAAATTTTTCGCACAACTCCGGTTTTGTACAAGTACAGCGCCTGCCCGGCGCGGTCGGCTTCCTGATTCAGCAGGAAACGCCCAACCGGTACGTCTTTCTGCACGTTCATCATGCCACCCGTCAGCACAACGGCAACAACCGATTCGACCTCGGTTGGTTTCGGAGCGGGCGATTCTTCCCACCAAAGCGCCAGTTCGTTGGTCAAAAATGAGTTACCAAACACCCAGAAAACGCCCAGCGTTACGCCCAGTAGCTGACGCCGACGGGTTTGATTCCGAGTTAGGAGCGCCCACAGCAGGGCGGCTACCAACCAGCCCGCGGGCGTGAGCAGGTAATTGAGTGTCTTGGAAAAGAAATAAAACATAGACTACGGGGGGCGTGGCAAGCGTTTTGTAAACAATAGATTCGTGGGAAACTCCCGTAAATTTGTTAGCTCTCTACCCACGTCAACCGCGAAGATACAAGACCTCTAATCATGAAAAACCGTCTGTTACTGATTGTTCTAAGTCTGTTTCTCACGCCCGCCGTTTGGGCGCAATCCGCAACTTCGGCCGCTGTTACGGGATTCAAGATTACCGGCCAGGTGCGGGGCCTTCGCGACACAACCCGGCTGGTGCTGGCCCATTACTTCGGGGCCGGGCAGTACGTGCCTAAAGACACCGCCCGCACCGACGCGCGTGGCCAATTCGTCTTTGAAGGTTCGAAATCCCTGCCGCAGGGACTGTATATCGTTGTGCCACCCAACAACCGCTACATTGAATTTGCGATTACCGACGATCAGGCGTTTTCGTTCGAGACCGACACGGCCAATTACGTCAAAGCCATGAAGGTGGACGGCTCGAAAGAAAATGAATTATTTTACGCTTATCAGCAGCAATTGGGCAAGTTCTACGACGAACTTCAGGCCCTGAACGTCCAGAAGAAACTGCGCAACGATGCCGTAGCGACTACCCTGCTTAATAAGCAGACTGGCGATTTACAGAAGCAGGCGCAAACCTACCGCGATCAGTTCCTGAAGGAAAACGCGAATACATTCACCGTTAAGCTCCTCAAAGCAACGGCCGAGCCGGAGGTACCCACCGCGCCCAAAGCCGCCAACGGCCGGCCGGATTCGTCGTGGGTGTTTACTTACTACAAAGGGCACTTCTGGGACGAC
>CAXUEB010000007.1:0-18523 GCA_964249775.1 uncultured Spirosoma sp.
GGACGCCAACGAAGTCCAGGTAATTACGAAAGATTACGTCCGTGAACTGCTGGTTGGGTTGTTCGACAGCCTGACCGATGCGACCGGCGACCCCGTTACGGCGGTCCTGGTGCTCGAAAAACTAAAGGAAGGTATCGACGCGGACCCTGAATTCTCAAAGCAGGTGTTTACGCCTGACAACATCGGCCGGGCAATGGAACTTGGTAAAAAGTGCCAAACTGGTAGCATAAAAGCGGCTGACATTGAGCGGGCGTTTCCGGTGGTCACTAAGATTCCACTTTGGCCGATGGTCAAATCATTCATGTAGTCGGCTGACTACTTCTAACCTTAACTGCTTACTACCGTGCCCGTTGCTCTGCTTTTGTTCCTACCCCTGCTGACATCCTTAGCCAACAGTTTGGCTAAGGGGGCCGATAATGCCGCGTCCGGCAAGTACAACCGGCTATTCGTATGGCTGTTGGCCGGTTTCGGGGTGTACCTGTTGGTAAAAGGCTGGGGTACGTCGAAGCAACAAACATACTTGAACACGGCCGGAACCGACCTTGCAACGCAACAGGCACAAGCCCTACGCGATGCGTTCAACCGCTCAGGCATTGAACTAATGATGCAGGTCGACGGGACGGACGTTGATTTAGTAATGAGTACGGCCGCTCAAATAAAGGATTACGCGGCCGTCAGCGATTCGTACCGGGTGCTGTATAAAGGTTCGGAACTAACTACCGATCTGCAAAAGGAGTTGAGCCGAACCGACCTACAGAAGTTTTGGGACATCGTGTATAAGCGGGGTAGCAACCCGACAACGCCATCAACCGGCACCGGCACAACAACGTCAGGCAAACGCGTAAGGGCGTTGCAGACGGTCAATGTGCGGGAATACGATAACCCGGCAACGATTCACCACCAGGCCGTTAAAGGAGACGTGCTCGGCAACTTCATCGGTGAAGCAACATTGACCGTAACGGGCAAGTCAGAACGGTTTATAATCGTTGAGACCGATTCGTTTTTTGGGTTGTGGACTTCACGGTACTACGTACACAAACCATCGGTAGCCCTGTTCTAAGCGATGAATAACCGGCAAAAAATAGCCATGCTGTTGGGCGCTGGGGCTGTTGCGGCCGTTGTGTCGAACCGGGTCCGTAGGGCATCGAAAGTACTGTTGTATCCGGTGGCAAATCCGCGGATCACCAGCGGCTACGGCACCCGCAAACATCCGGTAACGGGCGCAACGTCGTTTCACAACGGCATCGACTTAGCCGGCCCAATTGGGCAAGTTATCGCAGCACCAGCGGACGGCGTAGTACTCACGCAGTACAGCAACGCGGCCGGGGGCATTCAGATGACAGTAAAGCACGATAACGGCTTTACGACCGGCTACGCTCATTTGTCGAAGTATGCCGTTAAGACCGGCGAACGGGTCTCACGCTCTCAGGTCATTGCGTACATCGGCAACACCGGCCAAAGCACCGGGCCGCATTTACACTTCACCGTTCGGGATGAATCCGGTAATCTAATCGACCCTGCTACGGTCTTGAGTTGATGAAGATTGAACTAATTTCTTCACTGCTGGCAGTAGCGGCCGTCTGGTTTGTAATCGGGTTTCTTGTCGGCTCAATCCAGCGTAAAGACTAACACTATGGCACTTGCATACGAAACCAGCGTACCAGCATCCTACCGGACGGCCTTTGTTGCTAAGGTGGTCACGATCTGTAACCGGTTGGGCATCAACCCGAATTGGTTGATGATTGTGATGCGATTTGAGACGGCCAACACATTCAGCCCGTCCGTTCGGAATCAGGGTAGTTCGGCCGTTGGTCTGATTCAGTTTACGAACATCGGGGCGGCTGCCGTGGGTAAGACCACCGCGCAATTAGCCGCAATGTCGGCCGTCGAACAACTCGACTACGTTGAGAAGTACCTGACGCCCTACCGGGGCCGTATGACGGACATTTACCAGGTGTATCTCGCAGTATTCAGTCCGGCATACATCGGCCGGCCTGACGCCCAAAAAGTCTATGCAAGCCCTTCGACCAACTACAGTGCAAACAAGGGGCTTGACACGGATAAAGACGGCATTATAACCGTAGGGGAAATCAAAAGCGTCATTAAACGCTACATCCCGGCCGGGTTCGAGAATGTTGCTCCGATGAGCGACAATGTACCCATCCTTGCGGCCGTGGGTGCCGGTCTGTTTTTACTCACTCAAATCTTCTCATCTGACGAATGAAACGAACCTTTTTAGTCGAAAAAAGCGGGACGGTTGATCTGTCGTTTGCCGGGCAAATCGTAATCGCCAACGTGAGTAGTCGGTCTGCTGTATACGTGCTGACGGATGAAGAATTAGCCGACGTAGAAGCTATTGACGATCTCACGCGCCGGAACAACGTGATGAACGCAATGTACCGGCTTCTACCGGGTGAACGTCGCTCGTACAACCAAGCCGTGTATGAGGTCATTTTAGGCGTTGACGGGGCCGCGTTTGTCTCGCACACGGGCACCAAGAAAGAACCTAAAAACGGGGCGGTTCTGGCAAGTCAGAATTGATTGGCCAACGCAGACGAAATTACCTACACTTCAGATTGACTATTCCTAACCCTTAACAGGCCGGGCCGGTGTTCCGTCCCGGCCTTTCTTATGACAAAGCTACTTACGTTCGTTGGCTGCCTGCTGGTGGCATTAGGGTTGGGCATGAAGTCGGAACCGCACCAGGAAGGGCCAACGCTCCACCACGCCGAATTAGTGCCCGCGCAATACCGCGCAAGTTTCATTGACCAGACCATTCGCATGGCTAATCGCTTGCACATCGAACCGGATTGGATAATGACGTGCATGAAGTTTGAAACGGCCGGTACGTTCCGCGCTAACATCCGAAACAAGTACAGCGGGGCCGTTGGCCTTATCCAGTTCCTACCGACTACCGCTCGGCGCTTAGGCACTACGCCCAACAAATTGGCCGCAATGACGCCAACCGAACAACTCGTAATTGTTGAAAAATACTTTCAGCCCTACGCCGGCCGAATGAGCGATGTGTATGATGTCTATTTAGTGATTTTCGCGCCGGCGTTTCTCGGACGATCTCAAAACACCGCGTTGTACCGGGCCAACGCACCGGACGCGCTTGGTAGACGGCGGTACAGCTACAACCGGGTACTTGACGGCAATAAAGACGGCGTAATCACCATCCGGGACGTAAAACGGCAGATAAGACCCCACCTCAAATAACTGCAACAGCATGGCTACCGTAAACGACCTTACGCAGATAGAACGTGACCTACAGCAACAGCTTAAACAGATTGAAGCTGACAAGGTGCAAGCGGCTGAACAGGAACGGCAGGATAAACAGGGCCGTCTGAAAGCGCACGAGGACCGGGCCGCAAGCTACCGACGGCAGGCAACCAAAGCCCTTGACGAAACCGAAAAACGCAACCTGTATAGCTATGCTGAAGAACAGGATGAGTTAGCTACGCAGCTACGGATTGAATTGGGCATTGTGTCGGAACAACAGGTAATCGACCAACTCGAACAACAGAAGTACGAACTGAAGCAAAAAACCGCACGAAAAATAAACCGACTATTTATCAAGTCAGTGATTGCGTTTGCGCTTTACCTGCTGGCCGATTATGTGTCCGGGCAAATGGATGTGGGGTTTATCTCTTTCGTGTTAAGGAGTGCGGGTTACGTTGCCTACGGGGTTGCCGCGACGTTCGGCGGTTGCTGGTTAATTGGTTCACTGTTTTACGAATCCATCTCCGATTATGTGGTGAACGTATTGCCCGTCGAATTCTGGGGCATTAGCCCAACCGCTCGACTAACCATTCTGACGGCGCTGTTTTCGGCTATTCTTTTCTTTCTCGCTAACTCCCTTCATGCACGATGATGACCCTAACCGAACCGTTCAATTATTGTGTCTATCAACGTCAAAACGACGGGTTGGCAAACATTCCGGTAGCCGGCATTGTAACGGCCGGCACCGTCAACGTAAAGGCCGTATTCAAGCCGCTTACGCCCGTTGTGGGTTTCAAAACGCCGGCATCGTCGCTGCCGATGGTTCAAACCATTCCGGTTGATGTAGACGGTAATTTCGGCGGGTCCGTACCACTACCGGGCGGGGCGTATGAATTGACGGTAGTAGCTGGTGACGAAAGCCGCGTTGTGCAGTGGGTTGGCGCTGGTGAAGTGTTCGTGTTGTTCGGGCACTCATTCATACAGGGCGGTCACGATGCAGCCCGCCAACTACCGGCAACGGATTCGCGGGTAGTGACGCTGTTAGACAGTATGACAACCAAACAAAATTGGTTTGGTCAACTCACGCACTCAGTCGGTCCATTCCATGATAAACCGGACTTTGTTGGGCAACTCGGAGACCGGCTCGTTAACCGGTTAGGCGTACCGGTGCTGTTCTACGGATGTGCCTACGGTGGCTCCAACATCAAGCAATCTTACGAACTGCTGACGGGCGTTAACCCCCGCACGTCGTTACCACCAGGCGCACGGGAACCAACCCGCCAACCGCTCGAACCGCTCGAACGGGTAATGTCAGAGTATGTGCCGAAAACTGGCCTACGGGCGCTGTTGGTCGAACATGGCTACAATGACCGCGGCACCCCTAAAGACCGGTTCAAAGAACAGTTCCGGCACGTGTTCGATCACATCCGCAACGCCTACAATAAACCGGCTCTGTCAATTGTGCTGGTACAGGAAGAACTTACGGCCGTGCCTAATTCGCTGTATGACATTCCGACCGCGCAGGGCTTGCAGGAACTTATACAGACTTACCCGAACACATGGAAGGGGCCGGACTTCAACTCGGCATTTTGGCCCAACTACCACATCACAAGTGGTAAGGACCATTTGTACGGAGTGGGTATCGACCAATTCGCGGCCGATTGGAATACGGCTCTATCAGACGACTTTTTCGCCCGATCAACGGCATACGTCGGCAGTGTGCCGGACGTGTTACCGGCCGTATTGTACAACGCACCGCAAGGCGTTGAGATAAAAGCATTTGATTGGCTGGTGTTAGGGCTTGCGGCCGTCGTCCTGTTGGGCGTTATGGTGTATCGCTCCAAATGGATGATGTGGGCGTTTCTGTTCTTGGGTCTGATTGGTTTAGGCCGCGTAACGGGTAAGTTCTGATGATAGCCGAATTGATAAAGGCCGGGTATTTTCGGCAACGGACGTTGGACGGTCGGTCGGTGTGGGTGCTTAAAAGCCCGCTAAACGTTGTGGTTCCGGCCGCAACGTTAGCGCAACTCAAAGCAGCCTATCCGCTCAATGAGGAGACCGGCGGCATCCTGTATGCCTACCCGTCTGCCGGTTCGTTGGTCATTACCCGCTTTGTCATTCTACCGAATCAGTTAGGCTACCCAACGCGTAAGACAGCGTATCAACCGGCCGGGTCTGGTGCTGTTATTCGGCAAGTGTTGGCGGCCGGGGCGTTGCCGATTCGGTTTCACTCGCACCCGCTTTCGATCTATGAAAATCCGTATGACCGACAGCCGCTCCTATTCTTTCAGAAAACCAGCGTAGCCGACCGGCACAACAGCTATTTACCGTTGACGGTAGACGGCTACACGTTGGTGATGCCGGACGGTCTACTAAGCCCGAATGACCGTAGCGGCTCCGACATACGCTTTTACTTGTACGGTGGTCTGGTGGCACCGGATAGCATACAGGCGTTGCTCACGTCGGAGAAAGTGTACATCTACTTTGCTTTGATAGCCGTCCTGTTGGCGTACCTGTTGGGCGGGTTTCGGCGGTCACTGGTGGTATTCGGGTTGGCCGGCCTGCTCAGTGTGATTGTGTTCGTGATGGAGAAGCGGCCAACGGGTGTACGCAATGCCGATGGTGATTTAGTAATCAGTATACCATGATACCACAACATGACATTTGGGACGTGTATACACACCACCGGCTAAACTTCTACAAACACGCCGTTGTGTCGGTCATAATTTTCAACGATCAAATGCCCGATCAATGGGCCGTGGCAATAAACTACAACTGATATGGAAACTAAAGATGTATTGTTTGTAGCGATTCTCGCAGCAATCTGCTACTACTTGTACAACCTACAAAAACGGGTTGTTGACCTCGAAACCAAAACGGCCATACTGCCGACGTTCAAAGGGTTATCGAGTGCAGACTTTATCAACTACGTCGATACGTACAACGAAAACAAGACGATCTAATCCAATGGCATACACGCAGGAACAGGAATTATTAAACCGGGCGTTCAAACAGATTAGCAAAGACCACGCCCGGTTAACTGCTGATTTGGCCGGTTTGAAAAACGGTGTGCCGGGCGGTTCGGCATCGTTGGCCGCTGAACTAACATCAGTCGACGATACAAGCCGTATTCAGAACTTTCTCAATGTCACTTCACCGGGAACGGTTCGGTTTGCGGCCGGCACCTACAAAGTGTCTAAGCCTATTTACGTGCCGGACGGTGTACACGTCGAATTTGACCGGCGGGCGGTGGTGAAGGTTACGGCCGATCTGCCAACTACGAACGTTGGCGGGAATGATGCTCGATACGCATTCTTGATGGGTAACAACACATCCATTCGAGATGCAGTCATTGACGTGCAAAACCGTGTTGCGGGTGGCATTGCTGCAATTCAGAAAGGCAATGTGATGTTTCATAATTGCAGCGTCAAGAACTGGAAAGGCGTTTTCGGCATTGCCGACATCGGCTGTTTTTCGGTCTGGTATTCATCGAACACGGTCAAGAACGGCGTTCACGGCCTGCACTCCTACGCAAGCCTCAATGTGTTTATGTCGGAGAACGATGTAGACGTAATGACGGGGGGCGGCATCTATACCGGTTGGTCTGATAAGGTTTTAGTAATGTCGAATCACGTTCGCAATTGCGGGGATGTGGGAATCGACTTTGAAGGCGGGTCTTACTGCCTGTCGCTGGGTAATACCATCGAACGTTGCAAAAACGGCGAACTGGCTCTGTTCTCAGGCAACGACGAAAAGCCGACGGTTCCTAACAACTTAATCCACCGGGGCAATATAGTACGCCGAACGGCTACTTACGTAACCGGTTACACGTCGGCAGGTAACGAAATTACGGCCAACGTAGATACATCGTTCGGGGCTTGCTCGTTTATGTCGGTTGCTCCGAATTCCTTCACGATAGGCTTCGACGGCAACACCCTGAACGTTGAAGCTGGGATTGCTCTGTTTCATTACCAGGGTGGCGATACAACCAAACGAGACGTATTCTTTACGAATAACATAGTCCGTTCGTCCGGTGGTTTCTGGCGTTGTTTGAACTCAGTAGGGCTTAACATTTCTAACAATGAGTTCTACGGGTTGGCCGGTTCGCAGGGCTATACTAACGAATTACGGGACGCCGAACGACTCACGTTCCGGGGCAATGAATTCGACTCTGAGGTTAAGCGAACAAGCGGTTACGTCCTGCTACTTAACACCAGCGTTGGCGATTTCGTAACGACCAGTCCGGTTGTCTCGCACAACGGATTTAAGAATACGCCGGGACGCTGTATTCAGGTTGATTCGTTCAACAACGGCGATGTTCGACCGATTCTCAAAGCCAACGATTTCGGAGACGATTACACCAGCAACGGCGGGGTTGATATATCGCCTAACGGGTTCGTCATTCTGAAAAATCAAGTCATACGCCTGCTGTTGCAGAACGGGCCGAACAACATTGCGGCCGTCCCGACCATCGGCCGGGCCAACACGTCGGCCGGTTCCGGTATGTTGGTGTATGGTACTAACAACCTGTACAACGCTACGGCCGATGTTCATTACTTAGTCGGTAACGGCTGCAACATTATACAGCGAATTCCGGCCGTCGATATGTCGGCAACGGCTGCCGGCGCAACGATCACCCTAAGCGGTCCCGATTGTACCGGCCGTCTTGATCTGGTGCTTAACTCTTACTAATTCAACTCCTAAACCTTCGACCATGAAAAAACAACAGATTAAGCCAGTAGTGTGGCTGGTACTGGCAATCGTTATCGGCATCATTGCTTACTACTTTTTAAGCAAGAAAACGACCACCACGCCGACTACATCAACCGGCTCGACTACCACGCCGACCGGCTCGACCACGCCAACGTATTCGGCTCCAACGCCGACGAATACCACGCCGACTACGCCAACACCGCTTACGCCAACACCGACGTTCGATTACTACGTTAGTTCGGCCGGTGACGACAATAACGCTGGTACGGAATCTACTAAGGCCGTTCGGTCGCTGGCAAGCCTACAGGCTAAGGCACTCGCAAAAGGGGCAGGCGTTACGTTGAAGTTTGGCGATAAAGCTCTTTACCGCGACCGTCTACATTTGCCGGAATTGGACAACGTTACTATTGACGGCGGTTTTTCAACCATCAATTGCGCCGAAGTTGTGCCAAAAAATGCTGGTGCATGGTCGCAACCGGACGCGGCCGGACTCCCGAACGTTTGGGCAATTAATTGGGCTACGGACGGACCCGTTAACGAATCGTTTCCGTGTGTAGTCGACAATGATATGCCGGTGTTCGTGGATAGCGTAGCCGCCTGTAACAGTACACCGTTCAGCTACTTTGTTGATAGTAGCGATATGGCAAGCGGTTCGCCGATTACGCTGTTCATCAACACCGGTAGCAACCCAAATACAGACGCCAAAGTCTATGAGTTGGCGAAACGGGCAACGGGCATAAGCCTACGAAACGGCGCAACGATTCGGAATATCATTGCTCAGAATCAGACGCAAAACGACGGGGCTATCTACGTTCGGCAGAATGCCTTGATTGAGAAAAGCCTGTTTGCGTTTGGTCATAAGCACAACCTTTATTTTAGCTCAGGCACTTTGCGCGATGTGGTGGCTTACGACTCCGAAGGGCACCCGGCCGCAATTGGTCCGATTGTTCAGCACGAACCGAACCCGGCCGGCATGGGCGCTCTGATGGAACGGTGTTATGTCATTGCACCCCGCCCGAAAACTAAGCTCGGTTCGGCTTTTTTTGGGCACGGCAACCCAGGCACTAAGTTCGACACGATCAATAACGACGGGGCGATTACGTATAATTTCCGCTCGTTTGGGGTGCCGACCGTTGAGAATTACAACGTGCGGAACGCGTTTGGCTTACTCGAAAGCGGGCCGGGTTCGGCCGATGCAACGAACCTGTTGGTTGAGCGTAGTATGTTCAAAACGCTGCCGATAGACGCTCGTTTCTTGAGCGTGGCGAACAACTCGACGTACCGCAATATGGCCGTGTATTTGGCCCAACTTGGAAATACAGAAGTGTTTCAGTTGGCAGACGGCGTAACGTTCCGCCTTGAACGATCAACTATAGTAGGGGCGGATAAAAGCGGTATGACGTGGAACGGGGGTGGTTCGGCCAACATCAACCGGACGATCTTTGCTTTTACACCTCGCTTTACAGCGTTCATCAACCTACCGGCCGCGGCAACTTATGTCGGCAATTACAACGTATTTTTCGTGAACGAATACGGCCAGGTGAAATTTACGAAGGACGCAACCGGCTATACCACATTAGCGGCATGGCAGGCTGCAACCGGTCAAGACACGAACTCGGTGTTTGTGTCGCTGGCGCAACAGGCCAACTTTTTCGTAGGGAATCCGGCCGCTGGTGACTTCCGAATCAATCCGAACGCTCAAGTAACACGCGCTGACGGCACGGTGCTAACGGGCACGTTCAGCGATGGTACGGCGCTGGTTTCGGCGGGTGTTCAGGAATACTACAACCATACCAGCCGGGCCGTCGTTGCGGGCGCTCCAATCAAATTCCCGGTTCCCCCAACGACTTACGCTCAATGCGTGAGTTACATTCAGAACCCGGCCGGCTGGAATTTTTACGCGTAAACCGTTGCCTTTTCACTCCTAAACGTCTACCAGAATGATTAATCAGAATCTTAGTTTAGGCGAACGGTTGGCCGCTCCAACGCCTAAATTTTTCCGCAAACTCCGAACCGTCGGTTTGATTATTGGCGGGATAGGTACGGCGCTATTAGCGGCTCCTGTAGCACTGCCGGCCGTGGTCGGCACGATAGCCGGATACTTGCTTACGGCCGGCACGGTAGTAGCGGCTGTAACGTCAACAACGGTCGATTACAACGCGTTGGAACGTAGTGGCCGCTGATCCAATACGCCAAATACCCGGCCGTATGGAATTTCTATTCTTAGTTAATTTAGTTGGTGGGTAGTCAGCAAAACGCCCGGTCAATTGGCCGGGCGTTTTCTGTTATTGGCACCATGTAGACAAAAATGTCTTCATGATCATGCAGACGTTTTTGTCTACCCGGATGCGTAGTTAGTACCGACTACGGCGGCCGACGTAGACGAAAGCAACTACCATGGCCAGCGTAGATAAATCTGACTGCTATCGATGGTAGTTGCTTTCGTCTACGGTCGACTGGTTTAGTATCTCGAAAATGATAGCGTTTCGCTCCAACACTGGCAGCCGGTTTAGTTTCTCAATTTCGCGGTTGATCTTACGCCGGATGCGCTGTCGGTCGGTTCGGTCAGTACCTAAGTGCCGATAGTCATGCAGCAAGCCGGTTGGGTTGCTGTAATTCATGTATAGGTATTCGACGGCCGGACCTTGCCGGGTTTGGCTGTTAAAGGTCTTCAACCGCCAACCGCTTAGGTACGTTTTGTACAAATCATTCTCATAGGTGGAGATACAAACGTCTACGCAACCAGGTAGATTTATAATGACAGTGAGTAATTCTCTATGGTCATCATCGGTCATTTCATAGTTGTATACCTTTCGTGCTGACCGGCGGGAACCAAGCGGGTAGGGCGGGTCTAAGTACAGGCAGTAACGGCGCTCAGGTAAAAACGGGTATCGCTGCAACAGGTCTACTGCAGCGTAGTTCAAAACGGCTACACCAGATCTCGACCACCGCTCAACCACCAGCGGGTCCAAGTCATTAAGGATGTTGATTCGGGCCGCTTTCTTATACCGGTAAACCGACCCGTTGCCCAAAAACGGCTCTATGTACACATCATGGGGCCGTAGCTCATTAATGATTTGTTGAGCAACACCACTACCTGATTTACCGCCGAAATACGTGTCAAACACCTTGTTCATGCCGGCAAATGTAGACGGTTCTATCTACGTTGTCAAGTGTCGACGATGCAGACGGTTTTGACTACTCCGGATCTAAACAAGAAAGCCCAACCACTACGGCCGGGCTTTCTTATTTAGGTGCATTTAGCGGCTATCGTCTGACAGCTTCAACGTAAGTACTTGAACCATCATCGTTCACTACATCCATTTTTAGCGTATTTTCTTCTACGGTGCCAGTCTTTCGATTGTTGGTCCGAATCTCATACGTGCTGCCAATACGTTTGACTTCGTAGGGGTAAGGTCTGGTTTTATACGAACCGACCGGACCATTGTAAGCGAATACCAGGCTTATCTCACTGTTTGATATTCTCGTAAATGTAATTCCGGCATTAGCGTTGGCGGTCGGCAATTTTAACGTCTGACCGTTGCCGTAGGCGTATTGAACTTGATAAGTGCCGGTTACTTCTGCTGCAACATCTGGACTTACATCATCCGGTTTTTTGCAGCTACACACAGTAAAGAGAATCAGACTGATAAGGGTAAGTGTTAGGGCTTTCATTGTTGAACAGGGGTTATTGGTTAGACAAACTTTTCAATGATTTCATCATCGGCAATCAATCCCATTTTAGCCAAGTAAATTTCGGTGGTTCGTGGGCTGGCGTGGCCGTTCTGCTGCTGATTGGTTGTAATCTTACCCGTTGCTTTAAATAGCTTAATGTTGCCGGTGTGTTTCCAACCGTATAGAGTGTATTTGGCACCCGTAAGGTTTAATTCATCCAGCACTTTTCTATGCCTACGGTAGAAGTGATTTTTATCGCAGGGAACCGGGCCGGGTGTCCCTTCATTGCCAAATACGTAGTAGTCTGGTTCATACTGCCGAATCTGCAACCGCTCGATTAGTTCGGCCAACGGCTTAGGGATGGTTGGCGTTTTAACGCGGCTACTCTTGCTGTATGTTGATGTAATACGCAGGGTGCTTTCCTTCAAGTCTCGAACTTTCATTAGTCGGACCTCCTTACCAGGGCGGGCAAACGTATACTTAATGAAGTAGATGAACATTAGCAACTGAAAGTCCTGCTGTTCGGTAAGATACTTGATAATGGTATCGGCCTGCTTAGGCGTAAACGGTTCATGGCTTTCCGTTTTGGCCGTAAACATTTCCAGAAACCGGGCGGGGTTTTGCTCAAACCGTTCCCGGCCGGGTTTCATGTAATGACTACAAAAAGCGTGTAGACGCGTAATCTGATTGTTGCGGGTTGTGTTGCTGATAGACAACGTAACCAGATAGTCTACAAAGCCCTGACAGAGTGCTGGGGTAAGTTGCGCCGTTGGTAGTGACAACAAATTATTTGCTTTGGCGAACTCAGTCCATTTGTCAACAAATCCACTGTAGGCACTTATCGACGTGTCAGCTAATACTCTCTTCTGATAGCCTAAGTAATCGGTTAAGTCGTCTTTAAGCAATCGAACTTTACCGGGATTGTTCTGTACCGTTGCAGCATCGGGGTTAAAGACCGCTCCTTGTTCGAGTTGCTGATCTATAAACGCAATCCATCGGTTAGCCTCTTTCAAACGGCCTTTAACATCGGCAATGGTGTTGAAGCGACTGAAAAAGCGACGCTGTTTCTTTTGCGTCTTTACGTTCCATTGGTAGAACTCGATCAACCAAGTTTTTGACGTGTCGTACTCGAAGTGGTACAACTTACATTTTCTGAATGGTGGCACCTCGTTTCGGCCTTTTTCGGGGGCCTGAATGCCCGTAAGTGTTAAGCGATTTGTTAAACTCAAATGGGTGTACATGAAAAAAGGCCGTTTCCGTAAAGATAGCGGCCTTTTTGATTGTTTGTGTGGAGACGGAGAGATTCGAACTCTCGTCCAGTCAAGGAAACCGTCGTGCCTTCTACATGCTTAGGTAAACTTGAGATTGTCGGGAATCGGCCCGGTGTTTACCAGACCAAGCTTCATCCGTAGGTGCTTTTGTCTCGCTCGTTGTTAACACCGTTATCCGAGCCAGCGCTGCGAGTCGACGCCCCCTGATCCAGCCAGCAGCACGTAGGCCGGGGAGACGATGGCTATTGCTTAATCCTCCGGATTAGGCAGCCATGGCGTAGTTATATTCGCCAGTTATTGTTTTGACGATTTGTTTGGGCGGGAAATACCGTCAACTCCCGGCATGCTTACACGCGACCTCGGCAAGCTGTCAATTCCGGTCGTCCCCAAATTGACGCCGTTGCGGGCGCGTATGGTATTAACCAAAAATGAACCGTCGTGGTTCCGTTACGGGGTTAAGTGGTTGTTCGTATTGTGGTTACTTACTGAAAACTTATTCGTTTTGAATGAGTTAGATCAGTATCCGGTATTAATTTTATTGAATGGGTACACTGCACCGATGACGCTGACGCCGTTTGAAATTAGTTTGTACCAGCACCTGACGCCGTTCTTCGCGGGCTACCAGTATGAGCTGTTGCTGGCTCGTAAACAGTACCGGCGTGTGACCGGAGCCGGGTTTCAGAACGTAATTCTGTCGCCGGCATTCTACCAAGACGAAACCTTGCTGGAAGTGAGCTTTGGCTGCCGCAACGAGCAGGTTGAGCAGATTGCGCAGCAGTTTCTCAATAATCCGACTGACTACCGTTCCGACGCCAATACGCTGATTATCTCGATCGGTAAGTTTAACAGCCTCCAGTATTTCCGGTACAAGATTCACCGCGACGACGAGTTAGTCGAGACCTGCGCGCACATCGAAGATTTCTTTAGCGAACAAGGATTGGCTTTTTTGAACGCGTCCGGCACCCTGCCCGAACTCGACCGGCTTCTCAACGAGCACCCCGATCAGCCCTGCCGCTACGTCTACAACCAGACGCACCGGTGCTACAAGGGGCTGATTGCGGCCCGGCTCAACCACAATCCGCACTTCGACGGGCTGATTGACAGTTACCGGCACCTGCTCGTTCGTCAGACGCAAAACCCCCACGAGCAACGGCACTTCGAGCGGCTCGTTGTGTATTTGCAGCATTACTCAGCGAATTGATGTAGCTCGATTGTAGCTCTGGCAATCCTGCCGTAGCAGCAGGCGACAGCAAGTAGCTCCGGCAGGATTACCAGAGCTACAGTTGCTTTACAAACTGCGCGATGGCGGTGGCGAGGCCGGGGGTTAGGGGCAGCATGGGGTCGTTGTAGGTCTTGGTTTGGTCGGCCGGGCTGTCCGAAGCGGCATCTTTCAGCACGTGCGTCATGGCGTCGAAGAGCAGCAGGCGGGCGTCGGGGCGGGCGGCTTTCAGCGCTTCGGCTTCGCGGACGGCGACTTGAACATCGCGTTTGCCGTTGATGAGCAGAACGGGTCCCCGAAACGTCCGAATCTCATTGGCCGGATCGTACTTCATCCAGGAAATCAGGGTGGACTGGTTTTGTGGACTAAATAATTGATACAATAAGGGCGAAATTTGCCGTACAAAGTGGCCGGCCCGTAACGAATCGAGGGTCCGGTCGGCTTGTTTACGTAACGTGTCGGGCAGATTCGCCAGTTGGGTCTTCAAAACATGGGCAATGTTTTGTCCGGCCCCGGCAATCGATATAAACCCGGCCACCTGGGTTTCGCGAGCCGCCAGCATACCCACTAACGAGCCTTCCGAGTGACCCGCCACAATAACCTTACTGAAGCGTTTGTCAGTCTGTAACTGCCGGATGAAACCAATGGCATCTTCAACGTAGTAGCTGAATTGATGCTTTTCAACGGGAGCGGCCATTACCGCCTGCATCAGGTTGGTTCCTGAATAACGCTTATCATACCGCAGTAGCGCTACCCCTTGCCGGCTCAGGCTGTCGGCCAGTATCTTGAACGCGTCCGTTTTCAGGCCGAGGTGGCTGTTGCAATCGCGGTCGGTCGGGCCGGAGCCGGCAATCAGCAGCACAACGGGAACGCCGGCCGCCGGAACTGAAGCGTTAGTGGGCAGAGTTAGCGTCCCCTCCAGGGTTAGATCAACCCCGGCGGGCGCGGTAATCTTGTGGCGCATCGGTTCTTCGATTTGGGCCAGCACAGGACGGCCGAGCAGCAGCACAAGGGTCACAAACCAGCGAAGGACAACGGGTAGGAAGCGAATCATGAGAGTAGGGGAGCCGTTCGAGAATGGGTTAATTCAATTGACGCGCTTTTTCCTGCCGGAAAAACACGTAGGAGAAAACGACCGGAATCAGCGAGACCGTCAGCACGACGCCTATGACGGCTCCGAATACGTAGGGCGTGGGTAGGGTTAGCGCCAGGATGACGCTGAGCAGCCCACCCGCCACCATCAGCCGTCCGCCCAGCCGGTGCGTGCGACGCCAGACGGTTTCGCTCTCCAACGTCCAGGGCGTACGAATACCGACAAACCAGTTGGGTTTAAGGGTGGTGATGTAGTTACCGATGCCCGCCAGCAACAAGCCAACCAAGGCAAAAAGTACCGCGGGTGACGACTGATTTTCGGCCGGGTGGGCGGCCCGGTACCATACCCAGCCCACAATGGCGGCAAACATAACCAGAATGACGAACCGCAACTTTTGGTAGTTCGCTCCCTGCAAACGGCCTTTGGGGTCAATGTTGGGCAGGAAACGAAGCAACAGATACAGCAATACGGATAGACCACCCAGTACCCCGGCAAGTACGCCTTTAGGCATGGTGTCGTTGGCAACCCCGCGTAGGTCGTACTGCGAGGTGACCATCGTGGGCAGTTGGTTCCAGATCAGCGCCAGGTAAACGAACGGCGTTAGCAGCAAGGCGATTATCAGTACTTCCGCGGTAGTCGATTGGGGTTTCATATTAATGAAGGGTTTGATTGGATTATTGAGAAGACTGATTTGGGTGCACGGCTTCGGGCGCGTTGGCTTCGGCTTTCTGGAAACTTAGCAACCAAGCCAGCAACTCGTCTAAGACGGTCGTGTTGAGTGAGTACGTGATAAACTGCCCTTGCTTGACCGACTCAACCAAACCGGCTTGCCGCAGCAAATCGAGGTGGTGCGAGATACTCGGCTTGGTCATGTCGAAGCGCTCGGCAATCTCGCCGGCGTTCAGGTCGCCCCCGCGCAGCAGGTCGAGAATCTGCCGGCGGGTTGGGTCATTCAAGGCTTTGAAAAGCGCATTCATTGAACGTATAATTAAACTGTTAGACAAATGTCTAATCGCTTGATTAGACATTTGTCTAAATAGGTGTGAACGGTGTACTGCATACTTGAGTGGACAAACGGGCCGTTGGGCGGTAACTGAGCTACTTTCGCTCCACCACACTGACGTTGCCGCTGCCTTCTAAGTAGCACGTTTTAACGTCGTTGATGTCGTCAATGCCGTTTTCGCGCAAGATGCCGTGCAGTTCATCTTCCGAGATCATTTCGCGCTTCATGGTCTGGCGCTGCATCACGCCATCTTTCACGAGCAGAGCCGGCTCGGGGGTGATAACGCGGCTGAAAAAGACAGAGTTGAAGCCCAACCAATTGAGCAGATAATCCCAGAGGACGAGCGTGCCAACCAAAACGACGCCTTCGGTCACCGACTCGTACGTGCCGGCCATGGCGTTTTGGGCGGCATCGGAAACCAGTGTAACGAGCAGTAGATCGCCGATGTTTAATTGACCCGTTCCGCGCCGAAACCAGCGAAAATAGGCGAAAACAAACAGGTACGTGATGGTGCCGCGCACGATCATTTCGGCTACGGAATGGCTGGGAATCAAAACGTTTTCCCAGTCAACGTCAATCAATTTGTCCATTTTAGTTGTGCAGTGGCCGTTCGTACGGATTCATTCGAGAACTTTGCGCTCGCTTTTGTCAACGTCCAAGGTAGCCGAATTTATGCGAAGTAAGCTACCGATTTTTGCTTTTCATGCTAACCGACCGCATTCGCCAACGCATTGACCAGAAGACCAAACCACTCGGCGCGCTGGGCCGCTTGGAAGACGTAGCCCTTCAGATTGCCCGAATCCAGCAAACCGAAACGCCCCAGCTCCGCAACCCGCACGTGCTCGTCTTCGCGGCCGACCACGGTCTGGCTGCCGAAGGCGTCAGTGCTTACCCGGCCGATATTACGTATGGCATGGTCAAAAATTTTATCGCGGGCGGGGCAGCCATCAATGTGTTCTGCCGACAGAACGACCTGCAACTACTGGTCTGCGACGTGGGCGTCAACGGAACATTCGCCGAAAACACACCTGCGTTTGTCAAGTACAAAATTCGCTCCGGCACGCGCAACATGCGCTACGAGCCAGCTATGACGCCCGACGAGTGTGCCGCGGCCCTCGATGCCGGCCGAACGCTGGTCAACGGCCTTGCCTATCGCGACTGCAACGTAGTCGGCTTCGGCGAGATGGGCATCGGCAACACTTCGGCCGCGGCCCTGCTGATGCACCGGCTGACGGGCCTGCCGCTGGAACAATGCGTCGGGCGGGGTACGGGTCTGGATGATACCGGACTAACCCACAAACGCGCCGTATTGCAAGCCGTCGCCGATCGCCACGCCGACCGGTCCGACCCGCTGGATATTCTGGCGGCAATGGGCGGCTTGGAAATCGCGGCCATTGTGGGCGGGATGCAACAGGCCGCCGAAAACGGTATGGTCATCCTGGTCGACGGCTTCATTGCCACGTCGGCTCTACTGGTGGCCCACGCGCTTAACCCGGCCGTGCTGGACAACTGCGTGTTCTGCCACCAGTCTGACGAAGCGGGCCACCGGCTCATGCTGGAGTACCTGCGGGCGACGCCCCTGCTGAGTCTTGGTCTGCGGCTGGGCGAGGGCACGGGCTGCGCCCTGGCGTACCCGATTGTGCAGGCCGCCGTCGGGATGTTGAACGAAATGGCCAGCATGGACATTCTGTAACGTATGCGTATCTTTTTCACCGCCCTGATGTTTTACACCCGCCTGCCGGTGCCGAAGCACATCGACCATTCGGCCGACGCGCTCAACCGGGCCACGGTGTTTTTCCCCTTGATCGGCATTCTTGTCGGGAGCATCGGCGTCGGGGCGTACTGGTTCGGCACGGTGCTGTTTCCGCCCCAGTTTTTGCCCGTTCTGCTGAGCATGGTCGCCACGGTCTGGGTGACGGGTGCTTTCCACGAAGACGGGTTCGCCGACGTGTGCGACGGCTTCGGGGGGGGCTGGAACAAAACGCAGATTCTGACCATCATGAAAGACAGTCGGCTGGGCACCTACGGCACCATCGGGCTGGGTCTGTTGCTGGCGGTCAAGTTTTTCGCCCTGCAAGCCCTGCTGTCGGTTGAAGCGTTTGGCTGGGCGTTGGCGCTCAAATACGTGTCGGCGCACAGCCTGAGCCGCCTGACGGCCGTGACGGTTATCCGCGCCTTGCCCTACGCCCGCGAGGACGCTGACGCTAAAGCAAAGCCCGTGGCGCAGGGCATCACGGCCGGGCAACTAACCGTTGCTGCTCTATTTGGGTTGCTGCCGCTGCTGGCGCTGGTGGCCTTTCTCTCGCCCCAGGCGGCCGAGGCCCAGA
>CAXUEB010000007.1:18533-24083 GCA_964249775.1 uncultured Spirosoma sp.
CGTGCGGTGGTACCTGGGCCGTTACTTCGTTAAATGGATTGGCGGCTACACCGGTGACTGCCTCGGGGCCGTTCAGCAACTCACCGAAGTAGTCGTGTATCTGTCGTTTGTATCACTTTTATGGATTTCGGTGTAAAAGGGAAGTAAGGTGCAGAAGGGTGTAAGGTGTAAGTGCTTGCGCCAGCCACCTACACCCTTCTACACCTTCAGCCCTACACCTTGTACTCCTTTTATGGACATCTACTTAGTTCGTCATACCGAAGTTGCCGTGGGGCGGAGCGTGGCCTACGGGCAAACCGACGTGGAACTGGCCGACGCCTACGAAGAGCAGCGCGACCATTTGCGGAGACATTTGCCCGACGACATAACGACCATTTTTTCGTCGCCCCTGCTGCGTTGCCGTCGGCTGGCTGAGGACTTAGCTGCGGGGCTGGCCGGGGGCAGTCAAATCGAAACGGCCCCCGGTCAGACCGCCGTCGTGGACGCGCACCGGCCGGACGTGCAGTTCGACGACCGGCTGAAAGAATTTTATTTCGGCGACTGGGAAATGAAGCCCTGGGCCGACATCGGCCGCGAGGTGCTTGACCCGTGGATGGCCGATTTTGTGACGGTGCGGACGCCCAACGGCGAAAACTTCGGCGACGTCTTTGAGCGCATCGGCGCGTTCTGGCGGGAGCGTATCCTGCCGCTGGCTCAAACGGGAACCGGTCACCCGGTCGTAATCGTTTCGCACGGGGGCGTTATCCGGGCTTTGCTGTGCTTGTTCTTAGACGTACCTTTGCTCAACGCATACCGGATTAACCTCGATTACGGGGCCGTGAGCAAACTGACCTTAACGGGGTCAACGTACACAATTCAGTACATTAATCGCTGATCTATTTCAATGAAATCGTTACCCATTCGTCTGACTACGCTGCTTGCTATCGTGCTCATTACGGCTCTGTTTCGCCTATTGCCGCACTGGCCCAACATGACGCCCGTAGCGGCCTTAGCCCTGTTTGGGGCGGCTACCTTCGAGCGTAAATGGCTGGGCTTAGCCGCTCCGCTGGCGGCCATGCTTCTGAGCGATGCCCTGATCGGTTTTCACGGCAGCATGGGCGCGGTATACTTCAGTTTCGGCCTAACGTGGCTACTGGGTCTGTGGCTCCTGCAACGCCCCACCGCGGGCCGGGTCGCGGCTGCGTCGATCCTGTCGTCGGTGCTGTTCTTCTTGATTACCAACTTCGCCGTCTGGTACGGCAGTACGTTCTACCCACAAACGCCCGCGGGTCTGCTGACTTGTTACGTGGCGGGGGCGGCCTTCTACGACGGTACGTCCTTTTTCCTGAACGGTGTACTGGGTGACCTGTTGTTTAGCGCTGTTCTGTTCGGCGGCTACTACCTGCTCCAACAGCGATTTGCTTCCCTGCGCCCGGCGCGGGGATAAATCAATCCGTTTCAAAGCAGCAAGGGCCGGTTTCATGTCGAAACCGGCCCTTGCTGCTTTTTGAAGCAAACAACCTTACGCCCGCTTTTTGCCCCGTGCGCCTTTCATCGCTGGCGCGGGTGCCTTAGCCGTGTAGTCGGTGATGCTTTTCTCGATGCCTTCCTTGAAGAACGGGAACGCCGGATCATTCGAGGATTGGCCGAGCGTCAGGGCTTTCTGCGCAACGGGCAGCGCATCCGTGAACCGGCCCAGTTTGCCCAGAATCTGCGACTTCACGAACAGGTTACGGTACGTTTCTTTCATCGTTACCGACTTGTCAATCCAGCCCAGCGCCTGCTCCAAGTTGCGGCCTTTCGAGAGGTTGTAGCTGGCCGCAGCCTGCAATACGGCCGGGTCGTCGGGCTTCTCCGCAACGGCCTTGTCGACGTTGGCGGCTGCGTTAGCCGAGGTGTTCACGCTCAGATCGGCGGTGGCTTTCGCGTTCGCCCACATGATGTTCATCTTGGCCGTGCTGTCGGTTACGTCGCCGAAGCCGATGGTAAACGTCTCAATCTTTTCGTCGTTGGCGGTTGGCTTGATGTTCACCCGCAGGGCGTCTTCATCCTGTTTGTAGTTGGCCTCGGTTACGCTCGTGTTTTTGTTAAAAATCAAGGTCCAGTTGTCCTGCGCCGGGATGGACAGGATGGCGTAGGTGCCGGCGGGCAGGTTTTGGCCATTGATGGTTACGTCGGTCGAAGTCGTGAACGCGGTGGCTTGGTTGGCACCCGTCCGCCAAACTTTGCCGGTCGGCACGAAAGTGTCGGTAAAGGGTGTCCGGCCCCGTAGGCTCGGCCGTGAGTACTTGACGGTGAAGTCGGTAGCGCCGACGGTCTGCATGACAGTAGCGGCCGGGCTGGGGGAAGGAAGCTTGATCTGCGCGGTGGCTAACTGAGCCGCGAGACCCAAGGTAATGCCACTCAAAACGAGTTTACGCATGGTTCTGTAGTCGAATAAATTAACGGAGTTTTTGAAAAACAGGACCAAATTGCGGCTTTTTCCGCAAGATTCCCAATCCATGCACCGCCAACTTCTCCTCAATTTACTCCACCAACACCAATCTGCTGACGCTAACGAAGCGGCCATGACGGGGGTAACCATTGCGTTCGTGGAAAAGTACACCGGCTGCTTCGAGCGGTCGCTGCTCGTCGGGCACGTCACCGGTTCGGCCTGGATCGTTAGCCCCGACCGCGACCGGGTGGTGTTGATTCACCACCGTAAACTCGACCGTTGGTTTCAGCCCGGTGGTCACGCCGACGGTAACCCTGACATCGCGGCCGTGGCCTTGCGCGAAGCTCAGGAAGAGACGGGTTTAACGTCACTGCGGTTCGTTAGTGGTAGTGCACCGCCCATTTTTGACGTCGACGTGCACACGATTCCGGCGCGGGGTGCCGTTCCCGAACATTTGCACTATGATATTCGATTTTTGTTGGAAGCGGACCCAACCGAACGGTTCGGTTATTCGGACGAAATAAAGAACAGTCGTTGGGTTTCAATCGACAAAACCAATGAATATTCTATTGAAGAATCTATTCACAGAATGGTACGTAAAACGTTAAGAATCAGGCAAACTTAAAGCGGCTTTAACGTGTTTTTAATGTGTATAGCCACAGGCTATATTGCGACAACAAAACCACAGAAAAGCCATGAACACTAAACTCTTTCTCTTAGCTGGCCTGGGCCTAACGGCGCTGGTCGAATCGGCTTCGGCGCAGGACGAGCGCCGGTTACGCAACGATCCGACGTACTCAACGCATAACTACAAACACGCGAACAAAGCGGCTGCCGCCCGTCGGTGGGCCGACAACAAGGGCGTCGCGGTTCAACAACCGGCCCCAGCCGAAACGCGCTTAGCGGACTATAAAAAGCAGGTACCGGGTCAACGGCCGGCGGGCGGCATTACGGTCGACCACACGCCGTCAACCGACATTGCCGATCGGAATTACAAGATTCAACGTGTGAATTCGTCGACCAGCGCGGACGCCCCCAATTCGGGCGTTGCCACCAAGCGCAACCGCCAAAAAGATACCACCGCGACGACAGGCGGGAATTAATCGTAGCTCGATTGTAGCTCTGGCACTCTTGCCGGAGCAGCACGCGACAGCAATACGCGCAACAAATGGCTGTCGCCCGCTGCTCCGGCAGGAGTGCCAGAGCTACAACAGTTCCTCGTAAATGCGGTGATTCTCCGCGTCGAAACAGACGAAGATGATTTCCTGCACTGACGTGGGTTGTTTCAGAAATTGCCGCACGGCCGCCACAGCAACGTTGGCGGCTTTTTCTTTGGGGTAGCCGTAGATGCCGGTGCTGATGTTGGGAAAGGCGATGCTGCTCAGGTTGTGCTCGGTGGCAATCTCAAGCGACCGGCGGTAGCAACTCGCCAGCAGATCAGCCTCGCCGTGCCGACCGCCCCGCCAAACTGGCCCAACGGCGTGGATGATGTATTGGGCGGGTAGTCGGTAGCCTTTGGTCAGTTTGGCGTCGCCGGTTTTACAGCCGTTCAGCATTCGGCATTCAAATTCTAATTCCTTGCCAGCCGCCCGATGAATCGCCCCGTCGACGCCACCACCGCCCAGCAGACTCGTATTCGCTGCGTTGACGATGGCATCCACCACCTGTTTAGTAATGTCGCCTTGAACGACCCGGAGAGTTGCCATGATCCGTCGGTTTGCGGTTTATCCGTTATCGCTTGATGACCTTTATGGTTCGCTTTTGATCGCCCGACAAGAGCGTCACAACGTACAGGCCGGTTGCCAGTCGGAGGCTGGGTAGTCTGAATTCGGCCGGGCTGCCGGGTGCATACTGCTGCTGCCAGAGCACACGGCCGGTTAGGTCGGTTAGCGTCGCTGAACGGGTTGGGATACAGACGAAGCGGACCAACCGGCTCGGTGGTCGCCAGCACCGATGCCACTGGTTTGAACGACGGAATGCCGTACCCCAACTGCGCGTCGGGGGTGCTGTACTGACTGCCCGACCGGCGCAGGGCGTCGGTCACCTGAGCGGCCGTTAGGGTTGGGTTCGCCTGCCAGAAACCGGCCGCCAGCCCCGCTACCAAAGGTGTGGCAAACGACGTACCATTACCCGCACTGATCAAACCGCCGGGCGTACCAATTACCGTGCTTTGCCCCCGCGCCACCAAATCAGGCTTGATCCGCCCGTCGGCTGATGGGCCGAGTGAACTGAAATTGGCCCGCTGACCGGCTTGGTTCACCGCTCCGATGGCCAGCACGGAGACCGCGTCGGAAGGAGCGCCTAAGTAGCGCCAGGCGTCGTCTCCTTCGTTGCCGGCCGCGACCACGACCACCATGCCGGTTTCGGTCGCGATCTGAGCCGCCCGCGTCGAAAGGGCCGTTTTGCCGTCTAAATTTTGGTAGGTGTAGTTCGTGGCCGGGTCGTCGAACTGCGTGTAGCCCAGCGACGAACTAATCACGTCAACGCCCGCGCTGTCGGCGTACTCGGCCCCGAAAAGCCAGTTGGCTTCTTCCACGCGGGTTTCGGACGCTACGTCTTCGGTGCGCAACAAGATAAACTGGGCTTTGTAAGCCGTGCCGTAGAGCTGCCCGTCGGCGGTGGCGGCAATGGCGGATAAACACGATAATCCATGCGAGTCGTCTTCGTAAACACTTGTTTCTTTCCGGACGAAGTCATAGGTTGCTAACACCCGCTTTTCATCGAACAACGGCTTCAAATAGCCAACCTGATCGGCGCGCAAGAAGCCCGAATCCAGCACGCCAATCAGAATGCCTTCTCCGCGGTAGCCCTGCTGATGCATCACGTCCACGCCAAGCTGCGCAACTTGGCTCTGCGACTGACCGTAGTTCAACGGGCCGACCTGCCCCAACTTGCGAACGCCCGCTGGCTCGGCGTTCCCTGCTTCGGCACCCACGCGGGCACCGTTCAGCGACCGTCCAAATTCCAGCCCCCGCACGAACGGCAGCCGCTGCACCGTCGCAATGGCAGCGTCGGTGGCTTCGACCAGCACGGCGTTGAACCAGCGCGAGCTGTACCAGACGGTCGCGCCCGCTTGCCGAATCTGGGCGACATAGGTTGGGTTGACGGGTAAATCGCGCTCCAGCACGGCGATATTC
>CAXUEB010000007.1:24093-27001 GCA_964249775.1 uncultured Spirosoma sp.
TGTCGGCGCTGAATGGCCCGTTGCGACAAAAATCGTTCTGGCTGACTGACGGCGTAGGGCGTGCCCGCTTTGTCGCGCAGCAAAACCAAATACTTACGGGTCGTCTGACCAAAGCTGCTGACCTGAACCAGTAGCAGCCCGACGATTAGATAGATGCCTTTATTCCTGACCGTATTGGCGAATGCGGTAACGTTGACGAAGGCCATACGCGATTTGAGTTTTGCCGACGCAGGCCGGCGTTGATGAACAGTAAACTAATTGTAGCCGCTCTTTGTAAATTAATCCGACCTGCCGGGCGTATACTTCTACCCGTTTATCCTGACCGAGCAGCGTTGAATCGTCCTGCGCTACCACCGTCACGGTTTGGTCGAACGGCTTATCCAATACGCGAAAGGGCTGGCCGTTGTTGCGGATTTCATACTCGTCTTCGCCCGCTGCGTTCCGTCGGTTGCCGTTCCAGCGGAGTTGGTCGTGGACGGGAAACACCAGCTTAATCAGGTCGCGGCCGTTTTCGGTGCGAATGGCTTCGTTAGCCGTTACGCGGGCCGACCACAGCGAATCGGCCTGCCACGGCTGACTCTCGGTCATGCGTCGGTAGCGCCGAATCGAATGGGCGGCTTGCCCGGTTACGTCGGTGTAGGCCGGACCAACCACTTCTTTGAGCTGGTACGACCGCTGTACTGGCTGAGCGTTTAAGGCGTACTGCTGTTCCTCGACGTCGTAGACTACGTAGCGGCCCGATCCGAGCGGAAAATACTCGAATCCCGCTGATACCAAGTCATCATCGGTTGACGGTCGACAGCCGTCGATTAGTAGTAGAAAAGAAATAGAGACAAGAAGACGGTAGACAGGTGGGCGCATAGACCGGCGAAAGATCAATCCCCGAAGGTAGCGAGCAAAGTTGAGATTTTCGGTGACACGCGGAAAGGACAACGCCTGTCGCCGAGTGGAAGGGTTGTTCTAATCGGCGAATGCTGCGTTTGAACCAAAGGATTGGCCATTTTCTCCCGAAAAAAGCTTAAATTGCTTAGCTAACGAATCGTTGACATGAAGAACACCAATACCCGTATCATTTCAACCATGAAGACAAAGACCGTGTGGCTGCTGGCGCTGGTGCCGGCCCTGATTTTGGTTGGCTACCAAATCGAGAAAGACCCCATCGAGCGACGCATCAAGCGCATGGTGCCCGAGCAGGCCGCGCAGTTGGCCCGCACCATCGAAGCCTTGGTTACGCCCGAACTGGCCGAGGGCCTCACGCTCCGGCTGTGGGGCGTCGATTCGCTCGTTGCCGACCCGATTGCCATTGATATTGACGACCTCGGCCGGCTGTATTACACCCGAACGAACCGGCAAAAAAACTCAGAGTTTGACATCCGCGGTCACCAGGATTGGGAAATTGAATCGAATCGGCTACAAACCATCGAAGACAAGCGGGCGTTTCTGCGCCGGGTGCTGGCACCGGCCAACAGCAAGAAAAATGAATGGCTCAAAGACGTTAACGGCGACGGCTCCCACGACTGGCGGGACATGACCGTTGAAAAAGAAAACGTTTTCCGGCTCGAAGACCTGTCCGGCGACGGCGTCGCTGACCAGTCGCAGTTGGTGGTCGACGATTTCAACGAAGAAGTGACCGACGTAGCCGGGGGTGTGCTGGCGCACGGCGACGACCTATTCGTGGGCGTCGCGCCCGACCTGTGGCGCTTGAAGGACAAGAACGGCGATGGAATTGCCGACGAGAAGAAATCGATTTCGCACGGCTACGGCGTGCACGTTGGCTTTGGCGGTCACGGCATGTCGGGCGTCGAGATGGGCCCGGACGGGAAAATCTACTGGCAGATCGGCGACATCGGCTTCAACGGCAAAGGTCCCGACGGCAAGAAATGGGAACACCCAAACAGTGGTGTTATTGTTCGTTCTAACCCCGATGGCAGCGATTTTGAAGTGTTTGCCCACGGTGTCCGCAACACGCACGAATTTGTTTTTGATGAATATGGTAACCTCATCAGCGAAGATAACGACGGCGACCATCCGGGCGAGAAAGAACGGTTAGTCTACATCGTCAACGGTTCCGATACGGGCTGGCGCAGCAACTGGCAGTACGGCAAATACCGCGACCCGCTCAACAATACGTATAAAGTCTGGATGGACGAGCAGATGTACAAGCCCCGCTTCGAGGGGCAGGCTGCCTACATTACGCCCACCATCGCCAACTTCGTCAGCGGCCCGTCGGGGATGCTCTATAACCCCGGCACGGCCCTGAGTCCGAAGTACAAAAACACGTTCTTTATCGCCGAGTTCGTGGGTAGTCCGACCCGCTCCGGCATTCATGCGTTTAAACTCAAGCCGAAAGGCGCGACCTTTGAGCTGGGCGAACACAAGAAAGTTCTAAACAACATCCTGGCGACCGGTATTGATTTCGGACCGGACGGGGCCATGTACGTGGCCGACTGGATCAACGGCTGGGACGCCAAAGATTACGGCCGCATCTGGAAATTAGACGATAAGGACGGCGCGTCGTCGGCCGAACGTCGGCTGACCAAAACCTTGCTGGCCGAAAACTTCGGGCCGCGGACGGAGATGGCCTTGGGTGAATTACTGAACAACGCCGACATGCGCGTCCGCCAAAAAGCGCAGTTTGAACTGGCCAAGCGAGGGGCGAAAGGGGCTGACGTCTTGACGGCCGCTACGAAACAGACAACGAATCAGTTGGCCAGGGTGCATGGCATTTGGGGTCTTAGTCAATTGGCCCGTCAGGACGCCCAATACGGGCAGCGGCTGCTGCCCCTACTGAAAGACAGTGACTCCGAAATTCGGGCGCAGGCGGCTAAATGGTTGGGCGACGTGCGCTACAAAGCGGCTGGTCCAGCCCTGATGCCCTTGCTGACTGATGCCAGCGGCCGGGTGCGGT
>CAXUEB010000007.1:27011-28501 GCA_964249775.1 uncultured Spirosoma sp.
CTCTGGGGCGGATTGCCTACGAGCCGGCCGTTGCGCCGATCATCAAGTTACTCGAAGCCAACAACGACGAAGACGTGTATATCCGCCACGCCGGTAGTTTGGCGTTAGCGCGCATTGGTAAAGCCGAACCGGTAGTGGCCCTGGCCAAGCATCCGTCGCGGGCCGTGCGGATTGCCGCCGTTGTTGCGTTACGTCGGATGAGTCATCCGGGCATTGCCCAATTTCTCGCCGATCAGGATGAGTTTGTGGTAACGGAAGCCGCCCGCGGCATCAACGACGACCTGTCCATTCCGCAGGCCCTGCCCGCGTTGGGCAATGTGCTGGCAGACACCCGCTTTGCGAACGAAGCCCTCATCCGGCGCGCCATCAACGCAAACTTGCGGGCCGGCACACCTAAAGCCATGCAGAACTTGATTCGGTACGCTGGTCAAGCCAGTGCGCCCGCCCCAATGCGCGCCGAAGCGATGGACGCCCTCAGCACCTGGGCCGAGCCATCCGTGCTGGACCGGGTTGATGGGCGCTACCGGGGTGTCATTAAACGGGACGCGAACGTTGTGCGGAACCAGGCCGCCGGCATGTACATCCAGGCGTTGAGCGCCCCCGAAACGGCTTTGCGGATCAGCGCCGTAAAAGCCATCAGCAAACTCAAGATGCCCCAGGCGTCGGCGGCCCTGTTCGAGCGGTTGACGAACGACAAAGAAGCCACCGTGCGGGTGGAAGCCCTGCGCGCCCTGACGGCGATGAACGATCCGCAGATTGGTCGGGCGATTGAACAAGCCTTGTCGGATGGCGAAAAATCCGTTCGGGTAGCCGGCCTCGATTTACTGACAAAAACGACGATGGCGAAAGACCGCATGGTTTCCCTACTGTCGGACGTTATCAACACGCGCACGCCCGAAGAAAAGCAGGCCGCCGTGCTCACGCTCGGCAAACTGCCGGTGGGTAGTTCACAGAAGGTATTCGACCAGTTGCTGGCGAAAATGGCCGCCGGAACGCTGCCGCCCGAAATCAGTCTGGAACTGGACGAAGCGATTGCGAGTACCAAGTCTGCGCCCCTGATGGCCCGCCACAAAGCCATTACCGCTAAGTTGTCGCCGGATGCGGTCGCGGCTTCGTATAAGGGAAGTCTGTTAGGGGGTGATGCGGCTCAGGGTCGCCGGATTTTCTTCCGCCACCAAACCGCGCAGTGCATCCGGTGCCACGCCTACGACGATCTGGGCGGTAATGCCGGCCCGCGCCTAAACGGGGTGGCCGACCGACTGACGCGCGAACAATTACTGGAAGCGGTGATTCAGCCCAGTGCGCGGTTGGCACCGGGCTACGGAACCGTTACGTTGCAGCTTAAGGACGGCAAAACCGTCAGCGGCATCTTGCAGGGCGAAACCGATACGAACGTCATGGTCAAAGTCGGCGATCAGCCGGATGTCAGTATTCGCAAAGACCAGATTGCCAAACGCGTTAATTCCCCTTCCAGCATGCCCGAAATGCGG
>CAXUEB010000007.1:28511-30208 GCA_964249775.1 uncultured Spirosoma sp.
TCGAGTATGCCCCCGATGACGTATCTCTTGACGAAGCGGGAGATTCGGGACGTGGTCAGTTTCTTAGCCACGTTGAAAGAAGAGAAGCAGTAAGATGGAAACGCCGAACCGAATCCCGCCCGAACGCCCGCTGGTAGCAACCGAACCGACTGCCGTCAGTACGGCCGAACAGTTTCAGAATCAGACGCTCCGGCCGATTTTGAAACTGCTCGATCACAGCATCCGTACGTTCTGGCGGCATCACCTGCCCAAGCGTAAAACGCCGTTTGACCGCTTTACGAAGCAAGAAAAGCTGGCGCACATTGAACGCGCCATTCGCGAAGATACTCGCCTACGGCTGCACCTCGTCGGCATGGTGCTGGGCCACTTCACGCCCGACGAATGGCTGGTTTTCACGTCCGACGAAGCCGAAATTACGCGCCGGTTGCTGAACCTGCTGATTGAGCGCTTGCAAAGCCACGAAGCGTAACAAAGAAGCCCCGCTTGGACTAACCAGGCGGGGCTTTTGTAGCTCTGGCAATCCTGCCGGAGCAGCCGTAGGCTAAATTGTAAAGCAAAAACAGCAGTTACCCCATTAGCCTACGGCTGCTCCGGCAGGATTGCCAGAGCTACAATTACTTCAAGGTGAGTAGATAGCCAATCGTAAAGTTGGCGTCGAAGTCGAAGACAAACTGATTGGTGCCGGTTGCATCAGCAATGCCGCGGTAAATGTTTAAGCCCGCTTTTGACTTGGCGTTTTCGACGGTATAGCCCGACGGTGCTTTGAGCACCGTGTAGCGCTCTTTACCGTTGCGGACTTCCTTAGCCAGTTCGTAGGGCACCCCGCCAATGATGAAGCAGGTCTGGCGTTTGTTGGCCGGCACCTGCTTGGCTTTGGCTTTTACTTCGTTGTAAACCGTCTCGTCGCTCGTGCCGTTTTGGTAGTACTTAGCTCCGTAGGTTTCGAGGGCTTTATTCGCGCCGTTTTCCTGCCACGAAATTTTAGTGTTACCCGAACCAATGTCGACTACGAACGAATTCTCGGCGTAATTGGCGGGCAGCACCGATCGTAGAGCGAGCGAACCTTCCTGCTCGGGCGTCACGGTGTTGACCACGTAGTTCAGCGATTTCAGCGCCTGCGTGATTTTAGATGTTCCTTCGGCTTTAGCCGCTCCCGAACTAACGACGAAGTGAATGTCGCGCCCGCCCACGCCGAAGTCAAGCATCTTACCAATGTAGCTTTTCAGCCCCGACCGAATGTCGTCCTGACTCGCCATGTTCTCCAGAACGAGACTATTGCCGAACTCACCCTTTTCGAGCTTCCAGTTTTTTTGGTCATCCACGCGGATGATGAACGAGTTGAAACCGCTGGCCCCGAGTTCGACAACACCTTTCAACTTGCCGTTCTGGGGTGCGGGGGGCGTGTAGGAGAATGTCCGTCCAGAACCACCCGTAGAACCCTGCTCCGACGAGCCAGACCCGGATTGATCGTCCGAAGCCTCGGTATCCTGCTCCGAGGCTACCGCCGGGTCACTGGGACGCGGTATGGTTTCGGATTCGGCCGTTTGGTTCGGAGCGAGTTTACGCAGGGCATCGTTGCCGCCGAAGTAGCGGAATCCAAAGAAGATAGCGGCCACAATCAGGGCCGTGATGAGCAGCCGACCGGCCACAGTTAAGCGTTGCATAGTTTAAAAGACAAAAGAGTAAAAAATGAAACC
>CAXUEB010000007.1:30218-34088 GCA_964249775.1 uncultured Spirosoma sp.
TAGCAAAAGAGTTCCGAGCCGCCAATTCGCTCTTCCACTCTTTCGCAATTAGTCTAAAAGATTGCGATACCCCGCGTCCTTGGGCGGGTTAAGTTGCCCCGGCACCGGAGCCGTGATTGGGTTGGCGGTTGGGGCGTCGAGCGAATTGACGGCACCGGCGGTCTGGACCATCTTAAACTCGCCTTTGTTGTAAGCTTCGAGCAAGGCCTGCCCTTTGTCGGACAGGATGCCGTTCTGAATGTCGACGCCGTTGATGAAGTCCATCGACAGGTCCATCGCCCGCTTCATTTCGCCGAGTTTCTGGCTCATATCGTCCTGAATGTATTCCATCGACTGATCGAAGTAAAACCGCTTGTCGGGGTCGCCCTTGAAGATGCTAACGGCCGTTTTGAGGGCGTTCGAGCTTTCCTTAACGATCTGGTACTCGGTTTCTTTGAGCCTGACTTTGATTTCGGTTTCCTTGATGATGTAATCAGCGCTTTGGTTGACCTTTTCCATGAACGCCAGCACCGTTTTCATGTTTCGCTGGAGGGGAAACAACTTCTCGTTCATTTCCTGCAAACCCGCTCCTTCGATGGTGGCCAATTGCGCTTGTTCGCGCATACCGGGCCGGTCGCTGATGCTGTTGGCTTTGTTGGCTTCGGCGAATTTCTGCTTAATATTCTCGTTGTTTTCGCTAATGCGCTTGTTGAGCTTCACCAACTGCCCGGCCAGCCGGTCGATCTGCCCCTGCATCTCCTGCCGTTTCTTTTTCAGGTCATCGACGTAAATCTTCATGATCGCAATCGGATTGAGTTGAATGACCGTTCCTGTCAGGCTGCGCATGAGCGATTTGAACAGAAAAAACACCGCCGTTCGGACGTCGCGGCTGGTAATCAGGAAAATCAAGACACCCAGCGCCCCCAGCAGTAGGGCCAGTTCGAGCACGTTGGAGGTAGCCCGGATCAGGAACTCAACAATCCGGTTAAAATACACCAAGCCTAAGCCGGCCACACCGGCCAGCACAATCATGCCGAGAACACCCTCGGGGCGGCTCCAGAACGACCGTTTTTCGGGTTCCGTATTACCACCAATTTGAGAAAAGTCAGGAGTAGCCATTTGTTGATTTGTGAGTTTAGAGATGTATGATATAGGATGTATGATGTATAATGTATTAGTTCTGCGCGAGTCAACGCTTACATTATACATCATACATCCTATATCATACATCATTTCAAATACTGCGTCAGCTTTGTAATGTCGCCTTTAATCTGGTCGGTGAAATGAGCAAAGGTCGTGTCGTAATTCTGGCGGTTCTGCGTAATCCGGGCGCTTTGCTCGGTGATTTCACCCCCAATGGCCGTCAGCCGGTTGGTGTTGGCGTCGATCTGCCGTTGAATCTCCAGCAACTGTCTTGCCAACGCTTCGTTTTCGGTTTGTAACCGCTTCTGCTCGTTCTGCAAGCCGCCCACGCGTTCGGCCGTGGCGGCTTCGGCGGTTTTGCTGAACGCGTCGCGGTCCCGGTTTAAGGCCGTCAGGTATTGGTTGGCCGTGTTGGTCAGCACCGACACGTCGGTTGCCCCGGCCAGCGCCTTGAAGCTCGCCCAGGCCGCCTGGTACTGCTTGTCTTCGGGTAGACCCAAGCCGTTTAGACTGCGCAGCGTTTCCCGAAACTCGAAATAATCGGGACCGGGCGGGTTGTTTTGCGCCAGCACGTTGGCAAAATGCTCGGCAAACTTCGTGTCTACCATTCCCGGCGTAGCGGTAGCCGGACCGGTTGAAGCCATCGGTGCAGGCCCGGCGGAAACCGGGTTAGGAGCCGGTCGGGGAATGGCCGGAACACCGACGGCCGGCGCTCCGGTGGCTGGCGTTGCGGCCGGGTCGTCTTCTTTAACGAAAAAACTGAGGATTTTTCGGCCAAGGGACTGCTCTGGTTCAGGCATGGTGGTCTGTCATTGTGGAAACGCCCGTGCGGTAAAAGATTGAGCAATGTTACAAGGTTCGCCCGAATCCTACAACAGTCCTTTAAGCCGAACGGTTACGAGACGGGACAAACTGTCGTAGGACTTGACGGTTTACGGTCATTCCTTTGCCCACTTGCCCATCCGCTTTCGGAACGCTTTGACTTTGGGCGTCGAGACCGTACGGATGTATAGCTCGTCGGGGTGCTGACGGTAGTAACCTTGGTGATACACTTCGGCCGGATAGAACGCCCGGAACGGCACCACCTCCGTCACGATTGGGCGACTGTATAGTTCCGACGCATTTTCACGGGCGATGGTCCTGTCGATTTGGGCTTTCTCGGCGGGCGTCCGGTAGAAGGCCACCGAACGGTAGTGCGGACCCACGTCCGGTCCTTGCCGATTACGAGACGACGCGTCGTGGGCTTTGAAGAAAGCCGCTACCAACGTATCGAACGGAATGGCTTTGGGGTCGTAGTAGATCTGGACGGATTCCGCGTGGCCGGTCTGCCCAGTGCCGACCTGCTCGTAGGTTGGGTAAGCCAAATCGCCACCGGCGTAGCCCGAAACCACCGTCCGAACGCCCCGCAGCGAACGAAACTGTTCTTCGACGCTCCAAAAGCAACCGGCCGCCACGGTCAGCACGGCCTCGCTGGGTTGGAGCGTGGGTAGTTCGGCCGGGCGGACGTCAATAACCGCGTTGGCGGGGCTGGACGGGCGCTGCTGACAAGCGACGAACAGAAAACAAGCCAGCAGAAGCAAGGAGTGAACCCACAAAAATCGAGTTGGACGCATAACGAACGGGCTGTGCTGTAAGAACACCAAACCGGCGCGGGCGGTTGCGTTCGAGCAGGTCGGGCCGCTTCCTCATTTCCCGCGCGATGTGCTCTGTTCACGCTAAGTCAGGCAAACAATCGGTTTGATTATCTTTTCTAATGGAAAAGACAAAACTCAACAAACGATGAATCGATTGTATGGCTTTCTACTGGCTTCAACGCTGAGCTTAGGAATTTTAAGTTGTAAAGACAATACCGAAGAAACGACCCTGCCGAGCGCTACGCTCACGCAGGTAGCCCAATCGCGGGTGCAGTGGACGGGCGTAGCCGTCTCGAAAGAAGGCACGATCTTCGCCAATTTTCCCCGGATGGAAACCGATACCATTCCGTATTCGGTGGCCATTGTGAGTGGGGAGCAGGTCACGCTGTTTCCCAACGACGCTTGGAATACCTGGAACCCGTCGCTGGACCCGCGCGACCGGTTTGTGTGCGTACAAAGCGTGTACATCGACGACCAGAACAACCTGTGGGTTTTAGACGCGGCTTCGCCGTCGATGCGGGGGGTGGTTCCGGGCGGGGCTAAGCTACTCAAATTTAATCCGGTGACGCGGGCGTTGCTCCAGCGAATCGACTTTACCGACCAAACCATCGTCTACCCGACGAGCTACCTCAACGACGTGCGGATTGACACGCAAAAGAACTTCGCTTACATCACCGACTCGAACCAGGGAGCGATCATCGTCGTCAACCTGACGACCGGTAAGGTCCGGCGGTTGCTGGCCCGCAGCCCGCTGACCAAGTCCGAGAATCTAATCATTGTCACCGAAGGCCGCGTTTTCCGCAATGCCAGTGGCAAGCTGCCGCAGATTGATTCGGACGGTTTGGCCCTGACGCCCCAACGCGACTACATCTACTACCACGCCCTGACGGCCAATTCGCTCTACCGCATCCCAACGGCGGCCCTGCAAGACGAGAGCCTGACCGACACTCAGATTGCCCAGCGCGTCGAGCGAGTGGGCAGCACCGACCCCGTCGACGGGATGTTGTTCGACCCCAGCGGCAACCTGTATTTGAGCTACATTCAGCAAAACGCGGTGGCTCGCCTGACGCCGGCTGGCGAAATCCAGCGCGTCGCGCAGGACCCGCTGCTGAAA
>CAXUEB010000008.1:0-12814 GCA_964249775.1 uncultured Spirosoma sp.
GGATGTCTTTGGTCTGCTGGTTGTAATAATCGACGCTACCCGTAATCCGGTTGCTGAAGAACCCAAAGTCAACCCCGACGTCGAACTGGGAGGTTGATTGCCACCCGAGATTGGTAGCGGGCAGGCTGGTCACCGTATACGCCAGTTGCTGACCCGCTGTACCCAAGCCGAAATTGTAGTAACCCGCCGTCAGCGCGCCCAGCGTGGAATAAGGACCTACGTTCCGGTTACCCGATATACCCCAGCCACCGCGCAGCTTCAAGTTGGTAACGGCGGAAAAGCCTTTCATGAAGGCTTCCTCGGCCAGGTTCCAGCCTAAGCCAACCGCTGGATAATCAAAATACTGGTAGCCCGGCGACAGGGTAGACGAACCATCCCGGCGGAAGGTCAGCGTAAGCAGGTAGCGCTCGGCGTAGTTATAATTTAACCGACCCATGTACGAAAGCAGACCCTGCTCGGAGAAAAATTGCTGCGTCGGATCGGCGACCGGCGTACCACTGGCCAGTCCGAAATTGGCACTGTTGATGTAATCGGCCGGCACGCCGGTTACGCTGAACGCACTATTCTGCGCGTGGTCTTTGACGACTTCAAACAAGCCCGTAAAGCCAATCCGGTGCTTCTGAGCAATGGTTTTATCGTAGTATAACAGGTGCTGCAAATTGTAATTCCACGTCTCCGTATTCGACAGATTGGCGTTCGACGAGGACTGCACCACGGCGGTGTTCACGTACGTTAACGGACCCGCGTAGCCGTTGTAGTTTCCCTGGCTGTAGTTTAAGCCCGCGTTGAACCGGTAGCGAAGCCCGTCGACAATGTTTACTTCGGCGTAGAGGCTGTTGAACGTGCGGAGGTTTCGTGCGCGGGCCAGGATCGAACTACTTTTCGTGGTCAGCGTCAGCGGACTAATCAACGCGGCATCAATCGAACCAATGGCGGGGGTCAGGTTCACAGTTCCATCGGCGTTGTAGGGCGAAGCTAAGGGCGTTAAGCGCACTAAGTTCGAGGGCACGCCACCACCACCGGGCGTATTCGTGTAAGTGAGCGTATTCAGGGTGTTTAACCCAATTTTGATTCGATTGCCGATCCGCTGATCGATGGTTGCCCGCAGGGTGTAGCGGCTGAAGTTCTGGTTGGGAACAACGCCCTGTTCCCGGAAATAACCCGCATTCATGCCGTACTGGGTCGTTTCGGTGCCACCCTGCAACCCCAACTGATGGTTGGTGGTGTAGCCTTTCTGGTAAATCAGATCCTGCCAATTGGTGGATACGCCCGCGGCCAGGGCATCCCGCTCCGCCTGGGTTAGCGGGTAGGCCGACGTACCGGGGGCTGCCCGGTTATACGTCGCAGCATCCGCTTTGAACTGCGCGTATTCAGCACCGTTGTAGACGGGGTATTGGCTCATGATCGACGTACTGCTCTGGTAGCCATCGTAACTGATGACGGGCTTGCCGACTTTTCCGCGCTTGGTCGTAACCAATAGCACCCCGCCGGCCCCGCGCGAACCATAGATGGCCGTCGCCGATGCGTCTTTCAGAATTTCGATGTTGGCAATGTCGTCGGGGTTGAGGTCGTTAAGCCCATTATACGGAATCCCATCCACCACGACCAGCGGGCCATCCAGCGCATCACCTGTGCTTGGGTTGGTGCTGTTGGTCAGGGTACGATTGCCCCGAATTCTGATCTGACCCTGCGAACCGGGCGTAGAACCATTGCTGATAATCGTAACACCAGCGGCCCGGCCTTTTAACTGGTTGACCACGTTGGGCGCGGGTACTTCCTTTAGCGTCGCTTCACTGACCGAGGCCACCGACCCGGTGATGTCGCTTTTTCGCTGCGTACCGTACCCCACAACCACCACTTCGTTAAGGGATTTAACGTCAGCCGCCAGCGTCACGTCCACGGCTGAGCGGCCATTGATGGGCACTTCCTGCGACGCGTAGCCGATGAATGAAAAGACCAGCGTGCTGCCACCGGCGGGTACGTTGACCGTATAGCGGCCGGTACCATCCGTCACGCTACCGGCCTGCGTTCCTTTTACCACGACCGAAACGCCGGGCAGTTCGCTTCCCGTTTCGTCGATTACCCGGCCCCGGATTGGTGTTGTCGACTGAGCCTGGCCCATCAGGAAGCTGCCGAAGACGAATAACCCCGTAATAAGCAAGTGCCAGACCCGTAGCGGATGGATACCAGTCAGCCATTGGTTAGTCCTGTTTTCGCATGGAAATGATCTCATCATGTTCAAGAGATTAAGTGTACACGATTGTTGGTTAACGGAAGTAGTTGAGGACTCATCTTTCTACGGATCAAGTACAAAGTTTTTACGAAAAATTTAAAAAAGCAACCGATTGCATAAACTTTAGTTGATTTCATTTTCATCCCGCTAAGGTCCCCCGTTATTCGTACCCTGATCGAGATAATTACCAATATAAGTCCTATTTTTGACCATATTAGTCTATTAAGAGCTAATGATTGCACAGAGAAAGGCGAGTGAGGATTCACTTTAATCGCGTATTTAAGAAATGTTTTATGCAACCGGTTGCATAAAACGGCGGACTGAGTGTAACTTGAACGTTTAATGACCGTCTCACCACACAACCACAAGACGCAGGTAATGGAAAAGGAAGTTACGATCTACGACATCGCAAAACGGTTGAATTACTCGCCAGCCACGGTCAGCCGGGCGTTGAATGACCATTCGGCTATCAAGCTGGACACGAAAGATATTATTGTATCAACCGCCCGGCAGATGGGCTACCGCTCGAACTCGTTTGCCGCTAACCTTCGTCGGCAAAAAACCTCAACGCTGGGCGTAATTGTCCCCCGACTGAATAGCAACTTTATGTCGGCTGTTCTGGCGGGCATGGAAAAGGTGGCCAATGATGCCTCGTACAACCTGATTATCACCCAGTCGCTCGAATCGGTGCGCAAAGAAGTAGCAAACGCGAAAACACTCTTCAACGGCCGGGTCGATGGCCTGCTGGTTTCCGTGGCTTACGACACGGATTCCGTCGAACACTTTGAAGCCTTCGTTCAGAAAGGCATTCCTGTGCTTTTTTTCGACCGGGTCATTCCGCACCCCCAGTGTGCCAGCATCGTCATTGACAATGCGAATGCCGGTTTTGACGCAACCACCCACCTAATTCAGCAGGGGTGCCGACGTATCGCTCACGTAACCGGCGATATCCGCCGGAATGTATACGCGGACCGGCTGGCTGGGTACCGGCGCGCTATGCAGGCAAATGATTTACCAATTGACGACCGATTACTTATTGAATCGGACTTAAGTTTTGAATCGGGAAGCAAGATTGCTCAGACCATTTTAGCCATGCCAGACCGGCCAGATGGTCTTTTTGTGGCTAATGATTCCTGCGCCGTAGGGTGCATGATCGCCCTGAAACAGGCCGGGTGTTCGGTGCCCGCTGACGTAGCCGTTGTTGGTTTTAACGATGACCCGGTCGCTCAGGTTGTAGAGCCTGGGCTGACGACTATACACTACAATGGAGGAAAGATAGGGGAGATTGCGGCCCAAAGCCTTATCAATCACCTAAACGGCTTGCAGGACATGCATGTTACCAATCAGGTCATTCTCCGTTCGGAGTTGGTTATCCGTCAATCCTCTTTAAGGTAGTTTGTCTGCTGAATTCTTGGGTGGTTTTACCGAAACGGACCGAGCCGCCGGGCGGATGATTCACGGTCAGTCTCGGAGTCGCGTACGACTCGCGGTCATTTGGCGATTAGTCTCTAACCTACCTCGGAGTTTCGCAATCTATAGGCATCATGTTGAAGCTCAGTTAGCCCCGAGTTCAATACGAACAATTGAAAAACAATGTTACAATGTTCTATAAGAAGTAACTATTTTCATTTGTAATTGGTTGACAATATAATAATTAACATAAGTACAATGTAAATTTATCAACGTACAAATTAATAGCGATCAATAGTTTACAAAAAAATGAGCGCAGTTTATGAACTGCGCTCATTTTTTACTCAAGTAAAATTAGTGAATATTTATTAATGTAAACTAACCAGTTCGTTCACATTAATTTTTGCATAAGATCAGCAACTCGGCTTGAGTATCCATACTCGTTATCATACCAGCCGACTACTTTCGCTAAAGTGCCGTTGACCGCTGTTAATTTTGAATCAAATATACAGGAGTGTGGATTGCCAACAATATCGGTTGAAACGATTGGATCAACGCAATATTCCAGATAGCCTTTCAACGAGGCCTCCGAGGCTTCTCTCATGGCGTTGTTGATCTCTTCAATGGAGGCTTCGCGTTTGAGAATAACCGTTAAATCCGTGAGCGAACCGTCCGGCGTGGGTACTCGTAGGGCGTTGCCGTCTAACTTACCTTTCAACTGGGGTAATACCAAACCGACTGCTTTAGCGGCACCCGTTGAGGTCGGTACGATGGATAAGGCAGCCGCTCGTGCCCGGCGCAGGTCTGAGTGAGGAGCGTCCTGAAGATTCTGATCGGCGGTATAGGCATGGATTGTTGTCATATACCCTTTTTCAATGCCAAACACATTATCTAAAACCTTAGCCATAGGAGCCAGACAGTTTGTCGTGCACGAAGCGTTTGAAATGATGGTTTCTTCACCGGTAAGCGTTTGGTCGTTTACACCAAGAACGACCGTTGGAATATTACCTTTAGCTGGGGCGGAGATGACAACTTTCTTGCAGCCAGCTTGTAAGTGCATACCAGCGCCTGCTTCGTCCACGAACCGTCCGGTTGATTCAAGAACAACATCGACGTTCAAATCTCGCCACGGCAAATTTTTAGGATCGCGCTCAGCATACGCGTTAATGCGCTGCCCATTCACGGTCAAGCTATCATTATCGGATTCAATGTGGCCCGCGAATCGGCCGTGTACGGAATCATACTTAAGAAGGTGCGCTAATGTCGCGTTATCAGTCAGGTCGTTTATAGCAACGACTTCAATGTTTTCTTTTTCGAGCAGACGTCGGAACGACAAACGTCCGATCCGGCCAAAGCCATTAATAGCAACGCGAATTTTTTCCATAAACTAATCAGGTTGGTTTGGTTTGCAGGCCAAATATACGGAATAATAGGAGGACAGTGGTCAAACAAACACAAAACGATAGACCTTAGTAATTAATGAATGGTATAGTAGTGACGTTAGTAAAAAAATTACAAGTTTTAGCAAATAGACTAAATAGTGCTAAAATACTTAGGATAAAAGTCTTTTTTAGCTAAATAACAGGCTCTTTGCTAAATAATGTTTTGCTTCATCTACTAATTACTAATAATCTTTACTTTTATACTAATTTTTGATAACTCCTACTTACTAAACACTATCGGGTAGAGTAGCCTTAGCACGTAGATTATTTAGATTAATCGTTAGATATAGCTCAAAAGAGAAACAAGAGGAGTGGAACTTGTTTATAAGCACTGAACTACGTAGTAATATAGGCATTGTGTTCCAATCAATGGTAACCGAAATTTGTCAACAACCTTGTAGAATCGTTTCTACAGCTTCTTGCGGTGAAACGTTACGTCATAGAAACGTTCTACTCGTTGGCATATCAATAAGAGACTCATTTTTCCAGTTTTATAAGGTTTATACCTACTGTTTGAAATAATACTTTGTAAAAGGTTTTCTTCTCGTTTCTTCTGGCCTATTATTGGTTGTAGATTATTGGTCACCCTGCACTGGTCGGACGGCTGCGCATCAGCAACGCGCCGATAATACGAACAAACCTGTCTGGGTGCTTAGATCAACTGGGTGCTTAATATTCCATCTGAGTTATTGGCCTGGCCGTTTCAATGTACGACGTAGATCGCCAAATACCTGTTGGAGCATCAAAGCGGTGGAGCGTTAGACCAGGTACTCAGATAAGTGTTTAATGGGCGTTCGTTACGTGAATCATTCTCTGCCGACAAACAAGGCACGTGTCTGTGCTGGTCAGTATCGGGTAAATGAAAACACCAGGGCCACAACGAATACAAATGAGGCTTTGACTGTTTTTTTAAGCGTATATTTCAACTATAACCGTAAAGCTCTTATCTTTGAGTTCGTTATAGAGTCGATCTCTATAGTTTATAATCTCGACAAAACTTTATTCGGCTGTAGTTTATAATATGCTGTATTTCAATACAATAACTAAGATTTTATAAACCAATACTTTAAACAATGAATCAACAAATTGAAGCAATTTGGGCAGACCGGACCTTATTGTTGGAACCAAGTTCAGTTGAGTTAATTAGCGATGTAATTCATCAGTTGGATAGGGGAGAACTCCGAGTCGCGTTGCCCCCCGAGACAGCAAGCGACGACTGGACCGTCAATGACTGGGTAAAAAAAGCAATCCTTCTTTATTTCGTGAGCCAGTCGATGAAACCCGAACAGGTCGGCATCTTTTCGTATCACGATAAAATTCCACTCAAAAAAAACTTCTCCGAAACCAAAGTACGGGTCGTTCCGCCGGCGGTTGCCCGGATAGGTAGTTATTTAGCGCCAGGGGTCATCTTGATGCCTTCCTACGTTAACATCGGTGCCTACGTCGACGAACGAACGATGATTGACACGTGGGCAACCGTTGGTAGCTGCGCTCAGATCGGTAAGGATGTTCACATAAGTGGTGGCGTTGGTATTGGGGGCGTTCTTGAACCACCGCAAGCTGCGCCCGTTATTGTAGAAGACGGTGCGTTTATCGGTTCGCGCTGTATTATAGTCGAAGGGGCGAGGATTGGAAAGCGGGCGGTACTGGGCGCGGGCGTAACCATTACGGGTTCCTCCAAAATTATCGACGTAACTGGTACTAAACCCGTCGAACATCGTGGGTATGTTCCTGCTAACTCAGTCGTCATCCCCGGTAGTTATGCTAAGCAGTTTCCAGCAGGCACTTACCACGCACCTTGCGCGATGATCATTGGTGAACGGAAGGCTTCAACGGATCTCAAAACGTCGCTAAACGAAGCGCTACGAGATAATAACGTAACAGTTTAATTTTGTATAGTCCTGGTGTAGTATAATACTAATGTAAATTAATTGTTTGTTTACATTAGTATTATAGTTTTGTGAAAACTACTGATATATAAATGTTAACGTTAGTGTTGTTACTTCGAATATAGCTTATATTTGTGCATTCACTAATGTATTTAAGCAATGTCTATCAACGACCGAATTAAACAGATACTTATTGATAAAAACTTAAGTCCGTCTTACTTTGCCGACGAGATTGGAGTTCAACGGTCAAGTATTTCGCACATTCTTTCGGGACGAAATCGTCCCAGTTTTGATATCATTCAAAAAGTTATCCGGCGCTTTCCTGATTTGGGTTACGAATGGATTATGGAAGAGGACGACGAACGAACAAATACATCCGCGTCTGTTTCAACGTCCAATAATCGAGGGAGAACACAAGTAACAAGCTTTGAGCGCCCAGACCGGTACAGCTCTGGTCGTGCAGCAACTTCGTATAATGCACCCCTAATGAACAGTGGTACTCAACCTATCGAGACGCAAGCCACAGTTGTAGTTGGTGCTCAATCAACCAACGAAGGAACATTGCATTCTCCATCAGCCTCGGCAGCTACAACGCAGTTTGCCAACAAAACGATTGAACGTATTCTTGTCTTTTTTACGGATGGCTCCTTCAAAGAGTATCTATCTACTTAGGACATAACTTTCTATCGAGGGTCGTAGATCGAATGATGGACTTGGATCAGATAAGACTAATTTGCTCAATATGATCTTGTTATTGATTTCCTTTCATTTACGCGTCGACTACCGGTTGAGCAACTACGCTTGACGATTTGAGAAGCAGTAAACGTCGGGTTATTTTTGACCTGGTTCAGTTATGATATACGACAAAAAAGCGCTTTGATTACCAATTAGAGCCGATTTTGTCGACATTACGCGTAAATCGTTGTAAAGCAAGGGTTTAACGTTCCACGTGGATTCTTACGATCATTTTTGTTTTATAATTTATATTATGTTAAGTAATGTTTATAATAATAGAGCCAGCGCTTTTTAGACACCGGCCCTACTTTGGCTACTCTGCTTCGTTGCAAGCAACCTTCTGACCTTCCATTCGCTTGAGATTTTCCTGTAAGGTGCTCAAGATTTCGTTCAGATCCGCTTCGTTGTCCTTTGTGGCTTTTGCTTTTGTAAAAAACGGCAATGCCTTTTTAAACCGGCCACACACTCGTCCTTCTAACTCTTTACCTTTCGCGCTCTGATAATCCTTCATATCCAACGCGCCCAACTGTTTGTTCAACTCGGCTGCTTCATTGTAGTAGAAACGACCCATGTTGAAGTTTGCATCATAGTTGTTTGGATCAACCGCCAAGGCTTTCGTGTAATACTCCTTAGCCATGTTTCTTTGGTCCGTAACCTTTTGCTTCAACTCAGCTACTTTACCCGTGTTGTCGCCAGCGGCAGCCGCTTTAGCATCTTCCTCCTTAACCTGAGCTTCTAACTTTGTCACGGAAGCTTGCGTTTCGGTTCGGCGGCTTTGAACGTCGGTCAATTGCCGCTTCAGTTCCGCACTGGGTTTTTTCTTGATAGCCGCGTTCAAGCGAGTGATTTCACTGTTAATAGCTGTTAAAGCGTCTTTCTCGGCGGCCAGTCTTTTCTTATTACCGCCAGCCTGCTTGCCATCGCCACCCAATTTGCGGTATTCTTCCTCAGCAGCCGTGGCTCCATTGTCGTACACAATACCCAGATTAACCAGATTCTGCGCATTGTTGGGATCTTTCTCGACCAACTGCTTCATGCCCGCGATAGCGTCGTCCATCCGGTTCGACGCTAACATCAGGTTGACCCGCTCACTCGATAAATCTTTGTTCGAGGGCGCTAACGCAATGCCTTTGTCCAGGGCCGCGAGCGCCTTGTCCACTTCGTTATCGGCCCGGTACAACAGGGCCAACGAGCCGTAGATTTGCGGATCACGACCACCGGCCGTAATGTATTTTTCTAACTGCGTCTTGGCCGTCGCGTTATCTTTAATCTGCTGAGCCGCAATGGCGGAATACAACGGGGCCGTCGTGTCTTTGGGGCTAATGTCACCCGCCATCGTCATCGCCTTGATGGCATCGGCGTAGCTTTTACCCTGGAATTTAGCTACGCCCTGTTGCATGAACGCGCCGTACATCTGCTGACTTTTCAGAGCTTCCTGCGCTTCTTTGGCTAACCGACCCGGACCGCCCTTTTTGTCTTTGTCCAGCTCAACTACTTTGTTGTAGGCTTCGTAAGCCGTCGTGGCGGCCGTCGAATCCATTCGGATGTACTGAGCCGCAATGCTTTGGTAGGTCTTTGCCCGGTCCATCCAAGTGCTGGCTTTACCGGCAGCCTTGGCGTCGGTGATGTCTTTGTCGCTCTTGTCCTTGTCTTTCTTGACCGCGTCCATGGCAGCAGCGTCCAAGGCGGCATTCACCCCCTGTCCCTGTTGATTCTGCGCCTGTACGCCCGCCGACAGTGCACAGGCCATTAGCACAACGAGTATTCGTTTCATGAGTAAAATGGGATTGTGTTTGGTATTAGAAAACGAAATTACGGAATCAATCCGTATAAGTACGCCAACGGCTAAACTATTTGAGCCACCCGGACTGATAAAGCATCAATCCAGGTGGCTCAGAACCGTACTCTCCAGGGGGTTAGCCTTACTCGGCAATCACCTCGGCGGTAACGGGACTTCCCTCCTCGCCTTCTTCCTGCTTGATTTTGGTCACCGACGAAATGGCGTCTCCCTCGCGCAGGTTGATGAGCCGAACACCCTGGGTGTTGCGGCCAATCACGCTGATTTCGCCCACCGGCGTGCGGATGGCAATGCCCGACTTGTTGATAATCATTAAGTCATCGTTGTCGGCGACGTCGAGCACGGCCACCAGCCGACCAACTTTATCGGTTACCTTCAACGTACCCACGCCCTTCGCGCCCCGGTTCGTCACGCGGTAGCCGTCAATCTCGGAGCGTTTACCGTACCCTTTTTCGGAAACGACCAACAATTGGGTATCCGACGAGCCGATGCAGACCATACCCACCACGTGATCGGGCGTATCATCTTCGTCGAGCGAGATGCCCCGCACGCCGGCGGCCGTGCGGCCCATCGGACGCACGCGGCTTTCGTGGAAGCGAACGGCCTTGCCCGCGCTCGACGCGATTACGATGTCGCTGTCGCCGTTGGTCAAACAAACGCCAATGAGTTGATCGTCTTCGTCGACCGTAATGGCGATGATGCCGTTCTGACGAGGCCGCGAAAAGGCTTCGAGCATAGTCTTCTTGATCGTACCTTTCCGGGTACACATCACCAAGTAGTTGTTGTTGATGTAATCCTCGTTCTTGAGGTCCGACACGTTAATCACCGCCCGGACTTTATCGCCCGACTCGATGTTGATGAAATTAGCCAGCGGCCGGCCCTTCGCCGTCCGCGAACCTTCGGGCAGTTCGTACACCGGCAACCAGTACAAGCGCCCTTTCTGGGTAAACGCCAGCAGGGTGTTGTGCATCGTTGCCGTAAACAGGTGCTCGGTAAAGTCCTCTTCCTTACTACCGGCGGCCTTCGCCCCGACCCCACCCCGGCTCTGCGAGCGGTACTCGGTCGTCGGCGTGCGCTTAATGTAGCCCTCGTGCGAAATGGTAATAACCATGTCCTCGTCGGCAATCAAGGACAAATCGCTGATGTTGCCGTCGCCGATGGCGTTAATCTGCGTCCGGCGCGGATCGCCGTAGCGAGCGCGGATGTCGGCTAATTCGTCTTTGATGACTTGCCGCTTGCGCTCTTCGCTGGCCAGAATGGCTTTGTAGTCAGCAATCTCCCGCATCAACTCGTCGTACTCGCCCTGAAGCCGTTCGCGCTCCAGACCCGTCAGCCGCTGCAACCGCATCTCCAGAATGGCCTTGGCCTGCACGTCGCTGAGCGAGAAACGCTCCATCAGCCCCATCCGGGCCAGTTCGGGATCGCGTGAGGAACGAATCAACTCAATAACGGCGTCGATGTTGTCGAGTGCAATCAGGAGACCTTCTAAAATGTGCGCCCGCTTTTCGGCTTCGCGCAGTTCGTACTGCGTCCGGCGCGTAACCACCTCGAACCGGTGTTCGACGTAGTACTTAATCATGTCCCTCAGGTTGAGCAGCATCGGCCGCCCTTTGACGAGCGCGACGTTGTTGATGTTGAAGGACGATTGCAGGGCCGTGTACTTATAAAGGTTGTTGAGGACGACGTTCGGGATGGCGTCTTTGCGCAGGTCATACACCACCCGCAGGCCGTCGCGGTCCGATTCGTCGCGGAACGCCACAATGCCTTCAATTTTCTTGTCGTTAATCAGCTCGGCCGTTTTTTCGAGCATCACCGCTTTGTTGACCATGTACGGTACGTCGGTCACGATGATCTGCGTTTTGCCCCGGTTCTCTTCGATGGTGGCGTTGGCCCGAATCACAACCCGGCCCCGACCGGTGCGAAACGCGGACTTGACGCCTTCCATGCCGTAGATGGTGCCCGCCGTGGGAAAGTCCGGCGCTTTAACGAACTCCATCAACTCCTCTACCGTGCTGTCGTTGTTGTCTAAGTACGCCGTAATCCCGTCGACCACCTCGGTCAGGTTGTGGGGAGCCATGTTAGTGGCCATGCCGACGGCAATCCCCGACGAGCCGTTGAGCAGCAGGTTGGGCAGTTTAGCCGGCATCACGCTCGGCTCTTCGAGCGAATCGTCGAAGTTGGGCTGAAAGTCAACCGTTTCTTTGTAGATGTCGGTCAGCATCTCTTCGGCGATGCGCTTCAGCCGGGCTTCGGTGTAGCGCATGGCGGCCGGTGAGTCGCCGTCGATGGAACCAAAGTTGCCCTGACCATCAACGAGCGGGTAGCGCAGGGACCAGTCCTGGGCCATGCGAACCATCGTATCGTAGACCGACGAGTCGCCGTGGGGATGGTATTTGCCCAATACCTCGCCCACGATCCGGGCTGATTTCTTGTACGGTTTGTTGTAATTGACCCCCAGTTCGGCCATCCCAAACAACACCCGCCGGTGCACGGGCTTAAGGCCATCGCGCACATCGGGCAAGGCACGGGAGATAATGACTGACATCGAGTAGTCGATGTAGGCACCCCGCATTTCGTCTTCGATGTTAATGGGAATGATGTTACTGGGCGATTCGAGGTCGGGATTTACTTCCGCCATGGTCTGTAGTGGTTTCGCAGAAAATTACTATTCCGGCTCGGGCGATGCCCGTAAACCGTGGTATAGACAAATATACAAAATATTCCGGTTAAATAGAAATAATCCCGTAAATATGGCCTAAAACGCCCGGAGAGGTCGGTTGAAAGGGCTCGCTAAACGTAGGTGGGCCGCCCGTTTGCACGGGTTGTATCATCTAAACGAAATACAATTCTATTTCAACCAAAACCTATTGCTTCCCAATCACCCGGTTAGAACCGAACGGGCACCCCGGCGTTGGCGTAACGGGTCGCTCCTACCCAACGCTCACCCGTAGTTTACACGCGGCCAGACTGAGCAGGCCGTTTACCCGTTGATAGGGCCAGGACCGACCTCGTGAACCATTCCGCACCCAGGCCGTTAATTACGTGTTTTAAAACCCCTTGTCAACCAACAACCGCATGAAAACAAACTACCTACTGACGCTCATCGTCGCCGGTACCCTGAGCTTCCAGGCTTGTAACGAAAATAAGAAAGACGGCACCGACAGCGTCGAGAACGCCAACGACGCCAACGATGTGAAGGAACAGCAAGGCACGGGTGAGGAAGACAATGATAATGATTTCGCCGTCAAAGCCACCAACGGAAGCATTCTCGAAATGGAAGCGGCCCGGCTGGCCCGCGAAAAAGCCC
>CAXUEB010000008.1:12824-13732 GCA_964249775.1 uncultured Spirosoma sp.
AAAGCCCAGAGTAACGAAATCACGGACTTCGCGGCCATGCTACTCACCGACCACCAGAAAGCCAACGACGAATTGAAAGCCTTAGCCGGTCGTAAAAACATTACCCTACCGGCGCGGTTAGGCGAAGACGAACAAAAGCACGTCGACGAACTGGCTAAACTGTCGGGCGCGGAGTTTGACAAGAAATACGTTGAATTGATGGTCGAAGACCACGAAGACGACGTAAAATTATTCAAGAAAGCCGCCGAAGGGGCTGAAGACGCCGACCTGAAAGCTTTCGCGACTAAGCAGCTACCTATCCAGCAAAAACACCTCGAACGAATCACGACGATCGACAAGAACCGGGATTAATCGGCGGGCAACGGATTATCCAGGACTATTCATCCGTCGTTTCGTCAACTCTTTTCTAAAAGAGGTATATTTGAGGCCTACATTCCTGACTTTATCGTATGCAGACCATTCGTTACTCAATCGCCCTGTTTACCCTGTTAACCTTCCTGACCGGGCCGGTGCTGGCGCAGTTTCGGCTCAATTCTAAAGCCATCGGTGCCTTAGAGAAAGGCTTGAAAGCCGGTACGTTCAGCGACGCCGACGCGGCTCAAATGGCCAAGGAAGGCGTTGCGTACATGGACAAAAACAACCCCGTCGCCGGGCCGACTGATCCGTACGCCAAACGGCTCGAAAAGTTATTTGGTAAACACAAGGCCGAAAGCGGCCTGACACTTAATTACAAGGTGTATAAAGTGCTCGACGTGAACGCTTTTGCCTGCGCCGACGGCAGCGTCCGGGTGTTTTCGTCCTTGATGGATTTGATGACCGACGACGAACTGCTGGCCGTGATTGGTCACGAAATTGGTCATGTTTATAACCACGATTCCCGCGACGCCGTCAAGCAGGCGTATAAACAA
>CAXUEB010000008.1:13742-18985 GCA_964249775.1 uncultured Spirosoma sp.
TTGTAGCCTCGCAGTCCAGCACCGTCAACCGCTTGTCGCAGAGCGAATTAGGAAAATTTACCAACGCGCTCGTCGACGCCAAATACAGCCGCAAGCAGGAAACGGCCGCCGACGATTTCGGTTACCAGTTTCTCAAGCGCAACAACTACAACGTAATGGCAATGGCCTCGGCCTTTCGCAAGCTGGCCAAACTCAACGAAGCGGGTCCCCAGCGCAGCAAGACCGAGCAGATGCTTAGCTCCCACCCCGACAGCGAAAAACGCGCCGAACGAACCATCGAGCAGGCCAAAAAAGACGGTCTGTATAAAGAGTAGGTAACCTTTGGCGAACAAGCTACCGGGCAAACCGTTCCGGCCGGAATGGTTCCAAGTTTACGCTGGGGGACGGCCCGCCCACCGCTGCGGCCACGAGCTTGCCGGGGGCCGGGCCGAGGCTGACGCCCATCATACCGTGACCGGTCGCCAGCAGCAGATTATCGAACTGACGCACCGGCCCAATGTACGGCAAGCCGTCAGGCGAACAGGGCCGCAGTCCGCGCCACACGCGGTCGACCGGCGGTAGCGAGACGGGCAGATCGGGATAGTAGCGGTGAATGGACTCGGCGATGCCCCGTACCCGGTTCATGTTGACGCGCAGGTCGGTACCGGCCACTTCGAGCGTACCGGCGAACCGCAAACTGTCGCCGATGGGCGTGGCCGTCGCGCGGGCTTCGAGCAGAATGGCCGGTACGTGCACGTTGACCGTCAGGTCAGTCTGCATGAAGCTGTACCCTTTGCCGCCCTGCAACGGCAGCGACACGCCGACCAGTTTGGCCAATTGGGGCGACCAAGCGCCGGCGGCCACGACGACCGCGTCCGTGTCATACTCCCCACTGGTTGTCCGAACGCGCCGGACCGTTCGGCCGCGGAGGTCAAACCCGACTACGTCCTCGCCTTCCCGAAGCTGAACACCGCTTCCACGTAAGTGCTCGACCAGCGCGCCGACCAACTGATTCGGGTTCAGGTGGGCATCGCCGGGGTAATACACCGCGCCCTGGACCGTAACGCGCACGTCGGGTTCGAGCGCCTGCACCTCCGCCGGGGTCAGTACCTGGGCTTCGACGCCCGCTTGGTTAGCAATCTGGGCTTCGTCGGCCAGTTCGTGTTCGGCCTCAGCGGTTTGGTACAACATCAGCAGACCCCGTTCGTACCAGCCGAAGTCCAGCCCCTTCGGTTCAGGCCGGGCCAGTTCCTGGTACAGTTGCTTGCTGAGCAGGCTCAGATCGCGCAGCACCGGAATGGAACGGCTAACGTGCTCGGCCGTGGCGTGCTGCCAAAAGTGATACCCCCAGCGCATCAGTTCCCAGCTAAGCCGGGGTTTGACGTAAAACGGACTCGTCGAGCGCAGCATCCAGCGCATCCCCTTGGCAATCATACCGGGCTGGGCCAGCGGAATGATGTGGCTGGGCACGATCATGCCGGCGTTACCGTGCGAGCAGCTATCGGCGAAGTGGTTCCGCTCGATCACCGTAACCTGGTGACCCGCCCGTTGCAGATAATACGCTGAAAACAGGCCGCTGACGCCCCCGCCGATGATGGTTACGTTCATACTACCTGAAACCCGTGCACGTACGGGTCGTCTTCGTCGAACAGAATGTGGTTAAACCCGTGAACGATGGCCCACCCTTCGATGCTCGGTACCACGGCCGGGCGACCCGCCAGTTCGGTTTCGGCTTCGATGCGGCCAATGAATTTAGAGCCGATAATGCTTTCGTGCACGAACGCGTCGCCCGGTTTGAGCCAGCCTTTGGCCCACCACTGGGCCACGCGGGCCGACGTACCCGTGCCGCAGGGCGAGCGGTCGATGGCTTTGTCGCCGTAGAAGACCGCGTTGCGGGCGGTGGACGTGGTATCGAGCGGTTCACCGGTCCAAAGCAGGTGGCTCAGCCCCCGAATGGTCGGGTTCTCGGGATGAACGAATTGGTGCGCTTCGTTGAGTTGCTGCCGCAGGATACGACTCCAGACTACCAACTGCTCGGCAGTGTAGTGCTCAATACCGGGAAAATTGGCCTGCACGTCAACGATGGCGTAAAAGTTACCGCCGTAGGCCACGTCGACGGTCAACGGGCCTAAGTCGGGGCAGTCAACCGGCAAGCCTTCGGCCGCTAAGTACGACTTGACGTTGGTAATTTTAACGGATTTCACCCGGCGGCCTTCCTGCCGGTACTCCGCCCGAATACGTCCGGCGGGCACTTCCAAGTTGAGAACGCCGGGCGTGCGGGGCGTAATCAGCCCTTGCTCGATGGCCACCGTAACGGTACCGATGGTGCCGTGCCCGCACATGGGCAAACAACCCGAGGTTTCGATGAAGAGAATACCGGCGTCGTTGGCCGAATCGGACGGCGGGTACAGAATGCTGCCCGACATCATGTCGTGGCCACGCGGTTCAAACATCAACCCCCGCCGAATCCAATCGTACTCGGCCAGGAAATGCTGGCGCTTTTCGCTCATGGAATCGCCCCGCAACTGGGGAATGCTGCCGCCGGTGACGACCCGGACCGGATTGCCGCCGGTGTGGGCGTCGATGCAGAAAAACGAGTTCATACGGCTTGGTTGACCAGCGCGGGCCGCTTCGCTACCGCCGTTTGAATCAGGGACAGGACCTGTTCGCGCTCGGTGCCTTCCAGCGGCAGCCGGGGTGCCCGTACGTATTCGGAGCCGATGCCGGTTACCGAAGCCGCCAGTTTGATGTACTGCACCAGCTTTGGGTGGATATCTAATTCGAGCAGGGGCATGAACCAGCGGTAGATGTCGCGGGCGGTGTCGTACTGACCAGCTTTGGCCAGCTCGTAGATGGCTACCGTCTCGGCCGGGAACGCATCGACCAGTCCGGCCACCCAACCGTCGGCGCCCAGCATCAGCGCTTCGAGCGCCAGCGTGTCAACCCCGCCCAGAATCTTGAACCGGTCGCCGAACGCGTTGCGCATTCGGGTAATGTTGGTCAGATCGCGGGTCGATTCCTTGACGGCCTGCACGTTGGGCAGTTCCGCTAATTGCTCAAACATGGCCAGGGTCGTCATAATTTTGTAATCGACCGGATTGTTGTAGATCATCACCGGCAGCGCCGTGGCGTTGGCTACGGTCTGAAAGAAAGTGATTGTTTCGCGGGGATCGGCGTAGTAGCGCATGGGCGGCAAAACCATCAGCCCGTCGGCCCCGGCGGCTTCGGCTTCGCGGGCGCAGGCGACAGCCTCGCGGGTGGCCTGCTCGGCGATGTTCATCAGCACCGGTACGCGACCCGCACTCGTGTCGAGGGCAGTCTGCAATAAGGTCAATTTCTCGGGGCGGGTCAGGGTGCTGGCCTCGCCTAAAGAGCCACCAATAATCAGTCCGTGCACACCCGCGTCGAGCTGCACCTGAAGATTCGTCTTGAACAGGGCCAGATCCAATTGATCGTCGGCCGTAAACGGCGTAAGCAGGGCTGGGTAAACGCCTTCCCAACGGACAGAGGTTGCCATACAAAAGCGGGTTACAGTGCGGGCTGGTACAGTTGACACGGAAAAGTAAGGATTTAATCGGTTTGCTTTACCGGGTTCTCCCCTATTTTTACGCTTTTTGGGTCAACTATCGACGTAATCATGCAACCTTGCCGTTTCAACCGGTTTCAATTCCTGACGGGTCTACCCCTTCTACTGCTGCTGGCGGGCACGGCCTCGGCGCAACGGTACGCGTTTACCCACGACGATACGCTGCGCGGTTCCCTTACGCCGGAGCGGGCCTGGTGGAATCTGGCGTTTTATCACCTCCAGGTTCGGGTGCTGCCCACCGATAGTACCATCCAGGGCAGCACGACCATTCGCTACCGCGTTCTAAAGCCGAACCAAACGCTTCAAGTTGATTTACAGCGCCCGCTGCGCATCGAGAAAATTGAGCAGGACGGGCAGGCGCTGCGCGTTCGGCAGGACGGCAACGCCTACTTCGTAACCCTCACCAAGCCGCAGCGCGTCGGCCAAACCGAATCGCTGACGGTCTACTACGCCGGTAAGCCGCGCGTAGCGAAGAACGCGCCCTGGGACGGAGGCTTTGTCTGGCGACGCGACCGAACCGGCAACGCGTTTATCGCCACGGCCTGCCAAGGTCTGGGCGCGAGCGCGTGGTGGCCCTGCAAAGACCACATGGCGGACGAACCCGATTCGATGCGCATCACCGTGACGGTGCCCAAAGACTTGACCGACGTGTCGAACGGGCGGCTGCGGAGCGTAACCGAGAACGCCGACGGTACGCGCACCTTCGACTGGTACGTCAAGAACCCCATTAACAATTACGGCGTCAACCTCAACGTGGGCGATTACGTCCACTGGCAGGACACGTTGCGGGGCGAAAAAGGCGTTCTATCGCTCGATTACTACGCCCTGCGGGAAGGTGAAGACTCGGCCCGGCGGCAGTTTGCGCAGGTCAAGCCGATGCTGCGGGCGTTTGAACACTGGTTCGGGCCGTACCCGTTCTACGAAGACGGCTATAAGCTGGTTCAGACGCCGTACCTCGGCATGGAGCACCAGAGTTCGGTAACCTACGGCAACGGCTTTCGCAACGGCTACCGGGGCCGCGACCTGTCGGGCACGGGCTGGGGTCTGCTGTGGGACTTTATCATTATCCACGAGTCGGGCCACGAGTGGTTTGCCAACAATATTACCTACAAGGACGTGGCCGATATGTGGGTGCACGAAAGTTTTACCAACTACGCCGAAAACCTGTACGTCGAGCACTACTACGGCAAAGATGCCGGGGCGGCTTACGTTATCGGAACCCGTAGACTCATCCGCAACGATCGGCCCATTGTGGGCGTCTACGGAGTCAACCGGTCCGGGTCGGGTGATATGTACTACAAAGGCGGCAACCTGCTCCACACCATCCGGCAGATCGTCGGCGACGACCCGAAATGGCGGCAGATCCTGCGCGGTATGAACCAGACGTTCTACCATCAAACCGTTTGGGGGCGGCAGATTGAGGAATACCTGAGTAAAGCGATCGGCCGAAATTTAGAAAAAGTGTTTGACCAGTACCTGCGCGATACCCGCCTGCCCACCTTGGAACACCGCCTGACGAACGGCCAATTGGAATACCGCTGGACGAACTGCGTAGCCGGCTTCGACATGCCCGTGCGGGTGTGCCTCGGCGAGTCGGGTCCAAACCAGACGCTGTACCCAACGACCCGCTGGCAACGGCTGCCCGGCCAATCCAGGTTAGGCCGGGCTACTACCCTAA
>CAXUEB010000008.1:18995-20119 GCA_964249775.1 uncultured Spirosoma sp.
GCAGCGACTACCCGGCAAGGCGACCACGCTGACCGCCGACTCGAATTATTACGTGCTAACGGTTGATACAACGAAACCACTTTCCGGTCAGCCGACCAAACCAGCCGAGTAGTAACCGCCGATCAACCCGCACGGGTTCACAGGCCTTAAACCAACAGCTAATTCATGGATAGTTGGGTCAGGTTTACACCGCTAACACGGCCGGTTAAACAACGGTGCTGATTCATCCCGGCATTTTCGGCGACTACGGGCGACCAGTAGACTTGTAGGGCCGCAATATGACGCACCAACTGCCCATACGCCAAGGTTTTGGGCAAGTAAGCCGCTGCCCGTAACGCCTGACAGCGATCGATGTGTTGGCGGTGCTGAGAACCGGACCGAACGGCCACCGGTATGACCCCGTAAGCGCTGTCCTGCCTGAGGTATTGAAGCAGTTCCAAACCGCCCAAAACAGGCATGTTCAAGTCCAGGATGATTAAATCGGGCAGTCGACCATCCAGCCGGTGCGTTAACTGCGTCAGCAGGGCGGCCCCGTTCTCGAAGCACCGCACCCGGCACTGCCGATGGTGTTTTTCAAAAATTGCCTGCAACAAATAACGGTCATCATCGTCGTCGTCGACGACGTAAACTAAAGGTGAGGAGTTGTTGCTCATTCGATTAGGGTAGGGTGACTTAAGGTGACAATGAGTCGAACGTATGACCAGAAATGTAACCTAATAATTATATGATTACTACATGAATCTGCTTTGTGCCTATCTCAAGGGCTTGTACAGCGGCTTGTTCAGCGTTCGTACCGTGTACCCAAACGGGCGGGATAGGCGGCTTCAACGAAGCATTTCAAGCATAAGCAAAAATTTTTTTCAACCGATGATTACAATTCAAAGTTTTGCTACGATTATATGTATACAATACAATCGATATCATTAACATCAATAAAATTAATAGTGAAGTCACGAACAGTTGCCCGGTACAAGAGCCAACTCATCAACCGACACGACCATGATCTGGAAAGTTTATAAAGCCACCTTCAAGACCGTTTTAAAAGGCTTGGTAACGGCCTTGTTCACGCTTGATTCGGCGCTTATTCGTGCCCAACTCGACGACCTGAACCGACTGGATCGGAT